>WHUB01000009.1:471-88541 GCA_009377395.1 Actinophytocola sp. | reverse complement strand
ACCCGGTGGACGCGGCGTGTGTCGGCGAGACGATGGCACTACTCATTCCGGAGCCGACATGACCTACGTGACCGACGACCTCGCCGAAGGCAACATGCTGCTGCAAGCCCGGCGGGTGGTGCTGACCGCGCTGGAAACCTACGGCACCTGGCTCACCGACGACGTCTCCGTGCCCCGCACCCGCATCGCCGAACTGATCTCCAGCTGCGCGGCCATCGCCGACGACGTCGGCCTGCGCATCGCCGTCGTCGGCCACGCCGGCGACGGCAACATGCACCCCACCATCGTCTACGACCCCACCTCACCCGACGAATCCGAACGCGCCCACAAAGCCTTCGACGCCATCCTCGACATCGGACTCTCCCTCGGCGGCACCGTCACCGGCGAACACGGCATCGGCAAAATCAAACAAGACTGGCTCGCCCGCGAAATCGGCCCCACCGGCATGCGCGTCCACCGACAGATCAAAGCCGCCCTCGACCCCGACAACCTCTTCAACCCAGAGTCAATGTTCTCGATGCGTCCGAATCAGTACGAGCCAGCAGCCGGCTCCTGAGCTTGCTCAGCGCGCGGTGCTGACACACCCGAACCGCGCCGGGTGACACCGAGATCGCCTCGGCCGTCTCCGCGACGGACAGGCCGACGATCAGCCGCAGCGTCAGCACCTCGCGCTGCGTCACGGACAGCGTCTTCAGCAGCTCCGCGAGTTGTTGCCCCAGCTCGGTGCGCAGCAGCTGTTGCTCGGGGCCGGTGGTCTCGACGCCGGTGTCGGGGACGTCGGACACCGGGAGCGAGCGGTCCCGCGAATGCTTCCGGTGGAAGTCCATGATCTTGTGGGTCGCGATGCCGTAGACGAAGCCGAGGAAGCTCGCTCCGCTCGACCGGTACGACGGCAACGCCAGCAGCACCGCGAGGCACACCTCCTGCGCCACGTCGTCGGCCGAGGAGAAGGTGCTCGTCGCTCGCCCGATCCGGGCACGGCAGTACCGCACGATCACCGGCCGTAGCGAGGCGATCAGGTCCTCGATGGCGTACCGGTCACCGGACTTGGCCGCCTCGACGAGCGACGCATAGGGATCAGCCTCGGTGGCGGGAGGGTCGTCGACACGGTCAGGCGTGGCCACCCGGTGTGCGGTCGCCCGCCTCCTGACGTGCAAAGCTCCCAGCGGAATGCTCGCGCTATATCCAGACATCTCGACCCCTAAGCTGAGAAAGCCGATACTTAGGTGCCGTCGGGGTCTAGGACGACGCGGGACCACGCGTAGTGGCGGAGGGTTAGTCGCCCATTTCGGGCATTTGCCCCATGCACAGATTAGCCGCCTCCATCGAGTGCCGCTATACGTACATTCGGGGGATTATCCGAGCAGCACAGAACGATCAGACGACTGTGAGTAGCCCTATGAGGGTCCCGGTCACCAGTCCCAGCAATACCGCGAGTACCAGCACCCAGCCCATCCCGATCCTTGCTTCACCCGATTGGACTACATTGGGCTGGCCGGAACGGGCGGTGGAGCTGAGCCGGTCGGTGGAAGATTCGCCGGTCGTGACGCTCGCGTTACCCACGGTCTGCCCGGCCTTGGCGCGCAGCGCCTCCGCGAGCAGCGCCTCCGGGCTGTCCTGACGCTCCGGCTCGCCGTCGTCGCTCATCTGATCGCTCACTGGCGCTGCGCGTCGGCCATGGCGCGTTGCAGCGCCTCGAGTGCCCTGCTGGCCGTCGACTTGACGGTGCCCTTGGAGATGCCGGCCGCCTCCGCGATCTCGGCCTCGCTGAGTCCGCCGTAGTAGCGCAGCACCAGCACCTCCCGCTGCCGGGGCGGCAGCACGCCGAGCGCGGTGACGACGGCCTGGTGCTCGGTCGAGAGCATGGCGAGGCTTTCGGCGGAGCGGGCGGTCACCGCGTGCGGGGGCACGTACTCGCGCGCGGTCTTGCGCCGCCGCAGCACGCTGCGCGAGCCGTTGACGACGGCGGTGCGCAGGTAGCCGATCGCCGCGGCCTCGTCGCGCAGCTTCCGCCAGTTGCGGTGCAGTCCGGCGAACGCCTCCTGCACGACGTCCTCTGCCGTGGCCGCCTCGTCGACGAGCAGGATCGCCAGCCGGACGAGTCGCATCCGGTGGACGCGGTAGAGATCTTCGATGGTGACCGGGATACCGGGGGCCGTCTGCTCATCCGGTGCGTCGATCGCGCGCAGGTGACCGAGCGTGCGCTCAACGGTACGTTCCGCACTGCTCTCCGACATGCCGCAACCCCCTTTCTCCCGATCGACGCCCCTGCGCTCCACGATATCGGCAGCTCATCGGCGTCATGCTGTACGCACGGCCGGTGACGACGTAACTTACACTCCCATGGCGTGGTACCTGGTTGAGATTCGCTATGTCCCCGAAAAGATGCCCGAGGTACGGCCGCGACACCGCGAGTTCCTCGCGACGCTCGCCGATCAGGGCACGGTGGCCGTCGCCGGGCCGCTGGGCGACAACAGCGGTGGCGTCGTGCTGATCGAGGCTCCCGACGTCAATGCGTTGCACCAGATCATCGACAACGACCCCTACTTCCTGGAGGGTGCGGTCGCCGAGCGGTCGGTGCGCGAGTTCACGCCGGTGCTCGGCGCCTGGGTGCCTGGCTGACCGGGTATCTACCGGTGCTGTAGACGCCGTGAAGGGCATCTCCATGGCGTGCGCTGCCACGAAGATGCCCTTCACGGTCATCACCTGGGAATCAGGCCTTGATCTTTATGGCCTTGCCCAGCGCGTAGAACACCTTGGTGAACGCGCTCTGGACGGCGCCCTGGGTGACATCGCTGCGACCGGCAACGCTGTCGACCGCGGGCAGCTCCGAGGCGACCGGGGCCTGCGGCATCGCCAGGTTCAGGCCGGTCAGGTCGCTCGAGACGGGCAGCTCACCGGCCGCGGGCAGCGTGCCCGAGAACGGCAGCTCCGACAGCGAGTCGGTGCTGACGGGGAGCTGGCCGGCGGCGGGCAGGTCACGACCCAGACCCGGCGTCGGCAGACCGCCCGTGGGCAGCGCGTCGGTCGGCAGCGAGTCCGTGCTCACCGGCAAGCCGCTCGTCGGCAGACCGCCCGTGGGCAGCGCGTCCGTCGGCAGCGAGTCCGTGCTCACCGGCAGGCCACCGGTCGGCAGCGCGTCCGTCGGCAGCGAGTCCGTGCTCACCGGCAGACCACCAGCGACCGGCAGGTCCCGGCCGAGGCCCGAGGTCGGCAGGCTGTCGACACCCGGCAGCTCCGGCAGCGAGTCGGTGCTGACCGGCAGGCCACCGGTCGGCAGCGCGTCCGTCGGCAGCAAGTCCGTGCTCACCGGCAGACCACCGGAGACGGGCAGCTCCCGGCCGAGGCTCGGCGTGGGCAGCTCACCGGCTGCGGGCAGCTCGGACAGGCCCTCGAGCGACAGGTCGCCGAGGACTGACAGGTCGTCCGTGGCAGGCAGCGTGCTGACCGGCAGGCCGGGTGCGGGCAGCGGCGCCGCCATACCCGGCATGGCCGGGGCCGCGATCGGCATCGGCTGCATCATCGGGCTCACGTCGGCAGGCAGTCCCGACCGCTCCGAACGCAGCGGGGATGCCGGAGCGGCCGCCATCTTGTTGAGGGCGGGCACGCTGTCGACGGACAGCTCCGAGCCCTCGAGCGGCATGTTGATCTGCGGCTCCTGGGTGGCCGTGTTCAGGTTGGTCACGTTGCTGCCGATGGCAAGCGCCTCACCGAGCACCGGGGCGGAGAAATTGTAGACCTGCACCGCGCCACCGATCGGCAGCTCGGAGTTCGTGCCGGACAGGCTGTTCTGCTGGCCCGACGTGCTCGAGGTGCCGCCGACCATCCCGGTGGTGGTGTTGTCACCGATGCCGTGAGCGATGCCGCCGACGGTGCCCGCGTTGCCGAACGCCTGTGCGACCCCTGCGGCAGGCACGTCGAACAGGTTGCCCGACAGCGACCCACCCTTGCCGGAGGTCGTGATGTCACCGCCCGACACGGCGTCGGTGGTGTTGGTGCCGACGCCGTCCGCGACGCCGACCGCGCTGGCGCCATTGCCGAACGCCTGCGCGATGGGCAGCGCCTGCGCGCCGACCGCGTTGCCCGAGCCCGAGCCCGCGTCGCCGCTGGTCTCGACGTCGCCACCAGCGTTGGAGACGATCTCGTTCGCGCCTTCACCGGACGCGCTGCCGATGAAGGTGGCCGCGTTGCCGAACGCCGAGCCGGCGCCGCCGACCGGGGCGTAGAGCACGTTGCCGCCGAGCGAGCTGTCGGTGCCGTTGGAGATCGACTCGCCGCCGGCCGTGGACTCGGTCACGTTGTACGACGTGCCGTTGCCCGAGCCGATCCAGGAGGCGCCCATGCCGTGGCCCTGCAGCGGCTCCGAGAGGGCGCCGTTGACGATGTTGCCGGAGCCGACGCCCTGCGAGCCGTCCGCCTCGGCGTAGCCACCGGCGCTCGTGGTCGTGGTGTTCTCGGCGGAACCGGAGGCGTTGCCGCCCCAGACACCGCCGATGCCGAACGCCTGCGCCGGTGCGGTCCAGGCGAGCTGTCCGACGTTGCCGGACAGCGTGCCGCCCTTGCCGGAGCCGTAGTAGTGGCCACCGGCCGTGGCGGTGGTGTCCGCGCTCGCGTCACCATGCCCCTCGCCGATCCAGGCGCCACCGATGCCGAACGCCTGCACCGGCTGCGCGACCGGGGTCGCGATCACGTTCGAGCTGCCGGTGCCCTTGTCGTCCGAGGTGTTGCCGGGTCCACCGGCTTCGACGGTCTTGGTCTCCGACGCGGTGCCGGAGCCGATGCCGCCCCAGGCGCCACCGACGCCGAACACCTCACCCGGCGCGGCCACCGGCGCCTGCACGATGTTGCCGCCGACCGTCGAGTCGTCGCCCAGGGTGCCGTTGTAGCCACCGGCGTCGACGGTCTTGGTCTCCGAGGCCTCCGCCTCGCCGGTGCCGATCCAGCTGCCACCGACGCCGAACGCCTCGAGCGGCGCGGCGAGCGGGGCGTTCACCGAGTTGCCGCCACCGACCGAGCCGGTGCCGTCGGTGTAGGTGCCGCCGCCGGAGTCGGCGTTGGTGGTGCTCTCGCAGTCGGTCGCCGAGGCGATGCCGCCCCAGCTCCCGGCGCTGCAGAACACCTCGATCGGAGCAGCGGCCGAGGCGTCTGCGAAGTTGCCGGACAGCACCGAGTCCTGGCCCGAGGTCGCGGAGAACCCACCGGCGTCGGTGGTGGTCTCGTTCGACGTGCTCGCCTCGGACTTCGCGTCGCTGCCGGTGGACGCGGTGCCGATCCAGGTGCCCGCGATGCCGTGGCCGGTCATGTTGCCCGCGCCCTGCGGCTCCAGGATGTTGCCGGAGCCGAGGCCGTTGTCGCCGTCGGTCTGGATATAGGTGTGGTCGTCCCGCACCGCCGGCTGCGTGCCACCACCGGTCGCCGACACGCTGTTCTCCGCGTCGACGGTGTTGGCGCTGCCGACCCAGCTGCCAGCGCTGTTGTTCAACCCACCGGACGCGCCGAGCGGGCCGCCACCGGCGTTGCCGGACAGCACGCCGTCGGAGCCGTCGGTCTCGAGGAAGCCGCCGCTCTGGGCGCTCGACTCGGCCTCGTTGCCGCCGGACGCCGAGACGCCGCCGACGGCGAACGCGTTGTTGTTGCCCTGCAGCGGCGTCGCGGCCTGGCCGGCGAGGATGTTGCCCGCCAGGGTGCCACCGGAGCCGTTCGTGGTGACATCGCCGCCGGTCGTGGTGGTCTGCTGAGCGTCGTTGCCCGACGTCGTCGCGTCGCCACCGAGCGCGCCAGCGTTGTTCGCGATCTGGACCGGGGCCGCCCAGTCGAGGTCGACGACGTTGCCGGCGAGCGCGTCGCCGCTGCCGTCGGTCGAGATGTCGCTGCTGCCGTCGTACGTCTGGGTCGTGTCACCACCCGACGTGTTGGCGTCACCGAGCACGCCCACGGCGTTGTTGGTCGTCTGCACCGGAACGACCAGGTCGGCGTTGACGCGGTTGCCCCGGAACGGGTCGTCCGCGGGCGCGTTCTGCTCATACGCCGCGACCACCGGGTCGGTGACGGCGTGGGTGCTGATGGTCTCGTTGACCTCGGGACCGGCATGTTGCCCGTCCGGTGCGCCGAGGTTGTTGTTGGTGATCTGAACCGGGACGGTCACACCGCCGTCGATCGGACTCGCTGGGCGGTCCGGGTCGACGTTCTCATCGGCGGATGCGATGCCGGTCCCCAGCATGAAGATCCCGCCGGTAACGAGCGCGGTCTGAATTCCACGCTTCGCCCACTTATGCATTACAAGTACTCCTTGAGTGAATTAATCGGGGTTGCGATTTTTCGCAGGGGGACGTCTGGCAGATAAGCCACGACGAAATCGGGCACAGGCGCACAGAGACGCGCGCTGCCCGGGGGGGAATGAACTCAGTCAGGAGTGACGCCGGGCTGGCGGCCCGGCTCGATCGGCGCGAAGCCCGCGCCGGAAACAGCCTTGGCCGCCTGGATGGCGCCCAAGGCGATACCCGAGCCAGAGGTGACGGCGAACGGCGAACCGTCCGCGTGCCCGCCGGCGTTGCCGGTGCCGGGCGCGGCCGGTGCTCCGGGCGCACCTGTCGGCAGCCCGATCGGGCCGCCGTCGCTCGGGGAGTCTGAGATATCGGAGCCCGCGGCGTCGTGAGCGCCGCGGTCGCTGTCGCCGGTCGCCGAGTGGTTCGAGTCGGCGTGCTTCACGGCGAAGTCCGCGTGGTGAATGTGGCCGACGACCGAGCCGCCGACACCGGAGTGGCCGGACGGCGCACTCGGCAGCGGCATCGGCATCGGGGCGGCGCCCTGGTCCATGCCGCCGGGAACGGGGACCTCCGGCAGTACGCCGTTGGCCGCCGGGGTGAGCCAGTGACTGATCTGGTTGCGCAGACCGTCGAGCTGCGCGGCGTCGTCGATGGCGCCGTCGAGCTGCGCGGCGTCGTCGATGGCGCCGTCGAGGTTGACGTCGCCGCGTGCCGGGTACTGCGGGCTCATGCCGAACAGTCCGTCGAGCATGGCGGCGATGCCATCGGCCGACGCCTGCGTCGAGTCGCTCAGGCCGAGGGAGGAGTCCACCGGGTTCTCGTCGGCGTCACGGTCACTCGAGTGTTCGTGATTCGTGCCGTCGGCGTGCACATGGATGTGCGCACCGTCCGCAGTGGAGTCTTCCTTGTCCTTGTCCTTGACGGGACCGGGCTCGTTGTTGGTGCGCAATGAGTCCTGCACTCGGTCCACATTGGAGCGCAGGTCGTGGACGCCGGAACGAAGGGCCTGCTCGCTGTCCTTGACGACACCGTTGACGAGCTTGGAGCCACCACTCAGCCACGAGTCGTTGTCGTTCGCCTGGTCGGCGCTCGCGGCGGCGGTCGTCAGGGCGCATGCCGCGACGCTCGCGGCGATCGCGCCGCCGATCACGGCGATGACACGAAGGCACCAGCGACGAGCGCGTTGGACGCGCTCCTGCTTCACTGTTGCCACCGAGTTCACCGGATCCTTCAACTGCCTTGACGACTGTGGACGTGCTCGACCGCAACTCGTTCTCTCGTCGCGATCGGGGAGTAGCACTTCGTATTCACGTCGGCACCGCAAGTGGTGCGTGCCAAAAGGTTTGCAAACGTGCCGCGCGTTTCGCACGCTCGACACGAGCACTGGCCCCCATCGTGTGACAAACACAGTGTGCAGTCGATCATCACGCTTGGTGATCGAACCTGGCGGCGAGTCGATTACCCCTCGGTTAGCGGCAATCCAGCTGCTGCGCCGCCGCGACGCCAGCTAACGTTGCGCCGTGACCGACAACGATGCGCGCAGCGCCGAGCCCGAGTCCCCTGCGCCAGCTGGGGACTCGGCGCCGGCGACACCCCAAGACACCGACGTGACCAGCCTGGTCCCCGTCGGCCTCCGGCTCAGCGCCGCGTTCGCCTGGCGGCTGCTGATCATCGCCGCCGCGATCGGCGTGGTTCTCTGGCTCGTCGGACGGCTGGCGCTGGTCACCACGACACTCGCCGTGGCGCTGCTGCTCGCCGCGCTGATGGCACCCGCTGTCGACGTGCTGATCCGCAAGGTCGCGCTGCCGCGCGGGCTGGCCGTCGCCGCGACCATCGTGGGCGGCCTCGCGCTGCTCGGCGGGCTGGTGACGTTCGTCGTGGTGCAGTTCACCCACGGCCTGCCTGCGCTGCGGACCCAGCTCAACCGCAGCCTCGACCAGGTGGAGCGCTGGCTGACCGAGGGGCCGTTCGGACTCGAATCGGCGAACCTCAACAACCTCATCGGCCAGCTCGTCAACTACATCCAGGAGAACCAGGGCACGATCACGACCAGCGCCCTGACCACGGCAGGCGTTGTCGGCGAGTTCCTCACCGGGATCCTGCTGACGCTGTTCATCCTGATCTTCTTCCTGCTGCACGGCCGCGAGATCTGGTCGTTCGTGGTCAAGGCGGTGCCCGGCCAGGCGCGGCAGCAGGCGGACATCGCGGGCAGGCGGGGCTTCGCCTCGCTGGTCAGCTACGTGCGCGCCACCGCGATCGTCGCCGTCGTGGACGCGGTCGGGATCGGCGTCGGGCTGTGGATCCTCGGCGTGCCGCTCGTCGTGCCGCTGTCCACGCTGGTGTTCCTCGGCGCGTTCATCCCGATCGTCGGCGCCGTCGTGACGGGCACCGTCGCCGTGCTGGTCACGCTGGTCACCGTCGGCTGGGTGCAGGCGCTCATCGCGCTCGCCGTCGTGATCGCGGTGATGCAGCTGGAGAGCCACGTGCTGCAACCACTGCTGCTCGGCAGGGCCGTCAAGATCCACCCGCTCGCGGTGATCCTCGCGATCACGGTCGGCCTCGTCATCGCGGGCATCACCGGCGCGCTGGTGTCGGTGCCGCTCGTCGCCGTCATCAACGCCGGGGCGAAGTCGCTCATCGACGACGAGGCGCAGTCCGGCGACGAGGTGCCGATGTTCGCGCGGTCGGGCTCGTCGCCCGAGGTCGTCAACGGAGCCGAGGACGGGGAGTAGGCCCGGCGGGTCAGGGATTTTCCCGGATTCGCGGGGATCGGTGCGGGGCTAGCATCGGTGCCATGACCGATGCCAGCCCCAGCGTGGACCCGCGTGACCTGCGCGTCTCCGACACCGAGCGCGAGCACGTGGTGAACCTGCTGCAACGGGCGATCGGGCGCGGCCTGATCGACCTCGACGAGTTCACCGAGCGCACCGACATCGCCTACAACGCGATGACGCGCGGCCAGCTCAATGTGGTGCTGGCCGATCTGCCCGGTCTGGTGCACTCCGGTGCGCCCCGCCCTGCGCGCCCTGCGTGGTGACCGACTCCGCCGCGTAGGCCACCGCGTGACGCGCCGCGGCCACGAGCCCGGCGCCGGTGGCGAGCCTGCCGGCGAGCGCCCCGGCGAAGGCGTCCCCCGCGCCCGTGGTGTCGACGACACGCCCGTCGCCGAGATCGGGCGCGGGCACCGCCACGACGCCGTCGGCATCGGCGACCACGACGCCGTCCGCGCCGAGGGTCACCACGACCGAGCGCGGCCCGCGCGCCAGCAGTCCCGCCGCCATCTCCTCGCCGGTGCCGGTCTCGCCGAGCAGCACCGCGGCCTCGTGCTTGTTCACGATGATGGGATCGAGCGCGGCGAGCATGTCCGCCGGCAGCTCGGTCACCGGCGAGGCGTTGACCACCGGGCGCACGCCGCGTGCTGCGGCATGCGTGACCGCGTGCCGCACCGTGTCGAGCGGTACCTCGAGCACGGCGAACAGCACCCGCGCCGCGCCGATGACGTCCTCGCACTCAGCCACGTCGGCCACGCCGAGCCGGGCGTTCGCGCCGGGCGAGACGACGATGGAGTTCTCGCCGTCCGCGCTGACGGTGATGTGGGCGGCGCCGCTCGGGCCGTCGACACGGCGCACCGTGCCGGTGTCGACGCCCGCGTCGGCAAGCGAGTCGAGCAGCAGCGTGCCGCCCTCGTCGTCACCGACCGCGCCGACGAGACAGGTCCGCACGCCGTTGCGTGCCGCGGCCACCGCCGTGTTGGCGCCCTTGCCACCGGGGTACAGCGCGGTGTCGCCGCCGAGCACGGTCTCGCCGGGCGCCGGGTGGCGCTCCACCCGCACCACTCGATCCACGTTGGCCGATCCGACCACAACCAGATCCACTGATGTTCGTTGTGCCACGCGGTAAGCCTGTCATATCCCCGTTCACCCGGACGGTTTCCGTTTTACCCCAATCACGTAGCGTCATTTCACGTAACGAATAGGGCAAATTAGACACGTCCTGGCGGCAAATGTCGGCCCAGCGCTGCGAACTGACAGAATGCACGACATCATGACGGAGGTTGCGTAGAGTCACTCGTTGGTGGGTTGACCACCTGAGGGACCCTGCGGCCGAATGCGGCCCGCAGCCGTCCGGCCACCACACCGGTGGCGGATCGAGTCGCCGGCGTCGATCGCGTCGCCCCCCGAGCGGTCGGCGTCGGCGGCGCCTCGATCGAGACACTGCGAACGTCCGGTTTGCGGCAGTATCGTCGGAACCATGAGCGAGGCCAACCGCTCGGAGCGCACGCTGTCCGGGACGGGCGCGTTGATCAGGGACGCCGCCCGGCGGCTGCTCGTCGAGCACGGTGTCGCGGGCGTGACGTTGCGTGCCATCGCCCGCGAGCTCGGCCTGACCGCGCCCGCCCTCTATCGCTACTACCGCTCGCACTCGGAGCTACTGGAGCTGCTGCGCGGCGAGATCAGCGTCGAGCTCGCCGAGGAGCTTTCCGAGGACGTCGCCCGGCAGCCGGACAACGGCATCGGGCAGTTCTTCGCCGTCTGCCGTGGCTTCCGCCGCTGGGCACTGGTCCACCCGCACGAGTTCACGCTCGTGTTCGCCTCGGTGACGACCGATCAGACGTCGGCCCCGCTCACCGGCGCGAACGAGCCGTTCGGCCGGGTGTTCATCACCAGCATGGCGCGGGTGCTCGTCCACCACGAGCTGGCCGGACTGCCCGACGACCTGGTGCCGTCCGCGCTGCGGAACGACGTCGCCGCGTTCCGGCAGACGGTGCTCGACACGCTCGTCAGCGAGGGTGTGCGGATCGACCCGCAGCGGCTGCCGCTCGAGGTCGCGTTCCTCATGGTGCAGTACTGGACCCGCATCTACGGCCACGTCACGCTCGAGGTGTTCGGCAACTTCCCGATGCCGGTCTCGCAGCCCGACGTGCTGTTCGACGCCATGCTCGCGGACCTGGCCCGCGAGCTCGGTCTCGGAGCGTTGTGAAGCTGTGAGACCAGAAGCTCTGTGACCTTCGCCCGGGTGTTGCGCTGCCATCGCACCCTCGGCGCGGCATCGCCCCTGGCGTGAGTCGGCCGCCGCGACCACCCACTCGCTCCGCTCGGAGCGGCCCCATCGACCGACCGGCGAAGCTCCCAACCGCTGGCTTACAGCACCACGTTCACCAGCCGGCCGGGGACGACGATGACCTTGCGCGGCTCGCCGCCGTCGAGCAGCGCGGCGATCTTCTCCTCGCCGAGCGCGGCCGCCCGCACCGCCTCGTCGTCGGCGTCGGCCGCCACCGTGACCCGTGAGCGGACCTTGCCGTTGACCTGGATCGGGTACTCGACCGTCTCGTCGACGAGGTAGCGCTCGTCGGCCTCGGGGAACGGGCCGTGCGCCAGCGAGCCGTCGTGGCCGAGCCGCTGCCACAGCTCCTCGGCGATGTGCGGGCACAGCGGCGCCAGCATCAGCACCAGCGGCTCGGCGAGCGCGCGCGGCGTGGCGGCCGCCGAGCCGTACGTCTTGGTGACGTGGTTGTTCAGCTCGATCAGCTTCGCGCCCGCCGTGTTGAACCGCAGGCCGGCGTAGTCACTCCGCACCCCCGCGATGGTCTTGTGCAGCGCGCGCAGGTCGGCCTCGGCGGGCTCGGCGTCGGACACCCGCAGCTCGCCGGTGCCCTCGTCCACGACGAGGCGCCACAGCCGCTGCAGGAACCGCTGCGCGCCGACGACGTCCTTCGTCGCCCACGGCCGCGAGTCGTCGAACGGCCCCATGGACATCTCGTAGAACCGGAACGTGTCCGCGCCGAACTGGTCGAACATCTCGTCCGGCGTGACGACGTTCTTCAGGCTCTTGCCCATCTTGCCGTATTCCTGCGTGACCTCCTCGCCCTGATAGAAGAACTTCCCGTTCTCCTCGACGACCTCCTCGGCGGGCACGTAGACGCCGCGCGAGTCGGTGTAGGCGAAGGCCTGGATGTAGCCCTGGTTGCACAGCTTGCGGTACGGCTCCGCCGAGGACACGTGGCCGAGGTCGTAGAGCACCTTGTGCCAGAACCGCGCGTAGAGCAGGTGCAGCACGGCGTGCTCGACGCCGCCGACGTAGAGGTCGATGCCGCCCGGGTCGTTCGCGCCGTGCTCGTCCGGCCGTGGCCCCATCCAGTACCGCTCGTTCTCCGGGTCGCACATCGCGTCGTCGTTGGTCGGGTCGACGTAGCGCAGCTGGTACCAGCACGAGCCCGCCCAGTTCGGCATGGTGTTGACCTCGCGCCGGTACGGCCGGGGACCGTCGCCGAGGTCCAGCTCGACCTCGACCCAGTCGGTCGCCTTCTCCAGTGGCGGCGACGGCTTGGAGTCGGCGTCCTCCGGGTCGTAGCTGGTCGGGGCGTAGTCGTCGACGTCGGGCAGCTCCACCGGCAGCATGTCCTCCGGCAGCGCGTGCGCGATGCCCTCGACGTCGAAGACGATCGGGAACGGCTCGCCCCAGTACCGCTGCCGGGAGAACAGCCAGTCCCGCAGCTTGTACTGCACCGTGCCGGTGCCGTGGCCGTGCTCCTCGAGCCAGTCGATGGTGGCCTTCTTCGCGTCATCGACGCCGAGGTCGTTGAGCGACAGCCCGCTGTCGTTGGCGGAGTTGATCGCCGGGCCGTCACCGGTGTACGCCTCGCCGTCGAAGCCGGCCTCCGGCTGCACGGTGCGGACGATGGGCAGGCCGAACACCTCGGCGAAGTCCCAGTCCCGCTGGTCCTGGCCCGGCACGGCCATGATCGCGCCGGTGCCGTAGCCCATCATCACGTAGTCGGCGACGAACACCGGGATGCGCGCGTCGTTGACCGGGTTGACGGCGTACGAGCCGGTGAACACGCCGGTCTTCTCGCGGTTCTCCTGCCGGTCCAGCTCCGACTTCATCGACGCCTGCCGCCGGTAGGCCGCGATCGCCTCCTCCGGGGTGGCCGCGTCACCGGTCCAGCGGCTGTCGACGTCCTCGGGCCACTTCTCGGTGGTCAGCTCGTCGACCAGCGGGTGCTCCGGCGCGAGCACCATGTAGGTCGCGCCGAACAGCGTGTCCGGCCGGGTGGTGAACACCTCGATGTCGTGGCTCGTACCGTCGACGGCGAACCGCACGGAAGCGCCGTGCGAGCGGCCGATCCAGTTGCGCTGCATCGCCTTGACCTTCTCCGGCCAGTCCAACCTGTCCAGGTCGTCGACCAGTCGGTCGGCGTAGGCGGTGATGCGCATCATCCACTGCTTCAGGTTGCGGCGGAAGACAGGGAAGTTGCCCCGCTCGCTGCGCCCCTCGGCGGTGACCTCCTCGTTCGAGAGCACGGTGCCCAGCCCGGGGCACCAGTTCACCGGCGACTCGGTGACGTAGGCCAGCCGGTAGGTGTCGAGCACCTCGGCCTGCTCGGACTTGGTCAGCTCCGGCCACGGCGTGCCGTCCGGCGTCTCGCGGCTGCCGTCGGCGAACTCCGCCACCAGCTCCGAGATCGGGCGGGCCTTGTCCTGCTCGGTGTCGTAGCAGGAGTTGTAGATCTGCAGGAAGATCCACTGTGTCCAGCGGTAGTACTCCGGGTCCGTGGTCGCGAACGAGCGCCGCTGGTCGTGGCCGAGGCCGAGCGCCCGCAGCTGCCGCTTCATGTTCGTGATGTTGGCCTCGGTCGTCACCCTCGGGTGGGTGCCGGTCTGCACCGCGTACTGTTCGGCGGGCAGGCCGAAGGCGTCGAAGCCGAGCGTGTGCAGCACGTTGCGGCCCAGCATCCGGTTGAACCGAGCGAACGTGTCGGTGCCGATGTAGCCGAGCGGGTGGCCGACGTGCAGCCCGGCGCCGGACGGGTACGGGAACATGTCCTGCACGAACATCTTGTCGCCGGTGGGGCGTCCGGCGTCCGCGTCGGCGAGCTCGCCCACCGGGTTCGGCGCGTGGAACGTGCCGTTGTCCTCCCAGTGGTCCTGCCAGCGTCGCTCGATCTCGCCAGCGACCGCGGCGGTGTAGCGATACGCCGGCGCGCCGGATGCCTCACTCATCGACTAGCCCTTCCCTTTCGGTGCCGGTCTCCCGCTCATCAGCCCCTTAAACAGCGCAACCCCCCAGCCATGAGGCATGAGGGGGTGAGCCGCGCGTGACCCGTGGTCAGCGCGGCCGGCTAAGGAGCAGGCATGCCGTGCTCATGCGCCCCATGGTAGCCGCTGGCACCTGCGCCGTCGCTCGCACCCGACCGGCAGCGGCACACGCCACACCCCGGGCGGGGCGCGGCATCCTGGCAGGCGAGGGCGGCTTATCCTCGAACGATGGTCGTTGTCGCGCTCATTCCCCTGATCGGCGGACTGCTGGTCGGCGTCGGTGGCTTCCTCGGCTGGCGGGGCAGGCTCAGCCGGGGCCGGGGCACCGGCGTGCGCACCGCCGCGACGCTGCGCAGCGACGAGGCGTTCGCCGTCGGCAACAAGGTGGCGGGCATCCCCACCATGGCGGCGGGCGCCATCGGCATCGCGGGCGGGCTCGCCGCCATCGGCATGCCGACCGCGCTGGGCACGGCGCTCGCGGCGACGCTCGGCGTCGCCGGACTGCTGGTGCTGCTGGCGGCGGGCGGCGTGCTCGGCAACCGCGCCGCCACGGCCGTGCCGGAACCGGAGCCGCAGGGTGGCTGTGGCGGCTGCTGCTGTGGCGCAGGCGGCTGCGGGGGCTAGTTCAGTTGCAGGTCGCCCGGGTGCGTGGCGAGTAGCGCGGTCGGGACGCCCTGGCGGCGCAGCACCCGCGCCCAGAGGTCGGTGCCCGGCTCGGCGAAGACGTCGCTCGGCAGCGCCGGCACGACGATCCAGTCGTCGCGCGCCAGCTCTCCCTCGAGCTGACCCGCGTCCCAGCCCGCGTAGCCGATGAACATCCGCATCCCGCGCACCTTGGACACCAGCTCGTCCGGGTCGGAGTCGAGCACGACCAGCGCGACCGGCCCGATGACGCCGATGGTGCCCGGCACCGACGTCTCGCCATTGCGTAACGCGGCAAGGCACAACGGCGTGTCCTGCTCGACGGGGCCGCCGATGAAGGCGTCGGCCGGATCCCCGACGTAGGCGGCCCAGTCCGGCGCCACCTGGTCCACCGGCACCTCGCTGGGCCGATTGAGCACGACGCCGAGCGTGCCTTCGTCGCCGTGGTGCAGGATGAGGACCACTGTTCGGCGAAAGTTCGGGTCGGACATGGTGGGATCAGCGACAAGCAGGCAACCCTGCGCAATGGCATCCGCGCGCACGCGCCAATGATCCCACCTGAGCTAGGGCCGACGCGGCCGGGTTTCGGGTGACACCGGCGTTAGATACACACGCGTACGGGTGATGCACGTTCGGAGTAGCCGGACCGATAAGTTGGGCGGGAACACCTGGAGGGAAGTTCCGTGCGTCATCAGGTTTTGCCCGCTGTCCATCCGGACGCCCGGTACGCCTTGTGGAACGGCACACCGGTTCGTGCCACGCCCTCGACCACGGAGGGCAAGTGGCTCCTCATCGCGCCGGACGACGAGCAGCTCGACGGGTTCGACATCGAGCACGACGGCGCCGCCGGCAACCTGGTGGCCGAGGACGACATCCCGGCTACGTTCACCATCCGCACCCACTGCCGCTTCGCCGAGGAGACGTTCGCGCTCGCCGGTCAGCGTGACGACGGCACGCTCGAGCTGCACTGGACCGGTTCCGACGAGACCATCGCCACCGAGCTCGGCCTCACCCCGATCGGCGACGACGGGCAGTACGGCGTCGTCGCCGCGCCCGCCGAGGTCGAGGCGCTGTGGCAGGAGTACCACGACCTCCGCGCCGAGGCGCCCGGCGAGCGCGACGACATCAAGCAGCGTCGGCTGCTGCGCCGGATCGGGCGGGTGCTGCGCGAGCTGCGTCCCGACCCGGAGGGCACCACGGCGGCCCGGTTCCGCCAGGTCGGCGGCTACGCCGAGCTCGAGGTGCGCGGCACCGACGGCGACGTCACGTACTCGCTGAGCGCGCCGCCGCTGCTCGGCCAGCTGTTCACCGAGCTGCGCTGGCTGATGCACGAGCAGGACCGCGGCACCTGGTTCCAGGGCACCATGACCGTCAGCCGGGACGACAACTTCACCTTCGACTACGACGCGTCCTCGCAGCCGCGCTGGCGTCGGGCGCCGGACGAGGAGGGCAGGGACACCGCGCCGGCGTTCGAGCAGGAGCTGGCGCGGTTCCCCCGCGAGCCCAAGCACGTGCCGCCCTGGCTCGGCGCCCGCGCCGGGCTGCCGCTCGACGTGACGTTCCGGCACGCCAAGGTGGTCGACATGCACCACCCCGGCAAGCGGCCGGTGGTCAACCGCCCGCCGGTGCCGGGGCACGAGCTGCGCGAGGTGATGGCGTACCTGTACCGCTCGCCGGTGGTGCACGTGGGCGACACGCCGCAGCCGGACCTGTTCGCGCCGCAGACCGCGCCGTCGGTGCCGAACGCCTGCCACACCGACGGCACCTGGATCTGGCCGGCGGCGGTGCCGCACTACCTGCGGATGCACGGCGTCGCGCCGGAGCCGGAGCTGCTCGACCACATCAGGGCGAACTCGTACCGGCCGCCGTTCGTCAGCAGGCGGCTGCGCGAGACCGCCCGCGCCGAGGTGGTCGGGGAGCCGTACCCGCCGCAGTCGGCGGCCGACCTCGACGAGCACGACGCCGTCACCGAGGTGGAGCGGGACGACAGCGTGATCCCGCCGCTGCGGGCGTCCGAGGTGCTGACGTTGCTGCGCAAGCGGCTCGGCGAGCTCGGCATCGGCGGCCAGGCGTACCGGTTCGGCGAGCAGGCCGACGACGCCTGGTGCCTGCTCCGGGTCAGCGGCGGCTGGCGGGTCACCTGGTGCGAGGACGGCGAGCAGCGGCAGGCGCGGGAGTTCGACACCGTCAGGGCCGCGGCGGCGCACCTGCTCGGCGTGCTCGCGCTGCACCCGACGCGGGCGCTGGCGCCGTTGCACCCCGAGGAGAACCCGGCGGACTGGCCGATCGTGCCGCTGCGCGGCGAGCCGCCGCTGACGCTGCTGCGCGGCAAGCGGATGGTGACGCTGCCGGAGGGCACGCTGCTGACGCGGTTCGGCGACGACGCGGGCAACGTGACGCACGAGGCGTCGGCGATGTTCCAGGAGACGTCGCTGCTGCCCGACCGCGAGTCCCGGCGCACCGAGTACCGGCTCACCCGCCCGCTGCGGGTGCTGACCGGCGTCACGCTGCCGTGGGGCGGCATGCCGGGCGGCGCGCTCGCCTACCTGCTGCCGCGCCCGATCGGCGAGCACGTCTCGACCGGCGCGCTGGAAGCCGTCAAGTAGCTACTCGGGCACGTCGATGCTCTGCTCCTTGGCCCAGCTCCGGAGCGCGGCGACGGCCTCGTCGCGGGGGAGCGGCCCCTGGTCGAGCCGCAGTTCCTTGAGGAAGCGCCACGCCTTGCCGACCATCGGGCCCGGCGGCAGCCCGAGCAGCGTCATGATCTCGTTGCCGTCCAGGTCGGGCCTGACCTTGGCCAGGTCCTCGTCCTCGGCGATGCGCTGGATGCGCGCCTCGAGGTCGTCGTAGGTCCGCTGCAACGCGGCCGCCTTGCGCCGGTTGCGGGTGGTGCAGTCGGCCCGCACCAGCTTGTGCAGCTTCGGCAGCAGCTCGCCCGCGTCGGTGACGTAGCGCCGCACCGCGGAGTCGGTCCACTCGCCCTTGCCGTAGCCGTGGAACCGCAGGTGCAGGAACACGAGCTGCGAGACGTCCGCGATGACGTCCTTCGGGTAGCGCAGCGCCTTCAGCCGCTTGCGGGTCATCTTGGCGCCGACCACCTCGTGGTGGTGGAACGTCACGCCGCCGCCCTCGGTGAACTTCCTCGTCGCGGGCTTGCCGATGTCGTGCAGCAGCGCGGCCAGCCGCACCACGAGGTCCGGCTCGGTGGTCGGCTCGTGCCGCGTCTCCAGGTCGATGGCCTGGTCGAGCACGGTCAGCGAGTGCTCGTAGACGTCCTTGTGCTGGTGGTGCTCGTCGATGGCGAGCCGCATGCCCGGCACCTCGGGCAGCACGTGGTCGGCGAGGCCGGTGTGCACCATCAGCTCGATGCCGAGCCGGGGCTTGGCGCCGAGCAGCAGTTTGCTCAGCTCGGCCTGCACCCGCTCGGCCGTGATGCGGCCGATCTCGCTCGCCATCTCGGTCATGGCGGTGACGACCCGGCGCGACGGCACGAACTCGAGCTGCGCGGCGAACCGGGCGGCGCGCAGCATCCGCAGCGGGTCGTCGGCGAACGACTCCTCGGGCGCCGCCGGGGTGTCGAGCACCCGGTCGTCGAGCGCGTCCAGCCCGCCGTGCGGATCGGTGAACCGCTTCGCGGTCAGCTCGATGGCCATCGCGTTGACGGTGAAGTCCCGCCGCTTGAGGTCGCCGTCGATGTCGTCGCCGAAGACCACCTCGGGGTTGCGGGTCACGCGGTCGTAGGTGTCCGCCCGGAAGGTGGTGATCTCGAGCTGGGTGCCGCCCTTGGCCACGCCGACGGTGCCGAACTCGATGCCGGTCTCCCACACCGCGTCGGCCCAGCCCCTGACGATCGTCAGGATCGTCTCGGGGCGCGCGTCGGTGGTGAAGTCGAGGTCGTTGGTCAGCCTGCCGAGCAACGCGTCCCGCACGCTGCCGCCGACGAGGTACAGCTGATGTCCCGCGGTGGCGAACCGCGCGGCCAGCTCGTCGGCGATAGGCGAGATGCGCAGCAGCTCGGCGACCGCGTTGCGCTTGGCACTGCGTTGAGCACGGATATCGGGCACGGCGATTCAGCCTAGCGGTTGGGAGCTTCGCCGTTCGGCGGGCGGGGCCACCCGGAACGCAGCGAGGGTGGTCGCGAACGCCGAACCACCGCCGGGTCGGCGGAGGACTGGACGTGCCTCGTCACGGGAGAGCGAGGGCGAAGGTCACAGAGCTCGGTCATATCAGCGTCCGCGCTGGACCCGGCCGAGTTCGGCGTCGGGGCAGCGCCGTTCCGACTAGCATCGCTGGTATGCCAGGATCCGGTGACTCGCGCGACGAGGCGCGACGGGCTAAGCCTTGGCGCCGGTCCCGGCGTCGCCGCCCTCGGCGAATGACGACGGTTGACGAGACCTCGGCCGGTGGTCTCGTCGTCGACCCCGATCATCACCGTGTCGTCCTCATCGGCAGGCTGGACCGCGGCGGCTCGCTGCTGTGGTCGCTGCCCAAGGGTCATGTCGAGGACGGCGAGACGTACCCCGAGACCGCGGTACGTGAGGTGAAGGAGGAGACCGGCATTTCCGCGCGGGTGCTGCAACCGCTCGGCGAGATCGACTACTGGTTCATCGCCGATGGCCGCCGGGTGCACAAGACGGTGCACCACTTCCTGCTCGAAGCGATCGGCGGCGAGCTGTGCGACGAGGACGACGAGGTCACCGAGGTCGCCTGGGTCCCCCTCGGTGGGCTCGAGGGAACGCTCGCCTACGGTGACGAACGCAAGCTCGTCGGAAAGGCGCGTGAACTGCTCGCCACCGACGCACCCGCCCCCGAATCCGTCGGCAACTGGCGCCCTGATGAGGTGTCGGAGTGATTCGAACCGCGCTCGCCTTCGGCGCCGTCGCGCTGCTGTTCGTCTTCGCCGGCATGGCGGCGCCACCGATGCGAGCAACCGCCGCCCAGCCGACGACCGACCTGGCCACGGCGCTCGAGCTCGACGTGACGTCGATGTCGCCGCGCGTGATCGACAAGCGGTCGCGCACCCTGACGGTCTCGGTGTCGCTCACCAACACCTCCGCGCACCCGATCACGAACCTGGCGGCCCGGCTGCACCTCAGCTCGCCGGTGACCTCGAACGCGATGCTCAAGCAGACGCTCACCGCGGGCGCCCCGATGGACTACGAGCTCACCCCGTTCCGGACGGTGGCGGAGCGCCTCCCGCCCGGCAAGCGGGCGACCTTCACGCTCACGGCGGACCTGCGCGGCGGCGAGGGCGGCCTGCTGTTCCCCGAGGCCGGCACCTACCCGTTGCTGATCAACGTCAACGGCACGCTCGCCGGCGGCCTCGAGGCGCGGCTCGCCGCGTCGCACCTGATGTTGCCGGTGATCTCGGTGCCGGGGAGCGGCGACAAGGCCGAGCGCAACACCCCGCCGCCGACGTCGATCCTATGGCCGCTCACGGCGAGGCCACGGGTCATCGCCAACCCGCTGCAGGGCAGGCTCGTCCTCGCCGACGACGAGCTCGCCGAGGCGATGCTGCCGGGCGGCAGGCTGTACGCGCTGGTGCAGGCCGCGGAGTCGGTGCGCGACGACGAGCAGCTGTTCTCCTCGATGTGCTTCGCGATCGACCCCGAGCTGATCGAGACGGCCCAGGCGATGACGCAGGGCTACCGGGTGCAGGGCGCGCCGGACCGCGATACCCGGGACGGCAGCGCGGCCGCCGAGTCCTGGCTGACCGACGTGCGCGCGCTCGTCGAGGACGCCTGCGTGGTGCCGACGCCGTACGCGCGGGCGGACATCTCGCTGCTGGCGGGCAGCACACCGCAGCTCGCGACGCTGGCCGCCTCCCGCGACGACGTGCTCACCGAGGTGGTCGGCGCGCGGCCGCTCGACGGGGCGCTCGCGGTCGAGGGCGAGCTCTCCGAGCAAGCGCTCGACGCGGTCGGCGAGGCGGGCAAGAACCTGCTCATCGGCGGGCGCAGCGGCGACCATCCGGTCGAGCCGACGACGATCACCACCGACGACACCGAGCACACGGTGGTGCCGTCGAACGGGCTGGTCACGCTCTCGCTGACCCGCGACGTCGCGCGCAACAACTCGACGACCAATGCCACGCTCGCGTCGGACCAGGGCGACATCGCGACCCAGAACGGGTTCGCCAGCATCGACTTCCGCGCCCGCAACGGCGGCACCTCGCCGCTGCTCATCGCGCCGCCACGGCAGTGGGCGGTCCCGTACCACGAGCTGGTCTGGTTCCTGCAGGGCATCGACGAGCTCGCCTCGGCCGGCACCCTGCTGCCGGTGCCCGCGTCCGACCTGTTCACGGCGAGCGCGACCAGCGCACGACGGCCCGCGCAGCAGGGCAGCCTCACCCCGGAGCCCTCCCGGACGATCACCGACGAGATCGCCCAGGTCGACGCGACCGTCGCCGAGCTGTCCAAGGCCATGAGTGAGGCGTCCACGTTGAAGGTCGACCCGGCCGACCTGCTGCTGCCGGTGCGGGAGGGGCTGCTCAGGGCGACCTCCAACGCGCTGCCGCATCGGCCGGTCCTGGCGCAGCTCGCCGTCGCCGACGCGAGGTTCCAGCTCTACGACCTGCTCGACGACGTCAGCATCACCGAGCCGGACCGCACCATCTCGCTCGCGTCGGGGTCGTCGCCGATCCCGGTGTCGATCCGGAACGACCTGCCGGTCGAGATCACCGTTCGGGTGATGCTGTCCAGCACGAGCGGCCTGCGGCCGGACGACATCAGCGCCCAGAAGCTGGCGCCGGAGTCGTCGCTGAACCTGCGCGTGCCCGCCGAGGCGCTGCGTGCGGGCCGGTTCACCGTCGACGTCTCGCTCAGCACCCCCGGCGGCCTCGCGCTCGGCAGTCCGACGCGGTTCCAGTTGGCGTCGACCGAGTACGGCGTTTTCACGGTTATCGTGACCGCAGCAGCAGGCGGCGTGCTGCTGCTGCTCGCGGGACGGCGCATCCACCGCCGGATCCGTTCCAATGGGGCCGGGCACGGCTAGCCCCGGGCGGCGCGCCGCACCGGCATCGACGTCGCGAGGACGGGAACGTTGAACTCAGAGCCACCCCGGCGGCCTCCCCCGTCGCGCCGTCCGCAGCAGCCGGACCAGCCGACCCGCCCGGCGCAGCAGCCGCCGCGCGACCCCTCGCACGGCGGCCAGTTGCCGCAGCCGGACGAGCCGACGCGGCCGGCGCAGCGTCCGGCGCCGGGACCACCACCCCAGGGACCGCCGCCGAGGCCACCGCAGCCGCCACCGGGCCAGCCCCCCGGTCCGCCACCGGGACCACCGCCGAGGCCGCCACAGGACCCGCGCATGCGGCCACCGCCGCCACCACGACGGCCGCGGCCACCGCAGCAGGGCTGGTCTATGGCCGACCCCGACTCGCTGCGGCCGTACCAGGAGCTCACCCGGGTGCTGCCCGCCATCGGCGCGCCGCCCGCGCCGGGCGAGCCGACCGAGGCGCCGGAGCGGCCGGGTGAGGCACGGGAGTCGCTCGCCAAGTCGACCGGCAAGATCGCGATCGCGTCGCTGACCAGCCGCGTCACCGGCTTCATGTGGAAGGTGATGCTGGTCTGGGTGTTGAGCATCGGCATCCAGAACGACTCGTTCAACGTGGCGAACACGCTGCCCAACATCATCTACGAGCTGCTGCTCGGCGGCGTGCTCGCCAGCATCGTGGTGCCACTGCTCGTCCGGTCGCAGGACGACCCCGACGGCGGCGAGGAGTACACCCAGCGGCTGCTCACCGTCGCGCTGAGCCTGCTCGCCATCGCGACGGTGATCGCGGTGCTCGCCGCCCCGGTGTTCACCTCGATCTACGTCGACTCGTCGACGGGCCGCGCCAATCCCGAGCTGACCACCGCGTTCGCCTACCTGCTGCTGCCGCAGATCCTGTTCTACGGCGTGTTCGCGCTGCTGATGGCGATCCTCAACGCCCGGCAGATCTTCGGCCCGCCCGCCTGGGCGCCGGTGGTCAACAACCTGGTCGTGATGGCGACCATCGGCGTGTTCGCGCTCATGCCCGGCCAGATCTCGGTCGACCCGGTGCGGATGGGCGACCCGAAGCTGCTCACGCTCGGCCTCGGCGTCACGCTCGGCATCGTGGCGCAGGCGGTGATGCTGGTGCCGCCGCTGCTGCGCACCGGTTTCCGGTTCCGGTGGAACTGGGGCATCGACTCGCGGATGAAGGAGTTCGGCGGCCTCGCGGCGTGGATTCTCGGCTACGTCGCGGTCAGCCAGGTCGGCTACATCGTCACGACGCGGGTGCTGACCGCGGGCGACCCGGGCGGCATGACCGCCTACTACAACGCGTGGCTGCTGTTCCAGCTGCCGTACGGCGTGATCGGGGTGTCGCTGCTGACCGCGATCATGCCGAGGATGAGCCGGGCGGCGGCGGACGGCGAGTACGGCAAGCTGATCTCCAACCTGTCGTACGCCTCCCGCATCTCCACGGTCACGCTGCTGCCGATCGCCGCGATCATGACCGTGGTCGGCTCGTCGGTCGGCATCGCGCTGTTCGCGTTCGGGCAGAGCGACGTCGCGTCGGCGGAGCGGCTGGGCAGGTCGCTGGCCATCGCGGCGTTCGGGCTGCTGCCGTACGCGCTGGTGATGCTCCAGCTGCGGGTGTTCTACGCGCTCAAGGACGCCCGCACCCCGACGTTGATCATGCTGGTCATGACGCTGGTGAAGGTGCCGCTGCTGTACCTGTGCCCGACGGTGCTCGAACCGAGGCAGATCGTGCTCGGCGCGATGATGGTCAACTCGCTGACGTTCGTGGTCGGCGCGGTGCTCGGCCAGGTGTGGCTCTGGGTGCGGCTTGGTAACCTGCGCAGCCGCAGGGTGCTCGGCGTCATCCTGTTCACCGTGGTCGCCAGCGGGCTCGGCGTCGCGGCCGCGGTGCTCATCGGCATGCTGGTGCCGGACGGGCTGCCGAGCACGCTGCACGCCTGGGTGTCGCTGATCGCGCAGAGCATCGCCGGCCTCGGGGTGTCGTTCGGCGTCCTCGCCGCACTCAAGGTCGACGAGATCGCCCCGTTGACGAACCGGCTCGCCCGGTTACTCGGCCGGGCCTGAGCCACACCCGGCCCGACCGAGTGACGCGCGGCGTCACAGCGCGACCGCCGCGTGCACACAGCGCGTTTGCCGTACTCTCGATGATGAGAAACATGGCGCCGGAGGGCTCTTCTTGCCCAGGTAGAGAGCGGACACGGAGGTTGTCGGAGGCGGTGGAGACCAGGCGGAGCGAGCGGCCGGACGGCGTGCCGCGGACCAGCATCAGAACCACGGGTGGTTCGCTGTCGCCCGGCGCGGTCGTCGGCGACGGCCGCTACCGGCTGCTCGCGCAGCTCGGCGTCGACGAGCGGGCGAGTTCGCACTTCTGGCGGGCGCGCGACGGCCAGCTCCACCGCGACGTCGCGCTCACCCTCATCGTCGGTGACCAGGCCGACCTCGACGCGGCCAGGGAGGCCCGCCGCACCCTGGAACGCGCCGCCCACACCGCCCAGTTCACCCACCCCCACGTCGCGCGGGTGCTCGACGTCCTGACGCCCGGCAGCGGCATCGCCGCCGGGGAGGGCCTGCACGGGATCGTGGTCGCCGAGTGGAGCAAGGGCACCGACCTCATCGACATCGTCAACGAGGGGCCGGTGCACCCGATCATGGCTTGCCGCATGATCGACAGCCTGGTCGACGCCGTCGAGCGGGCACACCGCTCCGGACTCGTGCTCGGCCTCGACCACCCGCAGCGCATCCGGCGGGGACGGGACGGCCAGCTGCGGCTGGCGTTCCCCGGCCCGCTGCCCGAGACGACGCTGCGCGACGACATCAAGGCGCTCGGCGCGGTGTTGTACCTGCTGCTGACCGCCCGCTGGCCGCTCCACGGCGGGCCCGCCGCGATCGCGCCCGCCCCGCACGCGCCCCACGGTGGCGTCGTGCCGCCGCGCTCGATCCAGCCCACGGTGCCCGCCGAGCTGTCCTCGCTCGCGGTGCGGACGTTGTCCGACGGCGGCGAGGGCGGCATCCGCACCAGCGCGGCGTTCCTTCGGGTGCTGCGCCAGGTCAGCGTGACCGAGGAGCGCAGGGCCGCGGCATCGGCGGACGGTGCCGACCCCGGGCCCGCCACCGACCCGGACGGCGGGGTGTGGACGACCAAGCGGCCGGTCAGCGACGCGGCCCAGCGCAAGCGGGTCGCGGTATGGGCGACCGGGCTGGTCGTCACCGCCGTCGGCATCCTCGCCTGGATCGGCCTCTCGATGATCAGCTTCTTCTCGGGGGACGAGGGCGCGACCGGCCCCAACATGAACGTCGCCGCGAACGGGCCGGGCACTACGCAGCCGAAACCGTCGCCGCCACCACCGCCGAAACCGAAGCCGGCCGCGGTGCCGGTGCGGCCGTCGTCGATCGAGGTCTACAACCCGGAGGGCACCGGCGACTACGTCGAGCTCGCGGCCGCCGCGATCGACGGCAACCCGGCCACGCCATGGCAGACCGACCAGTACCAGCAGCAACTGCCCGCGCTCAAGAGCGGGGTGGGGCTGTCGGTCAGCTTCGACGAGCCGATCAGGCTGTCGAAGGTGCGGATCCTCGGCGCGACCGAGGGCACCCGGGTCGAGATCAGGGTCGCCGACATGTCCAACCCGTACCTCGAGAGCTCCCGGCTGGTGGCGGGCCCGGAAGACCTGCCGGAGGGCGCGACGCCGATCACGGTGGCAGGCAAGCCGAGGACGTCGCACGTCATCGTCTGGCTCACCCGGCTCGGCGGGCCGGTGGGACAGTTTCAGTCCGAGATCGGCGACCTGAAGTTCTACCGCGTCCCGTCGTGACTACCGGGCGAATTGCCAAGAAGACCGAAAGTCAGGCGACTGGCACACTTGTTTGATCAGCCAGTCAGGCTGACTTTTGGGTCGGATTGGCATCTACCGGCACCGCTTTGGGCGCACTTAGTAGGCTCTGACCGTGACCGCAGCCGCCCCTACGGACGCCGATCTGATCGCCGCCCATGCCGCTGGCGACCCCACCGCGTTCGGCGAGATCGTCCGGCGTCACCGGGACCGGATGTGGGCGGTCGCGCTGCGCACCATGCGCGATCACGAGGAGGCGGCCGACGCGCTGCAGGACGCGTTCATCTCGGCGTTCCGGGCCGCGGCCACGTTCCGCGCCGAGTCGGCGGTCAGCACCTGGCTGCACCGGATCGTCGTCAACGCCTGCCTCGACCGGATCAGGAAACGTCAGTCACGGCCGACGGTGCCGCTGCCGGAGACCGACGGGTACCGCGAGCCCGCCGCACCGGGCGACTCCATGGCGCAGCGCGAGACCCGCATGATCATCTCCGACGCGCTCGCCGCGCTGCCGGACGAGCAGCGGGTGCCGATCGTGCTGGTCGACGTCGAGGGCTACTCGGTCGCCGAGACGGCGTCGCTGCTCGGCATCGCCGAGGGCACCGTGAAAAGCCGCTGCGCCCGCGGCCGCGCGAAACTGGCGAAGGTTCTTCAGCAGCTGCGGAACCCCGATGCGAATGCGAACGTCCCACCTCACGAACGCACAGGGAGGGACAATGCCTGACCCGGACCGGCCGTGGACGGTCGACCAGCTCGCCGAGATGCACGCGGGCGCGCTCGACGACGCGGCGGCGGCCGAGATGTGGTCCCGGGTGCGCGAGGACCAGGACGCGATGGCGGTGCTCGACGCGCTCACCACGACCCGGGCCGAGCTGGCTGGGCTGCGGGAGGCGCCCCCGGCGCCGATGCCCGAGGACGTCGCCGCCCGCATCGACGCGGCACTGGCCGCCGAGCGGGCACGGATCTTTCCCTCGACGGCGCACCAACCGGCGGTGGCACCGCCGATGCCGCCGCAGCCGTACACGCAGGTGACCGACCTGGCCCAGGCACGGCGACGCCGGAACCGGCAGCTCGGCTGGGGAGCGGGACTGCTGACGGCGGCCGCCGCCGTCATCGCGGCGGTCGCCATCGCGCTGCCGTCGCCGAGCACGCAGGGCACCCCGCTCGCCGATGACGACCCCGCCAAGCCGGACGCGGGCCAGGCGCTGTCGCTGAGCCGCGACGACGTCGGGGCGGGCGCGAACAAGACCATCGGCGTCACCGACTTCGGCCCGTTCGGCGACCGGGCGGGACTCGACGCCTGCCTGCGGGCCAACCAGATCGCCATCGACGACGAGCTGCTCGGCGTCCGGCCCGCCACGGTGGACGGCGAACGCGCCGTGCTCGTCGTGTTCACCACCGGCGAGCTGGCGCGGTACCGGATGCTCGCGTTCCCCGCCTACTGCGGCGAGGGCAACCCGGGCATGCTTTTCGACGAGGTCGTCGGCGGGTAACCCTGCCGCGTGTCCCGTGCCACCGACGGCAGGGGAACAACGGCGCATACGATCGTGTTGTCCCCTACAGCAAACGATCAGACCCCGGCACGGGGCGCGAGCGGAGGTCCCTGGTGGCAGCCGAAGACGTACGTAACGTGATCATCGTGGGCTCTGGGCCCGCCGGTTACACGGCGGCGGTCTACGCCGGCCGCGCCCAGCTGGAGCCGCTGGTGTTCGAGGGCTCCCAGTTCGGTGGCGCCCTGATGACCACGACGGAGGTCGAGAACTACCCCGGCTTCCGGGACGGCATCCAGGGGCCCGAGCTGATGGACGAGATGCGCGCGCAGGCGGAGCGGTTCGGCGCCGAGCTGCGGTCCGAGGACGTCGAGCAGCTCGACCTGACCGGCCCGGTCAAGTACGTCACGGCCAACGGGCAGCGCTACGCCGCGCGGACCGTCGTCCTCGCGATGGGCGCCGAGCCGCGCTACCTGTACGTGCCGGGCGAGCAGGAGCTGCTGGGCCGAGGCGTGTCCTCCTGCGCGACCTGCGACGGGTTCTTCTTCCGCGACCACGACATCGCGGTCGTCGGCGGCGGCGACTCCGCCATGGAGGAGGCCACCTTCCTGACGAAGTTCGCCCGCAGCGTCACGATCATCCACCGGCGCGACGAGTTCCGCGCCTCCAAGATCATGCTGGAGCGCGCCCGCGCCAACGAGAAGATCAAGTGGCAGCTGAACTCGCAGGTAAACGAGGTCATCGGCGACGGCACGGTGAAGGGGCTGCGGCTCACCGACACCGTCACCGGCGAGGAGTCGACGCTGGACGTCAGCGGCTTCTTCGTCGCCATCGGCCACGACCCGCGCAGCGACCTGGCCAAGGGGCAGGTGGAGACCGACGAAGTGGGCTACGTGCTCACCCAGGGCAGGAGCACCTACACCAACCTCGACGGCGTGTTCGCCTGCGGCGACCTCGTCGACAGCACCTACCGGCAGGCGATCACGGCGGCGGGCACCGGCTGCTCGGCCGCGATCGACGCGGAGCGCTGGCTCGCCGAGCACGGCGGGCCGGAGTCCGCCCATGAGACGGCGGAAATGGTGGGCGGTGGCTACGCCGCCACCGCGCCCGCAGCGGACTGACACACGACAGCACAACCGACAAAGGAGAAAATTCGATGGCCGGTTCCACCGTCACCGTCACCGACGACAGCTTCAAGTCCGACGTCCTCGGCAGCGACAAGCCCGTCCTGGTCGACTTCTGGGCCACCTGGTGCGGCCCGTGCAAGATGGTCGCCCCGGTGCTGGAGGAGATCGCGAGCGAGCACGCCGACAAGCTGACGGTCGCCAAGCTCGACATCGACCAGAACCCCGGCACCGCGCGGGACTTCCAGGTCATGTCGGTGCCGACGCTGATCCTGTTCCAGGACGGCAAGCCGGTCAAGCAGATCGTCGGAGCCAAGGCCAAGGCCGCGCTGCTCAACGACCTCTCCGACGTCCTCAACTAGGCTCAGCCGCGCCAGTTACCGGCACGTACTGACAGACGGAAATCACACAGGGTCACCACCACTCGTCGCTCGCGCGGCGTCCGGTGGTGACCTTGTCTGTGGTGACCGGCCGCTGACGAGCACTGAGTGTGGGCCGAACCCGCGACCCGTTGGTCCATAGGGCCGCAATCCCGCACGCGCCCACCCTCCCTGCGCGTTCACGCTGGGTTCACAAGGCACAATGGAACTCCCGAGAATGACTCGGGGTTCACCTCTTCTTCGGTGAATGCTGGCGCACACGGAAAGAGCGAGGAGTGCATGCGGGTACTCCGCCGCGGTGATGTCGGACCCGACGTCGCCGAGATCAGGTCCCTGCTGATCGGCTTGGGCCTGCTGACCCTGCCGAACGGCTCCGACGGCGCCCAGCACGTCGCCTTCGACGGCGACGTCGAGCACGCCGTGCGCACTTTCCAGCAACACAGAGGGCTGTTGACCGACGGCATCGTGGGACCGGCGACGTATCGGGCGCTGCGTGGCGCCAGCTACCACCTCGGCAGCAGACCGCTCGCCTACCTGATGTCCGCCCAGGTGCACGGCGACGACGTGTTCACGTTGCAGGAGCGGCTCACCGAGCTCGGCTACGACGCGGGCAGGCCGGACGGCGTCTTCGGCGCGCGCACCGAGCAGGCGCTGCGCAGCTTCCAGCGCGACTACGGCCTGCAGGTCGACGGCATGTGCGGCGCCGCGACGGTGCGGGCGCTCAAGCAGCTCTCGCCCCGGGCGCGCGGCGGCAGGCCGGTGTTCCTGCGCGAGCAGGAGGAGGTGCGGCGGGCGGGCCCCCGGCTGCGCGGCAAGCGCATCGTCATCGACCCCGGTCACGGCGGCGACGACACGGGCGTCCAGGTCGCCGGGGTGCGGGAGGCCGACATCGCGTGGGACCTCGCCCGCAGGCTCGAAGGCAGGATGAAGGCCACCGGCATGGAGGCGCTGATCTCCCGTGGCCCGCAACGCGGCCCGAGTGAGGCGGAGCGGGCCGCGTTCGCCAACGAGGCAAGCGCGGACCTGTTCCTCTCACTGCACTGCGACAAGAACCCCTCACCGGCCGCCAACGGCATCGCGATGTTCCACTTCGGCACCGGCAACGGGACGACGTCCACCGTGGGGGAGCTGCTGGCCGGCTACATCCAGCGCGAGCTGGTCGCGCGCACCAAGATGCTCGACTGCCGGGTGCACCCGAAGACGTGGGAGATCCTGCGGCTGACCCGCTGTCCGGCGGTGCGCGCCGAGATCGGCTACCTCACCAACGAGGCCGACCGGGCGCGGCTGGCCGATCCCGCCTTCCGCGACACCGTCGCCGAGGGCATCCTCATCGCGGTCAAACGGCTGTACCTGCTCGGTGAGAACGACCAGCCGACCGGCACCTTCACCTTCGCCGACGTCCTCCGGCACGAGCTCGCCAAGCACTGACCCGGCGCGCTACCGCCTGCTGAGCTGCGGCGCCGCCGTCGACACCGTCACCTGGCCGAGCAGGTCTTCCAGCGCCGACTCGACGTCTTCCTTCCACGACGTCGCCGAGCGCAGCTCGAGCCGCAGCAGCGGCCAGCGGTGATGCGGGCGCACCGTCTTGAAGCCGACGCTGGTCAGGAACGACGCCGGCACGACGCAGTCGTGGCTGCCGGGCTCCGCCGCGTCGGGATCGGCGTCACCGAACGCCTCGACGGCCTTCACGCCGCGCCGGGCCAGGTCGCGCACGGCGGCCTGCACCAGCAGCCTGCCGAGCCCGCCGCCACGGAACTCGCGCAGCACGTGAAAAGCCGTCAGCAGCACCGCGTCCGGGCTCGGCGGCGACGTCGGGAAGGCGACCGCACGGGGCACGGCGCTCGGCGGCGCGTAGAGCACGAACCCGACCGGCAGCTTGCCGCTGTAGGCGACCCGGCCGCAGGAGCCCCACTCCAGCAGCACGCTGGACACCCAGGCTTCCTTCTCCAGCTCGGTCTCGCCGAAATCCTCCGCGGTGCCCCTGAGGTGGGGCGCCATCTCCCAGTACACGCATCTGCGGCAGGGCCGGGGCAGGTCCTCCAAGTTGTCGAGCGTGATGCCGACGACATGGCGCGACACGGGACCTCCATGAGTCCGGCGAGTATCTAGCGTGGGCGGGCATCGAGGGTGCCTGCGAGGGCGCCGGAATGACACCGGCACCACGTCGAGCACGGCACGCCGCACCGCCCCGGACAGGATATGCCGATGCGACACGCCACCGCCAGCCGTCGCGCCCGAGTGTGACGCGATGCGATGTCATCACCGCTGGTCGGCAGGGGCTGGTTACACTCGATGGACTGACTGCCGCGACCTAGGTGACGAGCCAGATGACTCCAGCTGACCCGAGTTCCGAGCCCGCGGGGCAGGCGCCCCGCAAGCTCGACCCGCATCTCGACCGCTACGCCGCCCGCACCGAGGGCATGACGGCGTCCGAGATCAGGGCGTTGTTCGCGGTGGCGAGCAGGCCGGAGGTGGTCTCGCTGGCGGGCGGGATGCCCAACCTCGCCGCGCTGCCGCTGGAGTCGCTGGCGACGCAGCTGTCGGACACCATCGCCGAGGACGGCATGACCGCGCTGCAGTACGGCTCCGCGCACGGCGTGCCGAAGCTGCGGGAGCAGATCTGCGAGATCATGGCGCTCGAGGACATCTCGGCGCACCCGGACGACGTCGTCGTGACGGTCGGCTCGCAGATGGGCCTGGACATGGTGACGCGGCTGTTCTGCGACCCCGGCGACGTCGTGATCGCCGAGGGGCCGTCGTACGTCGGCGCGCTCGGCTCCTTCACCGCGTACCAGGCCCAGGTCGTGCACGTCGAGATGGACGACGACGGCCTGGTGCCCGCCCGGCTGGAGGAGGCGCTGACGCAGACCGCCAAGCAGGGCAGGCGGGTCAAGTTCCTTTACACCATCCCGAACTTCCACAACCCGGCCGGCGTCACCATGGCGGTGTCGCGGCGGGAGCAGGTGCTCGAGATCTGCCGCAGGCACGGCGTGCTGGTCATCGAGGACAACCCGTACGGGCTGCTCGGCTTCGACGGCCAGATCTACCCGGCGCTGCGGGCCACCGACCCGGACAACGTCGTCTACCTCGGGTCGTTCTCCAAGACGTTCGCCTCCGGCATCAGGGTCGGCTGGGTGCTGGCGCCGCACGCGGTGCGGGAGAAGCTGGTGCTCGCCGCCGAGTCGGCCACGCTGTGCCCGCCGACGCTGAACCAGCTGCTCGTCTCGCGGTACCTGTCGACCCACGACTGGATGGGCCAGATCAAGAAGTTCCGCGAGATCTACCGGGAGCGCCGGGACGCCATCCTGTCCGCGCTGGAGCAGCACATGCCACCGGGCTGCACCTGGACTCACCCGGACGGCGGGTTCTACGTGTGGCTGACGGTGCCGGAGGGCGTGGACACCAAGGCGATGCTGCCGCGCGCGGTGACGGCCCGGGTGGCCTACGCGTCGGGCACCGGCTTCTACGGCGACGACTTCGGCAGCAGGCAGATGCGGCTGTCGTACTGCTACCCGACGCCCGAGCGGCTCAAGGAAGGGGTGCGTAGGCTGGCGGCAGTGCTCGAGTCCGAATTGGAGCTGGTCCGCACCTTCGGTACGGTCCACACCCGACTCACCTCGGGACCGGAGTCGCCGTCGCCGGACACCGCCTAGCGCTCCGGCGCACCGTTCATCGTCAAATCAAGGAGTTGTCCTGTCGTGGCAGATCGAACCATCGCCGTGCTCGCGGGCGGGCTCTCGCATGAACGCGACGTCTCGTTGCGCTCGGGGCGGAGGCTCTCGGCGGTGCTGCGCGACGAGGGGTTTCACGTCGAGGAGTGGGACACCGACGCTGAGCTGATCACCCGGCTGCGCACCGAACGCCCGGCGGCGGCCGTGATCGCGCTGCACGGCGGCGAGGGCGAGAACGGCTCGGTGCAGTCGATCCTCGAAATGCTCGACATCCCGTTCGTCGGCACCACCGCGCACGCCTGCCGCCGGGCATGGGACAAGCCGATCGCGAAGGCCGAGCTGCTCGAGGCCGGGCACCCGACCCCGGAGTGGGTGGTGCTGCCGCACAGCACCTTCCGCGAGCTGGGCGCGCAGGCGGTGCTCGACGCGATGGTCAGCCGCATCGGGCTGCCGCTCATCCTCAAGCCGGACCAGGGCGGTTCCGCGCTCGGGGCCCAAGTCGTGACCGACGCCATCGAGCTGCCGACGGCCATGGTCGGCTGCTTCGCCTACGGCGAGACCGTGCTGGCCGAACGCTACGTCTCCGGCACCGAGGTCGCGGTGACGGTGATCGAGCTGAACGACCAGCCGGTCGCGCTGCCCGCCGTCGAGATCGTGCCGGAGAGCGGGATCTACGACTACACCGCCCGCTACACGGCCGGGCTGACCGACTTCTTCACCCCGGCGCGGCTGTCCGACGACGCTGCCCGCGCGGTCGGCGAGTTGGCGGTGGCCGCCCACCAGCTGCTCGGGCTGCGCGACATCTCGCGCACCGACGCCGTGGTCGCCGAGGACGGCACCGTGCAGTTCCTCGAGGTGAACATCTCGCCGGGGCTGACCGAGACCTCGACGGTGCCGATGGCGATCGAGGCGTCCGGCAAGTCGATCGGCGCCATCTACTCCGATCTGATCGATCAGGCGGTCAACCGCGGCTGATCGCGAATCATCACCGTGACGAATTGACCTGGAGTGGGGGCCGCAGCCATTTCGCCGTTCTCATTGGTCCTATTTGCCGGAAAAGCGGTGGTTTGCTGGCTACGATGATTTGTTCGGGTCCATCAGCCCGATAATGCGCTCCAAATCATCGACCGAGCCGAACTCGACGACGATCCGACCCTTTCGCTTTCCGAGGTCGATTTTCACCTTGGTGTCGAAAGCGTCGGAAAGCCGCTCGGCGGTCTCCTGTAAACCGGGCGCCTGCATCGGCTTGCGCTGTTGCGGCTTCGGCTTGGCCGGTTCCTCTCGCTTGGCGAGCGTGACCGCTTCCTCGGTCGCGCGGACGGAGAGACCCTCCGACACGATGCGGCCGGCGAGGTCCTCCTGGCTGTCCGGATCTTCGAGCGACAGCAGGGCGCGGGCGTGCCCGGCGGACAGCACCCCGGCCGCGACCCGCCGCTGCACCGGGAAGGGGAGCCGGAGCAGCCGGATGGTGTTGGTGATGACGGGGCGGCTTCGGCCGATGCGACCGGCGAGCTCCTCGTGGGTCACCTCGAACTCTTCCAGCAGCTGCTGGTACGCGGACGCCTCTTCGAGCGGGTTCAGCTGGACCCGGTGGATGTTCTCCAGCAGTGCGTCGCGCAGCATCGCGTCGTCCGCGGTCTGCCGCACGATCGCGGGGATCTTGTCCAGACCGGCCCGCTCGGCGGCACGCAGCCGCCGCTCGCCCATGACGAGCTCGTAGTTCTCGTCTTCGAGCTGCCGCACCACGATCGGCTGCATGAGGCCGAACTCGCGGATCGAGTGCTGCAGCTCGGCCAGCGACTCCTCGTCGAAGACCTGCCGGGGCTGCCGGGGGTTGGGCGTGACCGAAGCGACGGGCACCTCTTGGTACACCGCACCGGCCACCTCGCCGTGTGGCTTGCTGATGGAACCGTTCGCGGCGAACCAGTCCGCGTTGTTGACGACCTTGATGTTGGCCTTCGGTGCGGCCTCACCGTCCTGGTCGTCCGCCGTCGCGGGGCCGGTAGGGATCAGCGCCGCGAGCCCCTTGCCGAGCCCACCCCTTCGCTCAACCATGCCTACTCCTGTCCTCCTGAGTCAGCGATCGTGCCGACGTGAACGAGTATGCCCCGCGCCGGGCCGATCACGACGCATCCTGGCGCTCGACACCCCGTTCGGCGACTTCCTTGGCCGCGTCGACGTAGCTCATCGATCCCCGCGAACCGGGATCGTAGGCGAGCACGGTCTGGCCATAGCCGGGTGCCTCGGAGACCTTCACGCTGCGGGGGATGATGGTGCGGAGCACGACCTCGCCGAAGTGCTTCCTGACCTCTTCCGCGACCTGATCGGCGAGCTTCGTCCGGCCGTCGTACATCGTGAGCAGGATCGTGGAGACGGTCAGATCGCGATTGAGGTGAGCCTGCACCAGCTCGATGTTGCTGAGCAGCTGACCGAGCCCCTCCAGCGCGTAGTACTCGCACTGGATCGGGATCATCACCTCGTGCGCGGCCACGAGCGCGTTCACCGTGAGCAGACCGAGCGACGGCGGGCAGTCGATGAAGACGTAGTCGACGTCCATCGCGTCCAAGGACTGGCTCGTGAGCGCCTCCTTGAGCCGGGACTCGCGCGAGGACATCTCGACCAGCTCGATCTCGGAGCCAGCGAGGTCGATCGTCGCCGGGACGCAGAAGAGGTTGTCGGACTGGTCGCTCACCGACGTCGCGTCGGGCACCGACACGTCTCCGATCAGCACCTCGTAGATCGAGGGCGTGCCGGAGCGGTGCTCGACGCCGAGCGCCGTGCTGGCGTTGCCTTGGGGGTCCAGGTCGATCACGAGCACCCGGAGACCGTGGAGAGCGAGGGCGGCCGCGAGGTTCACGGCGCTGGTGGTCTTGCCGACGCCGCCCTTCTGGTTCGCGACCGTGATGACGCGTCGTTTGGTGGGGCGGGGGAGCGCGTTGTCTTGGGGGTGAAGGACCCGCGCCGCGCGAACGGCCTCTTCGGCGATGGGGGTCCAGGCCGGCGCATTGCCCTGCTCGCCGGGAACGGCTGGGGGGTTCACGGGTGCAGGCACCTCCCGCCTGCGCTCGTCGCTGTACTCGCTTGCTTGAGCGTGCACCGTTTCACGTGGAACATCCCTGTCTTGTCGTGGTGTAGCAACATTCAAGCTCCTCGACCGGCGACAGCTCGTTGTCTGTGCGATCGGTCCGCGACCATCCGACGGCGCACACCCCGTCCGAGCGCGGCGGCATCATCCTCCCATGGCCGAGGTGGGAAGTAGAACAGCGTAGGGGCGCGTTGGACACGAAACACACCCCCGGCCCGTCGTCACGCTCTTTTCCGGCGGGACCGCCCGGCTCGCGGCCCACCCTTGCGGATCCGCACCACGGTCGTCGGCCGCTCCAGGACGCCGCTGCCGCACTGAAGCACGACCGGATCCAGCCCGCCCGCCGAGCGAATCTCGTGCGCGTCCCGCCCGATCTCGTCGGCCGCGCTCTCACCCTTGAGGGCGAAAATCGAGCCGTCCTGGCGAACTAGTGGGAGGCACCATCTGGCCAGCCGACCGAGCGGCGCGAGGGCACGCGCGGTCACCACATCCGCCGTGCCGACCGAGTCCCGGACCGCGCGTTCTTCCGCGCGACCCCGGAGCACCGTCGCGTTCGCCAGCCCGAGCCGGTCGACGACCTCATGCAGCCAGTCGATTCGCCGGGCCATCGGCTCCAGCAACACCATGTCGACGTCCGGTCGCACGATCGCCACCGGCACGCCGGGGAAGCCGCCGCCGGAACCGACATCGATCACGCGAGCGCCGTCCGGGATCCGCTCGGACAGCACGGCGGAGTTCAGGAGATGGCGGTCCCAGAGACGGTCTACCTCGCGAGGACCGATCACGCCCCGGACGACGCCGCGGTCGACGAGGAAGGTGGCGAACTCCTCGGCCTGTGCCACGTGGTCGCCGAAGACTCGTCGCGCCAGGTCGGGTGTCGGTGCCGAATGCTCAACCGCGCTCATATCATCTCCAGCTCTGTGAGGAGCTTGATTCTCCCTCACGCCCATCGGCCGCCCGGCACACACCGGGTTTCACGTGAAACCCAGCCCCTCGCCGACACACCGGCCGCGCCGCCGTTTCACGTGAAACCCGGTGACACAAGAAAACGGGGCGGCCCCATCGGACCGCCCCGTCGTCGTTGGCTTGTCGCTCAGGTTTCCGGAATCACCACGACCCGCCGCCGCGGCTCCTCGCCCTCGCTCTCGCTCGTCACGCCGGTCACCTCCGCGACCGCGTCGTGCACGACCTTGCGCTCGAACGGCGTCATCGGCTTCAGCCGAGCGGGCTCGCCGGTCTCCGCGACGCGCTCCGCCGCCGTCCTGCCCAGCTCGCTCAGCTCCTCGCGGCGGTCGGCCCGCCACCCGGCGATGTCGAGCATCAGCCTGCTCCGAATCCCGGTCTCCTGCTGCACCGCGAGCCGGGTCAGCTCCTGCAACGCCTCGAGCACATTGCCGCGCGGGCCGACGAGCTTGTCGAGGTCCTCACCGCCGTCGATGCTCACGATCGCCCGGCCGCTCTCGACGTCGAGGTCGATGTCGCCGTCGTAGTCGAGCAGATCGAGCAGCCGCTCAAGATAGTCACCGGCGATGTCGCCCTCTCGCACCAACGCGTCGTCGGCCTCGCCGGACCGCTCCGACCGTGGTGCGTCTTCCGGTGCGACCACGTCGGCGGGTTCCGACTCGACAGCCTTCTGCGCCGTCTCAGCCATGATCGGTCTCCTTCTCTGCCCTAGCGCCGTTTCCGGTCGGCGTTCTTCTTCGCGGTGCCGCTCACCGAACCCGACTCGCTCGAACCGTTCTGTGGCGCTGTACTCGATGACTTGCTGGATGAGTTACCGGATGAATCACCGGACGACGTGTCATCTGCCGCCTTGCCCCCGGACGAGCCTTGAGTCGCCTTCGACTTGCTCTGGCTCTTGGCCTTGCTCTGTCCCTGGGACTTGGTCTGGCCTTGCTGCTTCTTCGCCGCAGTGCCGCTCTTGGTGGAGGCGTTCTTCGTGGTGCCGCTCTTCGTCGACGTGCTCGTCGTGCGCTTCTTCTGCTGGCTCGGCTTCTGGCTCGGCTTCTGGCTCGGCTTCTGGCTCGGCTTCTGGCTCGGCTTCTGGCTCGGCTTCTGGCCCGGCTTCTGGCCCGGCTTCGGCGCGAGGGTGCTCCGCTTCTCGGTCACCTCGGCCTTCTTCGCCTCTTCCTCCTTGTCGATCTTGGTGTAGACGACTCGCTGCTGCATCAGCGTCCACGCGTTGTTGGAGAGGAAGTAGACCAGCAGACCGATCGGCAAGAACGCACCGAACACCAGCAGGCCGACTGGGAAGATGTACAGCGTCAGCTTGTTCATCATGGCGGTCTGCTGCGTCGCGGACGCCGGGTTCTGCCGCTCCACCGAGTGCCGCGCGGTCAGGTGCGTCAAAATGCTGGCCAGGATCATCAGCGGGATCGCGACCGGGATCGCGGTGGCGTGGAAGGCGCCATCACCGCTGCCACCGGTGAGCCCGGTGTTGTAGATCGCCTGACCGAGGTGCGAGCCGAACAGGTCGGCGTTGATGTACTGCTCGACACCGGTGCGGTCGAAGAAGTAGTTGCCCCAGTTCGGATGGTTATCGTAGTGGTACTGGAACGCGCGCAGCGTGTGGTTCAGGCCGATGAAGACCGGGACCTGGAGCAGGATCGGCAGGCAGCCGCCGAGCGGGTTGACGCCGTGCTCGCGCTGCAGCTTCTGCATCGCCTGCGCCTGCCGCTGCCGATCGTTCGCGTAGCGCTTCTGGATCTTCTTGATCTCGGGAGCGAAGTCCTGCATCTTCTTCATCGAGCGGACCTGGCTCACGAACGGCTTGAACAGGATCGCCCTGACGGTGAAGGTCAGGAAGACGATGCCCAGTACCCAGGAGATCGCGTTGGCCTCGTCGAACACAAAGCCGAACACCTTGTGCCAGACCCACAAGATGAACGTGACCGGGTAGTAGAGAAGATATTCGAACACTACGGCAACTCCTGCGTCGAACTGTCACGGTCCGGATCGTCCGGACTACTCGTCGTGTCACGCTGGACACGGAGGCTGAAACGGTCGGGAACGAAGTCGAGCCCGCCGGGATGCCATGGCCCGCAGCGGAGCAACCGGCGCGCGGCGAGGTAAAGACCGCGGAATGCGCCGTGCCGGGCCAGGGCCTCCATGGCATAGGCACTGCAACTGGGGTAGAAGCGGCAGCACGGCGGGATGATCGGGGCCAGCACCAGGCGGTAAAGCCGGATCGGAAGCTGCAACAGCCAGGCGAGTGGTCCGGGGGTGGCCGTGACGGGCGGCGCGACGTCGACGTCGTGCTCGCTCATCCGGCCGTCACCTTCTTCGAGGCCCCGGCCGGCGCTGTCACGGTCCGGTGCCATGCTCGTGTTCACGCCGGGTCCCCGGCAGCGGTCTCGCGCTCCTTACTGCCGAGCCCGAGCTTGCGTAGCGCCCGGTCGAGATCCTTGCCGAGTTCCGCGCTGCTGGCCGAGGCGGCAGGGGGGAGCGCACGTACGACCAACGTCGTGCCGCGCGGCAACGTTCCCAGCCTGGCTGCAACCAGGTGACGCAGCCGACGGATGACCCGATGCCGGACGACGGCGTTCCCAACCGACTTACTCACGACGAACCCGGCCCGCACCGGAGTGCCGGCCGGGTCGTCGGTCAGGACATGGACGACAAGCCTGCGTCGGCCTGATCGTGCGCCGCTGCGCATGACCAGGCGAAAATCCTCACTCCGGCGCAGTCGCGCGGATGCGGGTAACAAGCCTGCCTCGCTGCCCGGAACTCAGGCTGACAGCTTCGCGCGGCCCTTACGGCGCCGGGCGGCCAGGATGGCCCTGCCCGCGCGCGTCCGCATCCGGAGCCGGAACCCGTGCTTGCGGGAACGTCGACGGTTGTTCGGCTGGAAGGTGCGCTTACCCTTGGCCACGGCAGTGTCTCCCGGTTTCGTACGATTCTCGACTGTCGGGCTGCCTGGTTCTGGCGCCCGCAGTCACCTGCGTCTGGTGTGTCTCCGACCGACCTCTGGCTCCGCTGAACGTGGCGGGCGGACCCGGGCACGCAAAACCCGCCCGGTGTCGACGGGAGACCTTACGAGGGTACGCACTCGGCCGCGCCCGGTCTTCACCGGCCCCCGGTAACGACACGCCGTCACGATAGTTGGAACGACTGGCGACGCGCCCGGTATGGTGCGATGCTTGCCGCCATGGATGTCTTGTGGCGGCCCGCAGTGCTTGTTAGCGTTCCTCTTCTGAGGTTTTCACCGAGACGCGCGGCTCCTTGCCACACCTCTGCCAGATAGCTTAGGCACTCGGCCGCAGACCATTCTGCGGCCGCAGTACATTAGTGCACAGTTGTGGATAACCATGTGGATACCTGCTGGGCAGGTGGCCACTCAGGTGATCTTGGCGAGCGGTCGTTACCGACATTGACGCCGGCATCGTCGTGAACCAGAGGGGAGGGGAGCCGAGCAGGTGTCCGAACACCAAGTCAATTTGGGCGTTGTGTGGGAGCAAGTCGTCCGGGAGCTGTCCAGCGGGACGCTTTCTCCGCAGCAACGGGCGTGGATGCGGGTGACGAGACCGATCGGGCTCCTCGACGGCACCGCGCTGCTCGCCGCGCCGAGTGATTTCGCGAAGGAAGCGATCGAGCGCGCGCTCCGCGATCCGATCACCGACGCGCTCTCGCGGCGGCTCGGCCGGTCGGTGTCGCTCGCGGTCAAGGTCGACACCGTCGAAGCCGGGGACCAGATGCCGGCCGCGACCGCCCAGCCGGTGGCGGCGGGCCAGGCGGCGCCGACCGAGAACGGCAAGGCGACCGAGAACCACCGCACCAATGGCGCCAGTGGCTCGGGAAGCGGGGAGCAGGGCAGCGAGTCCGAGGACGACGAGGTCGATGAAGAGGGCGAGGCCATGGCCGCCGTCCACGAGATCTGGCCCACCTTCTCCGGCCGTCCGGTCGCGGGCCAGCCCTACACCGCGCCAGCCAAACCGCAGACCTCCAAGACCCGGCTCAACGAGAAGTACACCTTCGACACCTTCGTCATCGGGGCGTCGAACCGGTTCGCCCACGCCGCGGCCGTCGCCGTCGCCGAGGCGCCGTCGCGGGCCTACAACCCGCTGTTCGTCTGGGGCGAGTCCGGACTCGGCAAGACCCACCTGCTGCACGCGGTCGGGCACTACGCCCAGCGGCTCTTCCCCGGCATGCGGGTGCGCTACGTCTCGACCGAAGAGTTCACGAACGACTTCATCAACTCACTGCGTGACGACCGCAAGGTCGCCTTCCAGCGCCGCTACCGCGACATCGACATCCTGCTCGTCGACGACATCCAGTTCCTGGAGGGCAAGGAAGGAACCCAGGAGGAGTTCTTCCACACCTTCAACACGCTGCACAACGCGAACAAGCAGATCGTGGTGTCCTCCGACCGCCCGCCCAAGCGGCTCGAGACGCTGGAGGACCGGCTGCGCACCCGGTTCGAGTGGGGTCTGATCACCGACATCCAGCCCCCGGAACTGGAGACCCGCATCGCCATCCTGCGCAAGAAGGCGGCGCAGGACCGGCTCGACGTCCCCGGCGACGTGCTCGAGTTCATCGCCAACCGGATCGAGGCCAACATCCGCGAGCTCGAGGGCGCCCTGATCAGGGTGACCGCGTTCGCCTCGCTCAACCAACAGCCGGTCGAGGTCGGCCTGGCCGAGATCGTGCTGCGCGACCTGATCCCGGACTCGCAGACCCCGGAGATCACCGCGACGACGATCATGGGTGTCACGGCCGAGTTCTTCGACGTCGCGGTCGACGACCTGTGCGGGCCGGGAAAGACGAAGGCGCTCGCCACCGCGCGGCAGATCTCGATGTACCTGTGCCGGGAGCTGACCGACATGTCGCTGCCGAGGATCGGCCAGACCTTCGGCGGGCGCGACCACACCACGGTCATGCACGCGGACAAGAAGATCCGCAAGGAGATGGCCGAGCGCAGGCGGATCTACGACCAGGTGCAGGAGCTGACCAGCCGGATCAAGCAGCGGGCGAAGCAATCCTGAGATAGCGCCCTGCCAGCACGATCGCCCCGAGCACGGCGGCGGCGATACCGTAGCCGAGCGCGATGCTCGCCATGTCGCCGTGCAGGTCCGAGCCGAGCGGCGGCACGATCGCCGCGAGCACCGCGCTAAGCCAGGCGAGCTGCCAGCGACGTCGCACCGCCAACCCGGCCGCCGCGAACGGCAGCACACACCACAGCAGGTACCACGGCTGCACCACCGGGCCGCAGACGATCGCCACCGCGAACAGCAGCCCGAGGCCGGTGATCGGCTCGACTCGGCCGGCGAGCATCCTCGCCAACACCACCGCGCCGACCGGGAGCGCGGTGACGCCGCCGACGACCTTGCCGACGCTGATCGCGGTCTCGGTGATGTCGGCACCGAACAGCATGCCGACGCCGCCGGCGAGGAAGCCCGCCTGGTTGGTCGGCGCGAGCCAGCTGCTCACCTCACCCGGCGTGCTCAGCCCGGCGACCCAGCCGAGCCCGTAGCCGCTGATCAGCGACAACGCGGCCATCACGACCGCGAACGGCAGCACCGTCACCGTGACGCTTCGACCGAGGGTGATCCCGCCACCCCAACGCCGGGTAAGCGCCACCGTGACCACCGAAAGCGCCGCCGCGGCGGGCAGTTTCACCGCTGCGGCAGTACCGATCAGGCCGAGGCCCGCCACCAGCGGAACGACGCCGATCCGGTCGCGGTCGAGTCCGCGCAGCGCGACCTCGGTACCGGCCAGCATCAGCCCGAGCATCAGCCCGTCGTTGTGGATGCCGCCGATGAGGTGGAACAGCAACAACGGGTTCAGCATCCCGAGCCACAACACGGTCTGCACCCTCGCCCCGGTGCGCCGGGCCAGCGCGGGCAACGCCCACAGCACCAGCGCGATCCCGACCAGCTCGGCGATCCGGTGCAGGGCGATGCCCGCGATGACGTCCGTGCCCGCGATCCGCACGATCAGCTGCGCCAGCAGCAGAAACAGCGGCCCGTACGGTGCGGCCGAGTGTTCCCAGTACCCGCTGACGTTGCGGGCGAGCGGGTTGGCGGGGTCGAGGTAGTCGGCGGGGCCGCCGGTGTAGGGGTCGGAGCCGAGATTCGCGATGGCGCCCTGGCCGAGGTAGCTGTAGACGTCGTCACTGAACATCGGCGGCACGACCAGCAGCGGGGCCGCCCACAGCGCCAGGGTCGCCAGCACGCGGCGCGGCGACACCGCGTGCGCCGACTGCCCGATGAGCACCGTGCCCAGCAGCAGCCAGCCGATGACGGCGAGGCCCATGCCGACGAGCGCGGCCGCGAGGCCGAGCACGGGTCGCTCCGCGAGGCCGCCGAGCACGGGGATCGCGGTGGGGTCGACGTCGACCGGCACGGCGGCCACCGACACCGAGCTGGCCGCGACGAGGAGCACGCCGAGGAAGCCGGTCGCCTGGGCGAGCGGCACGCGACGTCGAATCGTCACGGATTGATTGTCGGATACGCCCGTTTGTTCGAGTGAGTCAGCGAGGGACGGTTCGGATGGCACGAACTCATCATGGCAGTCGCGAAGGCCCTCTCCTTATATATAGAGAGCGCGTCCAGCCCGCGCCGAAATGGCGTCCCTATATATAAGGAGAGGGGCCAGCACGGCGGACGGTCAATCCCGCCGACTGCGATAGGTCTTCACCTTGCTGCGATTCCCGCAGCGCCGCATCGAACACCAGCGGCGGTTTCCGGGGCGGGACGTATCGCGGAACAGCAGCGCGCATCCGTCGGCGCCGCACTCCCTGACGCGGCCGGCGTGCTCGCCGATCAGCTCGATCGCGTCGCGGGCGGCCGCGCCGAGGATCTGCTCACCGGTGATCGGCGCCGCCCATCGCCGCGTCCGTGTCTCCGCGTCCAGCTCCGGACTGAGATCGACCGTCGCACTGTCGTTGATCCAGTCGATGTGCTCGCGTTCGACCGTGCCGCCGTGAGCGACCGTCCGCGCCGCCGACCACATCATGTCCCGGAAGTCCCGCAGCTCGCGGAGCTCGGAGGGCCGCACCCGGACGTCGTCGAGCGCGGCGACGCGCGCCAGCCGTGACTCGGCGATCCACTCGGTCAGGTCGCCGGGACCGCGCAGCAGCTCGGTGCGCTGCACCAGCACCGGCCCGCCCGTCAGCAGCAGTTCGAGGCAGAAGCTGCCGGGGTCGAAATCGAAGCGCCGTCCGTCGTCGCTGTCGAGCAGTCGCACACCTGCCTGCATGTAACTAGTATAAACGGTGTACGACACTATTTTAATCGGTTACAATGGCGTGTCGGGCAAAGGTTCACTGCTCAGCGCAGGTTCACTCGACCCGGACGTCCGCTTGACAGCGGTGGCAATTCATGGGCGCGACACGCCGCGTGACGCTTGACGACGACACGCCGCACGTACTCACCGTCATGGGGGAACTCTCAAACCCAGTTGGCCCGCGCTCAACTTGGGGAGTTATCCACCCACAGCTGAGGACAACCCTGTGGAAAACTGTGGACGTTCGGTGGATGGCCGGTGGACCGCCGCGGCCGGATCTCGTTGCTCCACCGGCCGCCGAAGTTGTCCACCGCTCGGGTCCGCCCGCTGTCCACACCTGCCGCACCGCCGTGAGCTGGGACAACACCCGCTGTCCACACAACCCACAGCCCCTATTACTACGGCGGTTATCTCTTCTTCACAAGAAGACTCTTCTTCGAAAACAACCGAGCGCCGTGTGTGGGGACAGACCCAGCCCACGAGCCGACGCCGCAACCGAGGCCCGGATGACGAGCTCCGGGCGGACGTTCTAACGTGGTTCGCACACCGGTCGTCCGTACGGCGGGCCGACACCTCGCCGCGACGGTCACCGCTCGGTGCATCACCAGGTCTAATCACGCCGGGTACGCTCTCGGCCGTCGAAGGGGTGGCGCATGAAGATCCGCGTCGAGCGTGACGGGCTCGCCGACGCCGTTGCCTGGGTGGCGCGCAGCCTGCCCGCCAGGCCATCGGTTCCCGTGCTGGGTGGCGTGCTGCTTGAGGCAGGCGCCGGACCCGATGACTCCGACGCGCTGACCGTGTCCGGCTTCGACTACGAGGTGTCCGCGACGGTCGGGGTACCGGCGACGATCGCGGACGGCGGGAAGGCGCTCGTCTCGGGGCGATTACTGGCCGACATCACCAAGGCGCTGCCCGCCCAGCCGGTCGACATCACCGTCGACGGCTCCCGCGCCACCATCACCTGCGGTAGCGCCCGGTTCAGCCTGCCGACCATGCCGGTCGAGGACTATCCCCAGCTCCCGGCCCAGCCATCGCTCGCGGGTGAGCTCGCCGGCGAGACGTTCGGCCAGGCCGTCGCCCAGGTCGCTGTGGCGTCCGGCAAGGACGACACGCTGCCGATGCTCACCGGGCTCCGGCTCGAGATCACCGGCGATACGCTGACCATGGTCGCGACCGACCGGTTCCGGCTCGCCATGAAGGAGTTCAGCTGGCAGCCCGCCGAGGGGATGGCCGACGCCGCTGTGCTCGTCCCGGCCAGAACCCTTGCCGAGGCGGCGAAATCGCTCGGCAGCAGCGGCACGACTGTCCGATTGGGACTCTCCAGCAGCGAGGGACTGCTCGGGCTCTCCGGCGCGGGGCGGTTCGCGACGACCCGGCTGCTCGACGCCGAGTTCCCGCCGTATCGCCAACTGCTGCCGTCGCAGCACACCTCCCGCGCCGTGCTCGACGTCGCCACGCTCGCCGAGGCGATCAAGCGCGTCTCGCTCGTCGCCGAGCGCGGCACCCAGGTGCGGCTGGAGTTCGGCGACCAGTCGCTGCGGCTGACCGCGGGCGGCGACGACGAGGGCAGCGCCGAGGAGGAGCTGCCCGTCGAGTACGAGGGTGAGCCGGTGACCATCGCGTTCAACCCCGGCTATCTCAGCGATGGTCTTGCCGCGCTCAACACCGAGCGCGCCGAGCTGACCTTCACCACCCCCAACCGCCCCGCGCTGATCAAACCGGCCGACGCCGAGGGCAACGTCACGCCCGGGTACCTGTACCTGTTGATGCCGGTGCGGCTGCCCGGCTGAGCCGACGCGCGAAGGGGGTAGAACCGATGGTGCAGTTGGGCCTCGTCGGGCTCGGCAGGATGGGCGCGGGCATGCGGGCACGTCTTGCCGCGGCCGGCCACGACGTCGTCGGCTACGACACCGACCCGAACGTCAGCGACACCGCGTCGCTCGCCGAACTGGTGTCGCGTGTGGACAGTCCGAGGATCGTCTGGGTGATGGTGCCCGCCGGCGAGCCGACCCGTGCCACCATCGCCGAGCTCGCCGACCTGCTCGACGAGGGCGACCTGGTGATCGAGGGCGGCAACTCCCGCTACACCGACGACGCCGCGCACGCCGAGTTGCTCGCCGCGACCGGCGTCGGCTATCTCGACGCCGGGGTTTCCGGCGGCGTCTGGGGCGAGGCGAACGGCTTCGGCCTGATGGTCGGTGGCGCTGAGTCCGACGTCGCCAAGGCGATGCCGATCTTCGACGCGCTGCGTCCTGACGGCCCCCGGGACGAGGGCTTCGCGCACGCCGGCGAGGTCGGCGCGGGACATTTCGCCAAGATGGTCCACAATGGAATCGAGTACGGCCTGATGCAGGCGTACGCCGAGGGCTTCGAGCTGCTGGCGGCCGCGCGGGAGGTCACCGACGTCCCCGCCGTGCTCAAGGCGTGGTCGCGTGGCACCGTCGTCCGGTCGTGGCTGCTCGACCTGCTGGTCGACGCGCTGGAAGAAGACAGCGACCTGGCCGAGGTGAAGGGCTACGTCAACGACTCCGGCGAGGGACGGTGGACCGTCGAGGAGGCGATCAACCACGCCGTGCCCGCGCCGGTGATCTCCGCGGCGCTGTTCGCGCGGTTCGCCTCCCGGCAGGACGACTCGCCCGCGATGAAGGCCGTCGCGGCGCTGCGCAACCAGTTCGGCGGTCACGCGGTGACGGCGGCGAAGTCCCAGGACGGAGCCTGATCCAAGTGGACATGTCGACATATCGACACCGCTGAGCCGATGTACCTCCGCCGTTTGCAGGTCACCGACTTCCGGTCGTGGCCGCACGTCGACCTCGAGCTGGACACCGGGCCGGCCGTGTTCGTCGGGCAGAACGGGCGGGGCAAGACGAACCTGCTCGAAGCCGTCGGGTATCTGGCGACGCTCGGCTCGCACCGAGTATCCAGCGATGCGCCGCTCGTCCGGCACGACTGCCAGCGCGCGCTGATCCGAGCGGCCGTGGTGAACGGCGACCGGGAGATGACCGTCGAGCTGGAGATCAGCCCCGGCAAGACCAACCGCGCCCGCGTCAACCGGGGGCAGCCCACCCGGCCGAGAGACGTGCTCGGCATCGTCCGCACCGTGCTGTTCGCCCCGGAGGACCTCGCGCTGGTCAAGGGCGATCCGAGCGAGCGGCGCCGGTTCCTCGACGACCTGCTGGTGCAGCGGGCACCGCGCTTCGCCGGCGTGCGCTCGGACTACGAGAAAGCGCTGCGACAGCGCAACGCCCTGCTCAAGACGGCGGGCAAACGCAAGGGCAACGACCCCTACGCGGCGAGCACCCTCGACGTCTGGGACAGCCAGCTCGCCGAGGTCGGCGCGCAGCTGCTGGCGGGCAGGCTCGACCTGATCGCCGAGCTCGCCCCGCACACCACGGCCGCCTACGAGGGCATCGCGGGGCAGGCCGCCGACCGGCGCGCGCACATCGGGTATCGGTCCAGCATCAGCGACGCCATCCCGGAGAGCTACGGCACGCCGGGCGGCGAGAAGGCGAACGCCGACACGCTGACGCAGGTCATGCTGGACGCGCTGCGGGAGTCGCGCGATGCTGAGCTGGAACGCGGGGTGAGCCTGGTCGGTCCGCACCGGGACGAGCTCGCGCTGGTCCTCGGGGACGCTCCGGCCCGCGGCTACGCCAGCCACGGCGAGTCGTGGTCGTTCGCGCTCGCGCTCCGGCTCGGCTCGTACGAGCTGTTGCGGGCGGAGTGGGGCGATCCGGTGTTGCTGCTCGACGACGTGTTCGCCGAGCTGGACCAGCGTCGCCGCGCGAGGCTCGCCGAGGTCGCGGCGAACGCGGAGCAGGTGCTGGTCACGGCGGCCGTCGACGAGGACGTGCCGGAGGAGCTGTCGGGACTGCGGTACCGAGTGGCTGACGGGAGGGTGACGCGTGAGTGAATCACGAACAGGCCGTACACCTCGGGTGACACAGTCTCGCGACAAAGGTCACCCTGCTGGGGATAAACCTGTGGATAGTGTGGATAACGCTGTACACGAGCAACCACCTGACGTGAGCGGTCACCCGGAGCGGGGAGACGGTCACTCGCCTGGCGGTGTGTCATCGGCGGAGCCGACTACGCACCACGACGACGTTGCTCCAAACGAGCATGGCGGTTCGGGACGGGATCTGGCCATGGCCGCGGTGCACGCGGCGCAGCAGAAGGCCGCGGCCCGCGGCAGCCAGCGCGGCGTCCGGGCGCGGCGCGCGACCGGCGGTGGTTCTCGCAGGTCACGGCGCCGCCGGTGGTCCGGTCCCGGGGCCGACGACCGCGATCCACAACCCCTGGGGAGAGTCGCGTCCCGGATCGCCGCCGACCGGGGATGGGCGGGCAAACTGACCAACGGCCGGGTCTTCGGCGAGTGGCCGCGGCTGGTCGGAGCGGACGTCGCCGAGCACGCGGAGCCGGTGTCGTTACAGGACGGCGAGCTGACCGTGCGGGCGCGCTCGACGGCGTGGGCGACCCAGCTGCGGCTGCTGCAACCGCAGCTCATCGCGAAGATCGCGGCCGGGGTCGGCAACGGCGTCGTCAAGCGGCTCAAGATCCAGGGACCGACCACGCCGAGCTGGCGGTACGGCCCGCGGCACGTGCCGGGCAGGGGCCCGAGGGACACCTACGGTTGAGTCGAACGCTGACCGACCGCAACGCGCGCTGGGAAGCGTTGGCGCGGGAAGGGACACGTCCGGGTTCGATTTCGGCGCTCTATGACGCGTCTAGGGGTGTCCTTGGTGCATGTGAGCGCCCTCGGACAAGTAGACTTATGCCAGTGCGTGGGATGACCCACCCGACCGGGCCCCGCGCGCGGACACCCTTCGCTGACTCGAAGACAGGAGACACCGAGCCGGTGGCAGCCAACAAGAACGACTACAGCGCATCATCCATCACCGTGCTGGAGGGCCTCGAGGCCGTTCGTAAGCGCCCCGGCATGTACATCGGGTCCACGGGGGAGCGCGGCCTGCACCACCTCATCTGGGAGGTCGTGGACAACGCCGTCGACGAGGCGATGGCGGGGCATGCCAGCACGGTGGAGGTCACCCTGCTCAACGACGGCGGCGTCAAGGTCACCGACGACGGCCGGGGCATCCCGGTCGACATGCACCCCGTCGAGCAGAAGCCGGCGGTCGAGCTGGTGCTCACCATGCTGCACGCGGGCGGCAAGTTCGACGACAAGTCGTACGCGGTCTCCGGTGGTCTGCACGGTGTCGGCGTCTCGGTGGTCAACGCGCTGTCCCGGCAGCTCGACGTCGAGATCCACCGGGGTGGCACGATCTGGACCCAGCGCTACGAACGGTCGGTGCCCGGCAAGCTGGAGAAAGAGGGCGCGACCTCGCTGACCGGCACGACCCTCACCTTCTGGGCGGATGAGTCGATCTTCGAGACGACTTACTACAACACCGAGACGGTGGCCCGCAGGCTGCAGGAGATGGCCTTCCTCAACAAGGGCCTGACCATGGTGCTGCGAGACGAGCGGGTCGCCGATGAGACGGCGGTGGATGCGGAGGGCAAGCAGGCCGTCCGCAAGGAGATCGTCTATCACTACCCGGGCGGACTCGAGGACTTCGTCAAGCACATCAACTCCGCGCGCGAGGCGATTCACAGCAAGGTCATCGCGTTCGAGGCCCAGGCCGAGGAAGAGGGCATCCAGGTCGAGATCGCGATGCAGTGGAACAACGGCTTCACGCCGTCGGTCTACACCTTCGCCAACACCATCAACACCCACGAGGGCGGCGCCCACGAGGAGGGCTTCCGCGCCGCGCTGACCCGCGTCGTCAACGCCTACGCGCGGGACAAGCGGCTGCTCAAGGAGAAGGACACCAACCTCACCGGCGACGACGTCCGCGAGGGGCTCGCCGCGATCGTGTCGATCAAGCTCGCCGAGCCGCAGTTCGAGGGTCAGACCAAGACCAAACTCGGCAACAGCGAGGCCAAGTCGTTCGTGCAGAGCACGACCAACGAATGGCTGTCGGACTGGTTCGAGCGCAACCCGTCCGAGGCGAAGGCGATCATCACCAAGGCGGTGTCGTCGGCGCAGGCGCGGCTGGCGGCGCGCAAGGCGCGCGAGCTGGTGCGGCGCAAGAGCGCGATGGACATCGGCGGGCTGCCCGGCAAGCTCAAGGACTGCCGGTCGAAGAACCCGGACGAGTGCGAGGTCTACATCGTCGAGGGCGACTCGGCAGGAGGCTCGGCCAAGGAGGGCCGCGACTCGATGTACCAGGCGATCCTGCCGATCCGCGGCAAGATCATCAACGTCGAGAAGGCCCGCATCGACAAGGTGCTCAAGAACAACGAGGTGCAGAGCCTCATCACCGCGCTCGGCACCGGCATCCACGACGACTTCGACCTGTCCAAGTTGCGGTACCACAAGATCGTGCTGATGGCCGACGCCGACGTCGACGGCCAGCACATCCGTACGCTGCTGCTCACTCTGTTGTTCCGGTTCATGACGCCGCTGGTCGAGCACGGCTACGTCTACCTGGCGCAGCCGCCGCTGTACAAGCTCAAGTGGCAGCGCTCCGAGCCGGAGTTCGCCTACTCGGACCGGGAACGCGACGGTCTGCTCGAACGCGGATTCGCGGCCGGCAAGAAGATCAACAAGGATGACGGCATCCAGCGCTACAAGGGGCTGGGCGAGATGAACGCCGACGAGCTGTGGGAGACGACCATGGATCCGTCGAACCGGCTGCTGCTGCAGGTCAGCCTCGACGACGCCGCGCAGGCCGACGAGCTGTTCTCGGTGCTGATGGGCGAGGACGTCGAGGCACGCCGGTCGTTCATCACCCGCAACGCCAAGGACGTCCGCTTCCTCGACGTCTGATCACCGACGTCCGGCCAGCCCAGCGATTGACCACGTGATCGAGAGAGAAGACCAGAAGTGACCGAGACTCTGCCGCCGGAACACGATCGCATCGAACCGGTCGACATCCAGCAGGAGATGCAGCGCTCCTACATCGACTACGCGATGAGCGTGATCGTGTCGCGGGCGCTGCCCGACGTGCGCGACGGCCTCAAGCCGGTCCATCGCAGGGTGCTGTACTCGATGTTCGACAGCGGCCTGCGTCCCGAGCGCAGCTACACCAAGTGCTCGCGCGTCGTCGGTGACGTGATGGGCAACTACCACCCGCACGGCGACTCGGCGATCTACGACGCGCTGGTGCGGCTCGCGCAGCCGTGGTCGATGCGGTACCGGCTGGTCGACGGCCAGGGCAACTTCGGTTCGCCGGGCAACGACCCGGCCGCCGCCATGCGGTACACCGAGGCCAAGCTGACGCCGCTGGCCATGGAGATGCTGGCCGACATCGATGAAGACACGGTCGACTTCTCCGACAACTACGACGGCAAGACGCTCGAACCGGACGTCCTTCCCTCTCGCATTCCGAACTTGCTGGTCAACGGCGGTTCCGGGATCGCGGTCGGCATGGCGACCAACATCCCGCCGCACAATCTGCGCGAGGTCGCCGACGGCGTCTTCTGGGCGCTGGACAACTGGGACGCGAGCGAGGACGAGACGCTCGCCGCGATGCTGCAACGCATCAAGGGGCCCGACTTCCCGACCAAGGCACAGATCCTCGGCACCAACGGGATCGAGGAGGCCTACCGCACCGGCCGTGGCTCGGTGCGGATGCGCGCGGTGGTCGAGGTCGAGGAGGACGCCAAGGGCCGCACCATCCTGGTGGTGTCCGAGCTGTCGTACCAGGTCAACCCGGACAACCTGATCGAGAACATCGCGGCGCTGGTGCGCGACGGCAAGGTCGGCGGCATCGCGGACATCGCCGACGAGTCCAACAAGCGCAGCGGCATGCGCATCGTGGTCACGCTGAAGCGGGACGCGGTGGCCAAGGTCGTGCTGAACAACCTCTACAAGCACACCCAGCTACAGCACAACTTCGGCGTCAACATGCTGGCGATCGTCGACGGCGTGCCGCGCACGCTGCGGCTGGACCAGATCATCCGGCACTACGTCAAGCACCAGGTCGAGGTCATCGTCCGGCGCACCCGCTACCGGCTGCGGAAGAAGGAAGAGCGCGCCCACATCCTGCGCGGCCTGGTCAAGGCGCTGGACATGCTCGACGAGGTCATCGCGCTGATCCGCCGATCACCGACGGTGGACGAGGCGAGGACCGGGCTGATCGAGCTGCTCGACGTCGACGAGGTGCAGGCCACCGCGATCCTCGACATGCAGCTGCGCAAGCTGGCAGCGCTGGAACGTCAGAAGATCATCGACGAGCTGGCCGAGATCGAGCGGGAGATCGCCGACCTCAAGGACATCCTGGAGCGGCCGGAGCGGCAGCGGCAGATCGTCAAGGACGAGCTGAAGGCGATCGTCGACAAGCACGGCGACGACCGGCGCACCCAGATCATTCCGTACGACGGCGATGTCTCGATCGAGGACCTGATCGCGGTCGAGGACGTCGTGGTCACCATCACCCGCACCGGCTACGCCAAGCGCACCAAGACCGACCTCTACCGCTCGCAGAAGCGCGGCGGCAAGGGCGTGCAGGGCGCGACGCTGAAGCAGGACGACATCGTGCAGCACTTCTTCGTGTGCTCGACGCACGACTGGATGCTGTTCTTCACCAACAAGGGCCGGGTGTATCGGGCGAAGGCGTACGAGCTCCCCGAGGCGAGCCGGAACGCGCGCGGGCAGCACGTCGCGAACCTGCTGGCGTTCCAGCCGGACGAGGAGATCGCGCAGGTCATCCAGATCCAGGACTACGAGGTCGCGCCGTACCTGGTGCTCGCGACCAAGGGCGGGCTGGTGAAGAAGTCGCGGCTGAGCGACTTCGACTCCAACCGCAGCGGCGGGCTGATCGGCATCAACCTGCGTGACGGTGACGAACTGGTCGGTGCCGTGCTGGCGTCGTCGGACGACGACCTGCTGCTGGTGTCGTCCGATGGCCAGTCGATCCGGTTCCACGCCTCGGACGACGTGCTCCGGCCGATGGGCAGGGCGACGTCCGGCGTGCTCGGCATGCGGTTCAACGAAGGCGATGAGCTGCTCGCGATGGACGTCGTGCAGGAAGGTACGTTCCTGTTGGTCGCGACCTCGGGCGGCTACGCCAAGCGCACCGCGATCGAGGACTATCCTGTCCAAGGACGAGGCGGCAAGGGTGTTCTCACACTGCAATATGACAACCGTCGCGGCAGGCTGGTGGGGGCACTGATCGTCAATGTTGACGACGAGCTCTACGCGATCACGTCTACCGGCGGTGTGATCAGGACCGACTCGAACCAGGTTCGGAAGGCAGGTAGGCAGACCAAGGGTGTGCGGCTGATGAACCTGGACGAGGGCACCACGTTGCTCGCGGTTGCGCGTAACGCGGACGAGCCCAACGATGTCGGGACAGGGGAGCCGGAGTCGACCAACTCGGAACCAGCGGAATGACAACGGCGCCGGCCGCGCCGTGAGTGAGCGAGGGACACGTATGGCACCACCCGAAGACGGCAGGAAGGTCGACGACATCGAACGCGACGTCGACCAGGAACCTAACGGCGAGGTGCATCAGGTGCCGCCGTGGCAGCGGGTGGCGAAGGACACGGCGGATCTTTCCGAGGAGCGGACGGTGTTCCTCCCGGCACAGTCCGAGGACGCCGACGACGATGAGAACTACGCCGGCCAGACGTCGGTGCCGCACACCGGTGATCTGCCCGTCGTGACGGGTGTTGCCGCGCAAGGGATGTTCGGCAACGACCCCGGCATGGGACAGCAGCATTATGGGAACTCCAGTTCCGTGAAGACCCAGGCACACGTGGGCACGGCAGGCACGGACCCGGCCGGCAGGACGGCGCCGTCCGCGCTGCGCAGGCCCGGTCGTGGCCCGCGGCGCGCCAGCCTGCAGGTCAAGCGGATCGATCCCTGGTCGGTGCTGAAGCTGTCGCTGGTGCTCGGCGTCGCGCTGTTCCTGGTGTGGCTGGTCGCGGTCGGTGTGCTCTACATCGTGCTCGACGGCATGGGGGTCTGGGACAAGCTCAACGGCACCTACTCCTCGCTGGTGACCGGCGAGGGCGCCGAGGCGTCGTCCGATCGGCTCATCAGCGCGGGCAACGTGTTCGGTGTGGCCGCCATCATCGGCATGATCAATATCGTGCTGTTGTCCGCGCTGGCGACGGTCTCCGCGTTCATCTACAACGTGTCGGCCGACCTGGCGGGCGGCCTCGAACTGACGCTGTCCGAGCGCGAGTAATGCGGGTGCCGCGCGTGTCCCGGCACCCGCCACCCGGTGTCGGGGCGGCGGGCCGCGTGAGGTAGTCTTTTCGGGGTCGCGGGGGCCTATAGCTCAGACGGTTAGAGCGCTTCGCTGATAACGAAGAGGTCCCAGGTTCAAGTCCTGGTAGGCCCACCCAGCACAGGGCCCGGTTCGCGCAGCAGCGAACCGGGCCCTGGGTGACTAACTGGGTGACTATGCAGCGCCGTTGACGTCCGCGCCACCGAAGATGCGATCCATCACCGCTGCACCGTCCTGGACTACCGGCCGGATCTGATGGCGATACACCAACTCCGTGACCGTGGTTCCGTTGTGACCGACGAGCCGCGAGATCTGTTCGAGCGGCACCCCATTGTCCGACAGCAGCGAGACGAAGCTGTGCCGCAGCTCGCGCGGTGTCCACTCCTTCGGATTGAGACCGGCTCCCTTGAGTACACGCCGGAATGCGCGTCGCACGTTCGCGGCGTCTAGCTGCGTGCCGACCGCTGAGGCGAACACTAGGCCGTTGTCCTGCCATTCGTCCTTGGCGAGCCTACGGGCGAACTCCTGACGCTTCTGGTGGCGCTTCAACGCATCGATGCACCGCTGCGGGAGCGCTACCGACCGGCGTGACCTGCGCGTCTTAGTGTCGCCACCTTCACGAACCGAGCGCCACACCATGATGTGAGGCGGAATCGGCGGATCATTGTCACGCTTGCCCACCAGGTTGACGTGCTCCCACCGCAGTGCCCGCAGTTCCTCAGTACGTGCGCCTGTCAGCAGAGCCAGCGTGATGTAGGCGTACATCGAAGTTGCCTCCGAAGCGTTGAGAAGTGCTTCGGCTTGATCCGAAGTGAGCGACTTGGACGGACGCCCGCCCTTGCCCTCAGGCACGTCACAAAGCAGCACGACATTGCGCCGCACGCGCTCCCGAGCCTGAGCGCGGTTGATCGACCGTCGAAGGATTCCGTGCAGATCCCGCAGCGTCCGCGTTGAGACATGGCGTGCTCGGTCGGCGAGCCATTCGTCCACGTCCTCGGCGCTTAGCGCCGAGAGCTTTCGTGCGCCAACGCCCGGAATGATGTGAGTGTTCGCGAGGTAGGTGTATTTCTCCACGGTCTTCTTGCTTCGGTTGCTCAACCCGTACTCCAACCAATCGTTCACAGCATCCGCAACGCGGTAACGCTGATCCTCGGTTGAACCTTCTTCCAACGCTCGGAGTAACTCCCGGAGCTTCTTCTTTGTCTCCGTCACGGTCTTGCCGCTGGCCTTGCGCGTCTTGCGCTTGCCGTTCGGCTTATATCCGACCGTGACCTCGGCTCTCCATCGCTGACGGTCGTCGTCCCAGTAAATGCCGCCGTCGCCTCGGCTACGCCGCTTGCTCATGAGCATCCTCCGATTCGTTGATCAGCAGCTGGACGTACTCCTGGATGGCGGCTGCTGGGATGAGCCGCGAGCGCCCGCGACGGACGGACTGCAACCTCCCGGCGCGTATGTCCTCGTAGATGGCTGACCGGCTCAGCGACAGCAGCTGTTCTGCCTCGCTGACTCGATAGAGAGCACGGTCAGGTATCTGACCCTTCTCGGCGTCCAATGCGGTCTCCTCGCCGCCCGGTGAGGGCACGGTGTGACAGGTGCGGGTGGGTGTCACAGGTGGTGTCACTGGTGTCCTCCCTGGTCAGCGTCGGTTGAGTGACAAAGTGACAGCTGTGACACCTCGGGGGTGTCTGCGCTGTCACTCGGCTTGGGCGGGTGGTAGGTGCCGCCGGGCGCTGGGTGGAGTTGTCCGGCTTTGGCCATGCGGGTGCAGGTCTGGCGGACCGTCGTGGGCTTGAGGTCGAGGGCGTCGGCGATCACGGCGGGGGTGGTCCCGGGGTGCTCGCGCACGAACCGGTTGATGGCCGAGCGGGTGTCGTTGAGCAGATGGTCGTCGGCGGGGCCGTCGAGCAGGGTCCAGGCGCCGGAGCGGGCGTCGAAGGTCATGGCGTAGTCGGTTTCTTCGACGTCGCGGCCGGTGATGTGCAGAACGCCGTCTGCTTGGCCGCGCCCGCGTTCGAGGACGAGGGTGGCGTCGACGGCGCCGGTGAGCCCGTTGGTGCCGGACACCAGCGATTGGAAGTCCTCGGCGCCTTGCTTGCGGACGTGGTGGATGAGCAGGAACGGCACGCTGTAGTGGTCGGCGATGGTTTTGAACCGCGCGGCGGCGGCGTAGTCGGCGGCGTAGGCCGACGAGCTGACGGGGTCGGAGCCGCGCATCTTGGCGAAGGTGTCGATGATGACCAGCCGCGCGTGCGGGTTTTCCTCCAGCCAATCCACCAACAGGGCCTCGCCGCCGTGGCTCATGGTGGGCGAGGCGGTCTCCAGCGTGAGCATGGCCGACGGACGTCCACCGTGGGCGAGCATCTGACGGCGCCGTCGTTGCAGGCGACGGCCGGTGTCCTCCAGGGCGCAGTAGAGCACCGGGCCGCGCTCGACCTCGATCGAGTTGAGCGCGGGGTCGCCGTTGGCGATGTCGGCCGCGATCCCGAGCGAGAGCCAGGACTTGCCGAGCTTGGGTGCTCCGGCGAGCAGGTTGAGGCCTTCGCAGAGCAGGCCGGGGACGGCCCAGCGCGGCTCCGGGAATTGGACGGCCATGAGTTCGGCGTCGGTCCAACGCGTCTTCCGCGCCGGTTGGTCGGGTACTGAGGAGAGTGGGCGTGGCGATGTCATGAGTTGCGCTACCTCCGAGAGACGACCTGTCAGGCGATGCGGCGGGGTCGGTTGGCCCCGGCCCGCAGGCCGGAGGCGATGGTTCGGCGGGCTTCGTGCTCGCTGTAGGCGCGACAGGTGATGTGGCGCCCCGCGGCGCGCAGCAGCACCGCCTCGTGCTCGTCGGCGGTGAGCGCGCCTCCGGCGACGAGTTGGCCGAGCGCGACGGCGGCGCCGTACAGCGCGGCGTTGCGCTGGCCCTTGGCCGCGTGGTGGACCTTGGCGGTCTCGGCACGCACAGCGGCCTCGACGTAGCGCGACCGCTGCCCGCCGCGTGGGCGGATCGGCGTCACGGGCGCGGGTGGTGGCGGTGTGGGGTTGAGCCGGTCGGCCAGCCAGCCAGGTAGCGGCGCGGTGTGGCCGTCGTAGACGAGCTGGTAGGTACCGGCTGGGGTGATCGAGCCTGCGGCGACGACGTAGCCGCCCCACGCGCGGGTGTCGATCTTCCAGCCGAGCCCGCGCCCGTGCTCGCCGGAGGTGTTGCGCAGCTCGATCCCGGCCGGGGCGGTGAAGTACAGGTGCAGCCCACCGGACGCGGTGCGGACGGTGAGGGTGTCGCCGGGCAGCTCCTCTCCGGCGTCGGTGGCGAGGATGGCGAGCACGTCCTCGCCGCTGGTGGCGTTCTCGGCGGCCCACCGGTCGGGCACCGTCTCCTGGTGTTTCAGCGTGTCGAGGTCGAGCACGCACAGCCCGGAGGGGCCGGTGGCGATGCCGATGTTGTACGGCTTGTGTGCCCACGCGGCGCAGATGCGGGCCGGGTCGGTCGTGGCGCGCTGCTCCGGCGTCCGGTGCCCGTCGGCGCAGGGCCCGGTGCCGGGGCACGTGTCGTGTCCGTGCAGCGCGGGACGCTTGCCGTTCGGCAGTAGCGGGAACACGTGCCAGCCCCGCTCGACCGCGCCGAGCGCAGCGACGGTGAGGTGTTCACGGGTATCCATCGAGGAACCTTTCTGATCACTGTTGGTAGCGAGTTGAGGCGGGAATCGGGCAGGGAAACCTGGAGGGAGCACGCCGGGGTGAAGGGAGAATTCCCTTGCGGTCCCTGGGGCGGTTTCCCTCGGGGTGTGCTGCGGTTTTGAGGTGGAAGGGAGTGAGGAAGGTGAGGGAAACCCGGCCTGAGAGTGCTGCTGTGGCCGGGTTTCCCGCCGGGGTTAGGGGTTCCCTCCCTCACGGGCGGCGAGCGCGGCGTGGACACGCTCGGTGAACACCATGAGGACGCCGACCTTGGTGACCATGCAGCCGTGCGCGGCGAGCTGCTCGCGCAGCGCTTCGGCGGTCAGCGTGGTGTAGGGCCGATGGCTCGGGGCGTATTCGCGCAGCCGGGCGCAGACGTCGGTGGCTTTGACCTTCTCCTCGCCGGGGGCGATGACGGCGGCCACGTCCGCGAGCAGGTCGCGCTCGGGTACCGGCTCGATGGCGGCGCGGCGGACGCGCCCGCCGCGCAGTTCGAGGCCGCGGTTGACGATGGTGGCCTTCTGGTCGCTGGTGAGGTGGTAGGAGCGCAGCAGCCCGGGCCGTTCCATGAATCCGACCGTGACCGAGGTGCCGACGTCGTTGAGCGCGACGATCTGCCCGCCCTGCTTGACAGCGGGCTTCAGCTCCAGCGCTGAGAGCCCGTTTTCGTAGGCCTTCTCGCCGAGCACGACGTTGTTGCGGGTCTTGTCGCCGATGGCGAAGCACGACTTGTTGCTGGTGACCGCGACCAGATCACGCGGCAGCGACTGATCCGACGGGGTCGGGGTCGCGAACGCCAGCACGATGCCGTACTTGCGGGCCGCCGAGTAGAACCGGATCACCAGGTTGACCAGCTCGCGCCGGTCGTCGGGCTTGTCCTGGCGAAAGAAGCTCTGGCACTCGTCGATCACCACGACCCGGGGCCGCAACCGGTCGTCCTTTTCGGCCGCCTCACGCGTGACGGAGTTGATGTCGTAGTCGCGCAACAGCCTGCCGCGCTCGGTGAGGCTGTGTTGCAGACCCTGGAGGTGGGACAGACAGGCCTCGACGTTGGCGGCGGTGTCGCCGGTCGAGATGGTCGAGGCGATCGGGCGCAGCCACTCGTAGTCGTTGTTCTCGGCGAAGCAGAACACGTCGATGTCGACGACCGGGTCCAGGCAGGCTCCGGCGAGCAGGTTGTTGATCTGTTCCGACTTGCCCGAGCCCATGATCCCGGAGAACACGAAGTTGCGTTCGAACACCGGCGTCGTGATCGGGTTCCAGCGGGCGTCGATGCCGACCGGGAACCCGGTCCAGAAGTCGGCCTGCCCCTCGTGGAGCAGCGGGTAGTCCGGGACGGGTTTGCGCAGTGCACCCGGGTCGAGCACCAGGCATTTCATCGCCATCGGGTCGGAGTCATCGACCTCGACCCACACCTCCTCGGGGCGGCGGCCGAAGTTGTGGGCCAGCACGCCCTTGCGGGCGTTGATGCTGGTCGCCGGAACCCCACCGGGCAGGCGCAGCGCGAACTCCCAGCCGTGGGTGACCGGCAGCGGTGGCTGGACCCACATCGGCTGCACCGAGCTGCCCCAGCCCTCCTTGAACTTCTGGTTCAACGCCGGGTGCCCGAGATTGCGCAGCGCGTTCATGATCACGCTCTCGTCCACGGCCGTCTCCACCTCGACAGAGCCGGTGGTGTTGGCTTGGAGCCACTGCGGGGTGTCGCCGTGTTTGCGGCCCTCCTCGTGCGCATACACCGCCGCGAGCGCAGTGCCGCCGAGGAGCAGCAGCGCGCCGTAGGTGGCCAGGAACCAGTAGGTCCAGGTGACCGCATTGATCAGCCCGGCGATCGGGGTGATCACGTCGGCGATGTCGCCGGAGCTGATCGCCAGCATGATGCCGACGACCAACAGGAACCCGGCCACGGCACCGAGCCCGATCGCGGCGGCCTTCACCACATCCAGCGGTGAGCGGATCCAGTCCATGGTGCGGGTGTGGCGGCGCTGCTTCTCGGCCACGTCGGCTTCCTGCCAGTAGCGCAACGCTTCCTGATCACGCTTGACCTCGGCATCGCGCATCATCCGCTCATACCGCGACGCACCATGGGTGTCGCGCCACCGCTTGGCGATGATCTTGACGCCATTGGCGGTGTAGAGCAGATGCCGCCCGACGGCCTTCCCACCCGTCTTCGCGGCCGGGACCGACCGTTCGGCCAACTCGCCGCCGGTCTCGGCCATCCGTACGCGTGCCTCGTACGGAATGATCCGCCGATAACCGAACGGGCCATACAGGCGGTGGTCGATCTCCTGACCGGCCGGGGCGCGCCACGGCAACCGCTCCCGCGAGCGCTCCAACGCGCGACCGGCTGAGCGCTCACCAGACCGCTCACCGGCCCGCTCGTCCTCACTTGTCTGATCGGTGGTGTCGTCGACAATCTCCGCGTCGACGATCTCGGGCTCGGCGTCGGTGCTGCCGGTGTCGGGGTTGGCGTGGGGCAGGTAGAACACCTGCCCGTTCTCCTGGCCGCCGTCGTGGTTCTGGTGGTGGTTGCTGTCGTGGTTCTGGTGTGGGGTGTCCATGCTGGTACGCGTCTCCCTGCGAACGAGGATTTACGAAGCTGTGGGTGCCGGATGGCCGCCAAGGCCAGACGGAGCCGGTCGGCGGCCGCCCGGAGTGCTCGGGTTAGGTCTGCTCGCCGACGACGGCGAGCTGCGGCCGGTTGGCGTCGTGTTCGGCGCGCCACGCCGCGAGCCACCGCCTGCCGGTCGGGTCCGACACGTTCCCCGCGTCGGCGATCTCCCTGCCGGTGAGCTGATCGAGGGTGCCCGACTCAGCGTGCTGATCGAACAGCACGCGAGCCCGTTGCGAGTTCGGTGAGCGCTTCCCGCTCGACCGCTTGCGTGGCGTGGCGCGATCGGCGGGCGTGGCCGGTTGAGCGCTCACGCCGCCGTTGTCGTGAGCGCCGTTGTGAGCGCTCACCGCCGGGGTGGTGTGAGCGCGTGAGCGCCCACCCTCTGAGTGCTCACTGGGTGCATCCGGTGAGCGCTCATCCTCGGTTGCTGCGTGCTCGGTCGTGGCGGGTTTGGTGGCCGGGTTCTCGGCGGCTAGCAGGGCGGCGAGGTGTGCGGTGGCCGCCAGCGCCACGGGTGGCACGGAGGCGATGGCGACCACCACCCACCAGGGCGTGGTGACACCGGCGGCGGTCATGGCGTGCTGTCCGGCGTTGCCCGCCACCGACCCGGCCACCGCCGCCAGCGCGAGCGCTCGGGCGTAGCGGTAGGTCCGCTGCGAGGTACCGGCTGTGAGCCACGCTCGTGTCGCGACGACGGCTTGGGCGTCGATGGCCAGCGGCAGCAGCGCAGCCAGCGCCGGGGTGTAACCGGCGCGCACGGCGAGCGCCTGCAACGAGGAGAACGACAGCACGGCCGCCGCGATCGCGACCACGCCGACGCCGAGCAGCGTCCAGACGTCGTGCTGCCTGCCACGGGTACGCAGACTCATCCCGTCACCTCCTGCTGAGCACAGGCAGCCGGGACCGGTGAGGCCGTCACCGGGTGGCGCGCACCGCTGTCGTCGCCGCGCTCGGCGGCCTGTGTCCACTCCGGCCGAGACAGGAGCGAGGCGGCCATGGCCTTGCCCGAGCCCGGTATCCCGGCGAATAGCGCGTGGCGAGCCATTAGGTCGGTGTTCATCCGGCCACCTCCCAGCCCGGCCGCTGGCCGGTCTGCTCATCGGATGTGGAGTCGCCAGCGCCGGACGCGGCGATTCGCGCGGGCCAGGTTGATCTGGTTGGTGGCGATGCGCGCACCGCACGCGGCGGTGATGACGCCGAGCGGTGCCCACACCGTGGCGGCCGCCCCGGCCGACGCGGCGGCGACGGAGAGTTCCGGGGTGTACCAGGCCAGCGCGTTGCCCAGGCGCTGGAGCGGCCCGGGCCGGGCGGTGTTGGTTTCGGGTTCGGGTTGAGTGTTGTGGGTGCTCATGGAGGCTGTGTCACCACTTTCGGAAGGCCAGCCACGCCGCGAGCGCGACGGCGGCCAGCAGGACAAGGGCCAATGGGGCGGTCTGCGGTAGGGGCATGGGCCTCACCCACTCAGTGGGCTGTGCTCGCCGACGGCGTCGGCGACGACGGAGGCGAAGCCTTGCGCGACGTCGATGAACGGTGCGGAGATCGCCGGGACCCCGAGTAGGAGGGCGAGGGCTGTGGCGCCGCCGATGAACCAGCCGAGCTGGCCGGAGCGGGCGGCGAGCACGCCGGTACCGATGCCGACGATCAGGCAGAGGACGATGTAGATGCTCACGTGGGTCTCCCGGGGGTCAGGCGCCCGCAGGCGCGGTGGTCTCGTGGAATGGGCCGGTGGTCGGTGGGCTCAGCGCGCTCGTGATCCGGGCGTCCAACCCGCTCTGGAGGGCGTGCAGGCCGCGCTCGATGAGCCGGAACGGCTGCCGGATCGCGTGCAGGGCGAGGAAGAGCGCCACGCAGCCGAGGAAGGCGGCCAGTCGCCACGGGCCGTGCTGGTCGAGGACGTCGAAGGTGCTCACGTGGCGGCCCTCCCCAGCTCGGTCACGGGGGTGCCGGTGCGGCGGGCCTGGCGGCGGAGGCGGCGGCGCTCGTTCTCACTGAGCCCGCCCCACACGCCGTCCAGCTCCCCGGTGGCCAGGGCGTAGTCGCCGCACTCGGCCAGCACCGGACACGCCGCGCAGACGCGTTTCGCCGGGCGGACCGAGCCGCCGACCTGCGGATAGAAGACTTCGGGGTCGGTCTGCGCGCACAGCGCGCCGGAGACCCACTCCGGCGGCAGGTGCAGCGACAGGTGCGGCACCCGGCCGTTCGGTCGGCCCCCGACGAGGGGGTTGGTGGTGCGTATCATCGGGTTTCTTCCCTTCGAGTGCTCTCGTAACCGGGGAGGCCTGGCTCGGCGGATTCGGTCTTGGCGGAGCGGACCGCCGAGCCAGGGCCGGTGGGTGTCGGATTCCGGGTCATCAAGCGGGCGGCGTGCTGGTGCGCCTGCACCGCCAGCCGCGCGGTGCCGTGGGCGTGTTCGGCCGCCAGGTGCTCCAGCAGCACGGCTTTGCGCTCGTACCAGGCGGCCACCACCGCTGCGGGGGCATCCGCCGCCGGGCGCGACAGATGCAGCCGCGTCATCTCCCGCAACATCGAGGCACCCATCAGGCCGCCTCGCTTCCCACCGCGTCAGCCGCCGGCACATCCAGCCGCTCCGGCAACGCCCGCAACAGCTCGCGATCCGCGCGACGACGAACACGCCGCTGACGGCGGGCATCCGTAAACGCTCGCGACACCCGCACCGCCTCGATGCGCTCCTGCGCGGCCAGCTCCCGGTCCACCTCATCGATCAGCCGGTCAATCTCGGCCACCTCAGCAGCCATCAATTCCTCCTCTCTCTCAGCCGACACAAGGTCATCGCCCAGCTCAGCGAGCACGGCGCTGGCCTGCGGGTGGGTGATCCGTGCGAACTTCATCGCTCTCCCATTCGTTGTCCTAATGTCCTCAAGTCCTCTTAATGACTTGCTAGTCACACCCTGCCTGGCGGGTCCTGAGGTTGTCAAGTCCTCTTGAGGAGATACGATGGATTCACAGCAGCAAACACGGACGGTGGTACGAGAGTTGGCTAAGCAATACGAGCGGATCGCGGCCGATCTACGTGCGAAAATCCGCGCGAAGGAGTACTCGCCAGGAGACCGCATGCCCACCGAAGATGCGCTCAAGACGCACTACAAAGTGAGCGCGCCGACGATTCGCCATGCAGTCGGCGTACTGGAGGCGGAAGGCCTGGTTCAGCGCCAGCACGGGCGAGGAACTTTCGTCCGGAAGCCTCGGCAACGGGTGCAGCGGTCGACTGAGCGGTACCAATGGGAAAAGGACCGCGTGAAGCTCAGCGAGACAGAACGTGGCACGACCGGGGCGACTGAGCACGACACCGGTCGCGAGATGTCAGCGCTGCAGTTCTTCGCCAGCTATGACTCGCTGGCCGCTAATGCTGACTTGGCAACCGTGTTTGATGTCTCCGAAGGCACCAAGCTGCTACACCGCGTCTACCGGACCGGGATCAAGACGGAAGATGCGCCGCTGAGCCTCATCGACTCGTACATGGTGCATGACGTCGCCGCTCGTAACCCTGACCTGCTCTCTGCTGACAACGAACCGTGGCCCGGCGGAACGCAGCACCAGCTCTACACCATCGGAATTGAACTCGACTACATCCGCGAGGAACTAACCGCCCGACCGCCAACAGCGTACGAAGCGGAGCAACTGGAATTGAGCGCGGGAACGGCGGTAATAGCGCTCCGGAAAATCTCCGTAGCGACCACGGGTGACGTCGTAGAAGTGTCCGATGTCGTGTTGCCCGGTGATCGAACCGTGGCGGTCTACACCACAGAGCTTGTTCGCTGGGAGGACTGATCGTGCCGCTGATCTCGGTCCTGACTCCAGTATTCAATCCTGAGCCGGAGCATCTCAGCGAAGCGTTCAAGTCGTTGGCCTCACAAGAACTGCCACCAGGATGGGAGGTGGAGTGGCTTGTCCAAGAGGACGGCAACACCGGCATCGCACGGAAAATCCTTCCCGCCGACGAAAGAATCTCGTTCGGCACTGGCCGTCGCGGCGGGGTGGCACTCACGCGAAACCTTGCGCTCGGCCGATCCCGTGGCCAACTGATCAAGAACCTCGACGCTGACGACGTCCTCACGCCTGGCGTGCTGGCACGTGACGTTCAAGCACTCGACGTCCATCCCGATGTCCAATGGACGACCTCGCGCGTGCTGGACTTGCTGCCGGACGGCTCAACAGTAGGGTTCGAGCACGACCCGCCAGCCGGGCGACTGGAGCCGGGCGCGGTTGTGGAGCACTGGAGAGCGCACAACTACCGGTTGCCGGTACACCCAACAACAATCTGCATCACGCGCCAGCTCGCCGTTGCCCTCGGCGGATGGATGGGGGTCCCCGGCTCCGACGACACCGGTTTACTCGTTGCGGCCAGCGTGGTCAGTGTCGGCTACTTCTCGGACCAGGTCGGTTTGCTCTACCGAAAGTGGCCGGGGCAGGTTACAGCCCACGCCGACCACACGGCGAGTGACGAATGGACGGTACGCATGCAGCTCATAGACGAACGCGCCGAAGCTCTGGCGACGAGCACGTTGCGAATTCCGTGAGTTCTGGCCGCGCACGGCTGGGACAGAACGGGGTGACAGCGTGCGCTCCGATGGTGTAACACCCACCTTGGGGTGGGCTTGGCCTGCTACACCTCGGGATCGTGTTGTCCGCCGCTAAGACGCACCGCGAGGATCTGGGCGCCGGGAATCTCCGGCCAGCCAGCCTGTGCCTGGATGAACCACCCCAGGGCGTGATACGGGCCGTTCTCCGTGTCTGCGATCTGCTCACGTCCGCGCTGGAAAGACTCAGTGGTAGCGGCCACCTGCGGCGGGAGCGACTGAGCGGCTGCTTCGTGGCTCTGCAACGCTGCGCGTACCACCTCTCGCTCGTCGTGGACCTCGATGTCGTACGTGACGACCATCTGTATGCGAACTACGTCATCGGCCATGCCGCACAGCATGCATAACGAAGCTCGGCAGTGCGATTGGTGAGCCTATTCGCGTTCTTCTTGATCTTTGAGAACTTGTTCCCGCTTCTCGGGGGGCCCGCAGGGTGTTCCAGCCGTGCGCGGCGGTGGGTGACGAACTGGGCCCGCTACGTCCCCGGCGGGGACGAGGGGATTGGTGGCGACTGGTACGACGTGTTCACGTTGCCGTCGGGCCGCCTCGCCGTGGTGATCGGCGACGTCGTCGGGCACCGTCTGCCCGCCGCAGTGATCATGGGCCGGATGCGCAGCGCCCTGCGGGCCTATGCCCTCGACGTCGAGGACCCCGCAGTGGTGCTGGAGAAGCTGGACCGCAAGATGAACCACTTCGAGCCCAACGCCATGGCCACCGTCGCCTACGCGATCCTCGACCCGTCGACCCACCACCTGGAGATCTCGCTGGCCGGGCATCCACCGCCGGTGCACGTTGCGCCGCAGCGCCCGGCCGCGGTGCTCGACGGCCCGGTCGACCCGCCGATCGGCGCCAACCTCACCACCCGGCGCCGCCGCACCTGCCGACTGGAGGTGGCGCCGGACGGCGTGGTGTGCCTCTACACCGACGGCCTCATCGAGCGCAGGGACACACCGGTCGACGACGGGCTGAACCGCCTGTGCGGCGCCATCGCCGCCGGGGAGGCGGCCAACGACGTGTGCAACACCGTCATGCACAAGCTCCTCGCCGGACACGACCCCAGCGACGACGTCGCCCTCGTCGTCCTGCGCCGAACCCACCCGGACCAGCCCGCCAGGCAGGATTGAGATCATCCGCTTCCGGGAAGCCCACCGCAAATACCCACGGTTGGGAAAGGCGATGACACATGGCGGCGAAGGCCGAGAGCGTCGGCACGACGATCCGGAACCTTCCGCACCTCACACGTATCACATGCAGGTGCCAGCCACGGGGGAGCAACTGATCGTGACCAGGCGCGAACTCAGGACCTGGGTCGACCGGCTCGGAGTTGCCCAGCCCACCGCGCAGAAAATCGAACTGGCCAGCTACGAGGCCATGGCCAACGTCGCCCTGCACGCCTACGACGGCAGCGGCGACGGCCAGCTCACGCTAAGCGCGACCGCGCACCCCGACCGGCTAGACATCAGCGTCTCCGACAGCGGCCAATGGCGCGAACCATCCCCGCGCGCCAACCCCGACGGCGGCATGGGCATCACCCTCATCCAACGACTCGCCGTCCGTGCCCACATCAAAACCGACGACGACGGCACCGTCGTATCAATGACCTGGACTACCACGCCATAGGACCCCGCCTATTGTGGTGAGTTGCCAGGAGCGCCAGCGCGATCCGCGAATTCGGTTATCCCGAGGACACGGTCTCGCAGTGCTCAGTGTGGCGCACCACATCCGCCCAGGACGGATCCTCTGCTTGAACCGTGACGTCAGGCTCACTCATGGAAACGCGGTGATCCGCCGGCAGCGGCAAGGACGGGTACGAGGAACCGCGCTCAGGCGTTCAGCCTTGCTGAACAGTCCATGATCAGGAAGCTCTCAGTTGGGGATCCCTCAGCGAGACGGCGCCGGGAGGTCGAGCCGGGTGATGGAGCACCTGGCTGCTTTGCCCCGTTGGGTCAGCTTCGGGAGTCCAGGTTGCTTAACGAGCAGGTCGTGGCGCGGCCGCGCGGGCGGTGTTCGCTGGCCACCCCGCCCCGAGGGCGCGCGGCGGTGGTTGTCAGTGTGACGGGTTGTGGCTGCTGGGTCGGCCTCGACCGCTTTCCAGCGCGGCGTCGATGAAGGCTTTCACGTGCGGGGGTAGTCGGCGCGCGGGTTCGTGGAGGAGGTAGAGGCTGCGCATGATTGGTGCTCCGGCGATCCGGAGTGCGCGGGCGCGGGGTTGGTGGTGCTCGAGCGCACGCGCTGACACGACGCCGATGCCGCGGTCGGCTTCGACGGCGGCTAGTACCGCGTGGGTGCTGCCCAGCGTGAGCACCGGGGAGCGTTCGAGGGGGAGAGCGAGGCCGCGGTCGGCGAGGGCCTGTTTGAAGATCCGCAACGTTCCCGAGCCGTGCTCGCGCAGGATCATGCGCTGGCCTGCCAGCGCGTCGGTGGTCAGCGCGCTGCGGGAGGCTAGCGGGTGGCTCGGGGCGACGGCGAGCACGATCTCGTCCTGCCCGACGGGTTCGGCGGTGAGCCGTTCGGTGTCGGGGTCGGCGCCGGTGAAGCCGACGTGCCATCGGCGGCTCCGCAGGCGGGAGGCGACGCCGGCCGAGTCGGTGATGGCCTCCTCGATGTTTACCTGTGGGTGTTGGGTGGTGAAGCGGGCCGCCAGCCGGGGCACCAGGTATTCCCCGGGGGTGGTGCTGGCGATGATCTTCACGGTCCCGGCCAGCGAGCGTGTCGGGGTGGGGCTGGCGTGTCGCAGCGCGTCGTAGTCGGCGAGGGTGCGCCGGGCGAACTCGAGCAGCTTCTCGCCCGCCTCGGTGGGGTGAGCACCCCGGCGATCGCGGCGGAGCAGCTCGGCGCCGAACTCGCGCTCGAGCCGCTGGACTTGGCGGCTGATCGTGGGTTGTGTCGTCCCGCAGCGTCGGGCCGCTTCGGACAACCCGCCGTAGTCGATCGTGGCGCAGAACGCTCGCAGATCCCTGGTGTCCATGCCCCCTGAGCATCCCATACGAATCGTGTATGGATTGACAATTCGTTCCGTCCGGCTTGGCATGGAAGGAGCGTTCGCACGGGGTGGTCACCACCACCTCCGGGCGTGGGTGGGCACCGGCACGCGCGGTGTCGGCTGGCGAGGTGATGATCCGGCGGGAGGAGCGGAGATGGAGGCTGCGGGATCACCGGAGGGTTCCGGCGTGGCCGCGCCGATCGTCCAGGCGGGCGAGGGTTCCTGGGAATTCAGTGCTGCGATCAGTGACGACGAGCGGCGAGGTGACCCACCGCGGCGCGGCCCGGCGAACATCAAGGAGGAGTTGGCGCAGCTGCTGGCGGGGCTCCGGCGTGGCGGGCTCGGTGAGCGAGCCGAGCGGCGTGGCGGGCTCGGTGAGCGAGCCGAGCGCAACATCGACAGTTTTTTCGTCGTGGCCGACGCGTTCGAGGCCAACGGGTTGCTGATGCAAGCAGTCGATTGCCTGGAAGACATTGCGGGGGTCCTGCGCAGCCTGGCCGCCGCCCGCGCGGGCCGGGGCGAGCCCCACGGCCTGATCGAGACGGAAGACGACATCCTGCCGTACCGGGATTGCCACAACATTCACGTGGTCGACGGCAACTACCTGACCGGGGCGCAGCCCACCGAGGCGGGCTACCGGTGGCTGCGCTCGAAAGGCGTGAGCACGGTCATCAACCTGCGGCTGCCCACCGACCACGACCGCCGTATGGTCGAGGAGCTGGGCATGGAGCACGTGCACATCGCCTGGCCGGACGAGCAGCCGCCCAGCATCGAGCAGGTGCGGGAGATGCTGGCGGTGGTCGAGGCCGCACCGGGCCGGGTGTTTCAGCACTGCCTGCGAGGAATCGGCCGAGACATGACCATGTCGGCGTGCTACGCGATCGCCAGCCACGGCCAGTCGCCGTCGGCGGCGATCCATGCGGGCTGCCAGCACGCTCCGCGGTGGGCGGCCGATCAACAGCGGGACGCCGCCACGGGGCAGCCGTCGCAGTTTCAGCTGCTGCACCACTGGGCGGGACAACTGCGGTGAGACAGGACAGTCTCGTTCCCCGCAACCTCGCCGGCCGGGTCGGGCTGGGTGTGCCGCTGGGAATGCTGCTGGCATTCCTGCTGCTGCCGCTGCTGTCGGTGTTCGTGTCCATGGGCCCGGCCAAGCTGATCGCGAAACTGCGGACCGAGTCCGCCTACCAGGCACTAGTGCTGAGCATGCAGACCACGCTGATCGCGGTGGCGGTGATCGTGCTGTTCGGCACCCCGCTGGCGCTGTGGCTGGCCCAGAGCAGCTTTCCCGGCAAGCGCGTGGTCGAGGTGGCGGTGCAGATGCCGATCGTGGCGCCGCCGGCCGTGGCCGGCGTCGGGTTGTTCCTGGTCTTCGGGGAGGGGGGCCTGCTCGGCGGCGCGCTGTCGATCGCGGGGGTCACGGTCTCGTTCACCACGGCCGCGGTCGTGATGGCGCAGACCCTGATCGCTGGGCCGTTCTACGTGGTCACTGCACGGCAGGCGTTCGACAGCGTCGGCGCCGAACTGCTCGCGGTCTCCCGCACCCTGGGGGTGCGTCCCTGGGCCACCTTCTGGCGGATCATGGTGCCGCTGGCGGCCCCGGGCATGCTCACCGGGGTGGCCTTGAGCGCGGCGCGGGCGCTGGGGGAGTTCGGCGCGACCATCGTCTTCGCGGGCAACCTGCCCGGGAGCACGCAGACCATGCCGCTGGCGATCTTCACGGCGATGCAGTCGGACTTCGAGGTCGCGGTGGCCATGTCCGCGCTGCTGGTCTCCGCCGCGTTCGTCATGCTGTTGGCGGTGAGCCTGATCAACCGCCGCTGGCAGCGCGTCACGTCCGGGCGCATCTAGGGGAGGCGACGTGCTGGCGTTCGAGATCACCAAGCAGCTGCGGGACTTCACGCTGACACTCTCGCTGGAGGTCGGCTCCGAAACGTATGTCCTTGTGGGACACTCGGGCTGCGGGAAGTCGACCACGCTGCAGATTCTGGCCGGGCTCGTCCGCCCCGATGAGGGGCACATCACGCTCGGCTCGCGGGTACTCGAAGACACCCGGCAGCGACGCTACACCTACCCGGAAGATCGCCACGTCGGGTATCTGGTGCAGAGTTATGCGCTGTTTCCTCACCTGTCGGTGACCGACAACGTCGCCTACGGCATCTCCCGGCTTCCGCACGACGAGCAGCGCAGCCGCGTCGAGGACGCGTTGCAGCTGGTGGGTGTGCGCCATCTCGCCAGCACCAGGCCCGGCGAACTCTCCGGGGGCGAGCAGCAGCGGGTCGCGCTGGCCCGCGCGCTGGTGCGACGGCCGGAATTCCTGCTGCTCGACGAGCCGCTCAGCGCCCTGGACATATCCACGCGGGCCCGGGTTCGGGCCGAGCTGGCCGCCATCCTGGGCGAGCTGGACATCCCGACGGTGGTGGTCACCCACGATTACGAAGACGCCCGCATGCTCGGCGATCACATCGCGGTCATGCAGCGCGGCCAGATCGTGCAGACCGGTACCGCCGCACAGATCGCGCGGTCACCGGCGAGCCCGTTTGTGGCCATGTTCACCGGCACCAACCTGGCTCCCCGTGCCGACCGCGAGGGCGGCTCGATCGCCTTCGATCCGTGGCGGGTGCGCGTCACACCGCACCCCACGGGGGCTGCCCACGAGTGGGCCGCGCAGGTTCGGGACGTGGCCCGTATGGGAGCGTTCGACCGGCTGCGGCTGGAAGGCCACACCGTGTCGCTGCTCGCCGACGTCCCCCTCGACACCGCCGACCGGCGGGCGATCGAGCCTCACCAGCAGGTCTATGCCAGCGTTTCCGCCGAGGACATCCGTCCCGTGGCCGCGGCCGGCTCGACCGCGGACTCCGACCCCGATCACAACGGGACACCCGAACGGCCAGACCACATGCCCCTTCCCTTGGGCCGGCGGGGCCGGGGCTCGACCAAGCGAGCTGTGACGCTGGCTGCCTCGCTGCTCGCCACGCTCTTCGTCGGAGGCTACGCGGCGTTCGGGTGGGCGCCCGGGACCCCAGGCGACGCAGGCACACAGGCCGAGGCGGAGGTCACCGCCCTGGTGGCGTCGAACATGACCGACGCGTTCGACGCCCTCGCCGACCGCTACACCGAACGGCACCCCGACACGCGTATCGAGGCCAGCTACGCGGGAACGCAGATCCTGTTCACCCAAATCCAGCAAGGCGCACCCGCCGACCTGTTCATCTCCGCCGACCGCGACTACGCCGAACGCGCCGCCAACAACGGGCTCATCGACGATTTCACCACCGTGGCCAAGATGAAACCGGTCATAGTGGTCCCCCAAGGCAACCCCGCCAACCTCGACTCCCTCGCAGACCTCGGCGAGCAGTCGCTGAAGCTGGTCATCGGTGTCAACACCGTCCCCATCGGCAAGTACACCCGGCAGGTCCTGCACAACGCCGAGCACGGCTACGGCAACGACTTCTACCACAACGTCATGCGCAACGTCGTCTCCACCGACACCGACACCAAGCAGGTCACCCAGAAGGCCGTGATCGGCGCCGCCGATGCGGCCATCGTCTACCGCACCGATGTCACACCCAGCATCGCCGACAAGGTCGACATCATCGCAATCCCCCAACGATACAACGAGACCGCCGGGAACTACGCCGCCGTGCTCGGCGACGCCGACCACCCAGAGCAAGCACGACAACTCATCAAGTTCATGCGCTCCCCCAAAGGCCAGCAGATCATGAGCGAGTTCCACTACGAGCCCGTGCGCGACACCACCCGGTGAGACGGTGTGGATGCAAAGCAGCACAGATCACATGGTGACGTAGCCAGCGCGGGAGCTCGCCACACCCCGCAACCCCCAGGTATCACAGCGTTCTGCCGCTCAAGGTGATCAGGTCCATTCCTCGATCCGTGCGCGTCCTGTCGCCGGTCGAGGAGGGGGTCAAGGTGGAGTCCCCGCAGCGTAGCGAGGAGAACCGACCTTGATGCCGGACGAGCGGTGATCACAATCGGTGGCGAGGAATGGCCTTACCGCGTGCACGTCGAGCGTCGTTCGATCGTCATCTTGAGTGTCCGCTAACACCCCCCGTTTCCCGGCGATCACCATGAGCACCGACCCTGACCGCGACCGGCTCGCGACCGTGCTCCGCCTACCGCCAACTTCGCGGGCGTGACACACAGCAGCCGGCCGGCATCACCACAACATGGGCACCCACCACCCTGCAGATGGAGATGACCGGTCATGATCCAAGAGCTCGCGGTGGAACGGGCAACCCGTGGAACACCGACCGCCCGATGTCATCGGCTGCCCCCGACTGTCACCGCACCGCGGTCAAACCAGAGGCTTGTGGTGCCTGGTCAGCTCTCCTGCACCGGTTCGGCCACTTCGACTTCCCTGGCTTCTGTTGGCATCGTACGGGTCAGTACGAAGCGCATGGCGCCATCGGTGCCGTGCGTGGCGTGCAAGACCTTGTCCCGCACGTACTGGGCAGCATCCAGGTCCAAAAACAGTCGACAATCCTGCCCGGCGCGCAATTGCAACGTGCTCGGCGGCGCGGCGCGGACCACCTCCAAATCGACGCCCTCCAAGCGGTCGAAGTCGCTGCGCGGGACGGTCGGCAGCCGGATGTGCAACCCACCCCGCGTCGGCGTATCGGCGGCGGCAATCAGGTCGCGGATCACATCCATCGCCTGCCTGGTCACGTGCAGCACCGCTGGCTCACCTTCCCTCGCCGCGGCCAGGACCAGCTGAGGCGCTGCCGGGGCCCTGGTGGTCGGCGTACGCGGCGAGCTGGTCTTCGAGGCTGATAATGCGGCACGCGGCAGCCACCGGCGTGCCCTCTGGTCGACCAGCTCGCGGGCGCGGGTGGCCAACCCGAGCTGGCGGCGCGAGTACCGCCGATGCCCGCCGGCCGAACGCTGCGGGCTGAACCTCGCGGGTGGCGGTGGCGACTTCTTCGCCGACTGTCCGCGCTGGCCCCGGTACCGCCGCTGCCAAGTGTGCCGGGGCAAGCCCACGTTCGCTCAAGGACTGTTCCAGCCCGGTCAGGGCGCTCATGCGCTGCTCGCGTCCCATAACCACAGGATACGTGGTAGCGGGAATACCCGCCCGGCGCTGAATTGACGGCACGACCACATGTGAAAACGACGCCCCAGTAAGGTTTCAAATCTTCTGTTCAAGCCAGGTCACGGTTCATGGTGCTCACTTGCTCGACCCAGGCCGGGCAGCCGGAGGCGGGGACGCGCGCTTGCCCAACCCCGGCTGCCCGGGTCTGTGAGGTTATACGTTGTCGCGGCCGATCGGGAGAGGATGCGGGGGCGAGCTCGCATCGCCTGGCCGGTCTCGCACCGGCGACGCGGACATGCCGACACCGCGTACGCCGTGCCGCCCCACTGCTCCCGCGCGCCGACCGCGAACGCCACGCACAACTGAATGACGACGCCGCGGCCGAAACAATGGGTGCAGCACAGGTCACCGATCATCGATGACGACTGGCTGTGTCAACCCTAGCGGCCCCATCGTGACGGGGCGAGTTCTAGCGACCGTTGCGATACCGGCGGCGCACGACAGGCAGAGCACTTCGTCCGGGGCCCAGCCGCACCCCGTCGCCAAGATCGCTGCCGCCCGGCTCCGGCCGGTCGCGGTCCGAATCGGAACAGGGCGTCCCAGGAGGGGTCGCCGGTTGGGTGCGTGACGTCCATGACGCAGACGGTAAGCCGCCGGGGGCACCGACGTTCCGGGAGGGCGCGCCGAGCCGGGTGATACAGCGGATTATCAGTGGGCGATCCGTTCGCATGCGACGCCCACGGAAGCTCATCTTAGGAACAAGCGGTTGCACAAGCACCATGATGCCTCATGCCTCACCTCGCGGCGCGTCGCATGGAGCGACACACTTGTGTATCACGCGGATCGGACCCCTGGCGGTTGACGCGCATAACGAGCAGGTATCGTTCCAGTGTCGCCGCAGCACCTGACTCCAGCGTTGGGAGCGCCACCGTGTGGAACCCCGCCGCAGGATCTGCGAGGGAGCGCAGTGCCCTCGCACGCGGTGCCCCGAGATTGCGGTCGCGGCTGGTCGCTCTCGGGATGCTGCTCGCGGTGCTGGCGATGGCGGCACTCTCGGCGTGGGCATTCAGCCAGGAGCGCCGGGCGGACGCCAAGGTCGCGCGGCATTCGGTCGAAGCGGCCAAAGACTCCGGGGCCGGTCGCCACGTGTGCGCGAAGCCGCCGGATCGCTCGGGCGGTCCGGCGGATCATGGACCAGAGGATCGGCTCAGGAATCCGAAGGATCGCGAGCACGCGACCGGCAGAAGGATCCTCGACCACCACCAGGTCGACGTGGCGCTGCCCGACGGCTGCGGGATCGTGCCGCCGCGGGAAGTCGTCCTTGCCGCGCTGCCCTCGGCTGAGAAACGTTACGAGCATGAGCCGTATCGCACCTTCGACGGCCGCGCCCCGCCCCGCACCATGTCCTGACTCCGGGGACGGATCATCACTTCACGACAAGCTCGCTTCGTTCGACATGGACGGGACGGCTCGTCTCGACAGCGGCGGACACGGCGCCGCATAACCACCTGGCTGCTGGAACGGCAACGCGCCCCGCGCGACCGTCCGCACATCGTCCGCGGACCCTGCTGTTCTCTGCCGGTCCGCGCCACTGCCGAGTCTGGGCGCCCAGAATGGGACTCAAAATGTTCTTCGATGATTATCAAAAATTCTTTGACACCAGTATCGTGTTTCCAAAACGCGGTCGGCTCAATCTCCGATATGAGGCCGTATTCGGCGCGAACAGCGATATTTTCCAGGGCGCACGCGTTCTCGATCTGGCCTCGCATGACGGCCGGTGGTCATTTGCCGCGCTGCGCACGGGTGCCGCGCACGTCACCGGCATCGAGGCTCGTGAGGAAGCGGTCTCCCACGCCAACGCGAACCTCGCGCATTATGGCGCCGACCCGGACACGTACCGATTCCTCTGCGGCGACATATTCGATGTGCTCAGTCAGAAGGATTTCGAGGCGGACGTCGTCCTCTGCCTGGGGTACATGTATCACACCTATCGGCATACCGAGTTGCTGTACCGGATTCGTCAGGTCAACCCGAAATTTCTGATCATGGACAGCACGGTGGTTCCGGATATGGAAGAGCCGTTTCTCAAAGTGTACGTGGACCGCCCGCACCGGCCCGGTCAGGCCACGCTGGACGAGTTCGCACACGGCAGTACGACGCTGGTGGCCCGCCCATCGGTGCCCGCGCTGCAGATGATGCTTCGCGCGTATGACTTCGAGATCGAGCACACCTGCGACTGGCACGCGCTGATGGCCGAGTACCCGGAGGCCGGCCGGGTCGACGACTACGCCGAGGGCAAACGCGTCACCATGCGGTGCCGCTCCGGGGTGTCGATCCCGCCGGTGCCCGACCCGCCGGCCAGCTTCAGAACCCGGCGCGGCACCGCGTCGGCTTCGGCCGAACCTTCGTTGGCGACCGGTCGCGCGAAGACCCTCAGCGTGAAGGATCAGCCCGTCGAACAAGGCGTCACGGCCAAACGCTGGCGAGAGTTGGTCAACCGCGGATTGGCGCGCGCGACCGGCTACCAGTTCCGCCGGTCGGAGCAGAACCGAGACTGACGGCGCTCACGGGCGCGGCAGACTACTCTGCCGCGCCCCCGGCGCGTCAGGTGTTCGCTCAGTAGCGGAAGAAGCGCTCGCGCTGGCCCTGACGGACCAGCCGGAGCCAGCGGGCGAACTCGCGCGGGCTGTGCTTGTGACCGATGAAGTACAGCCCGAACCGGATGACCTCGAGCAGGCCGAGCTTGCGCATGCCCGGCTGGGAGAGCAGGTAGCCCCGGTTGCGGTAGGTGAAGTACCGCTTGACGTCGTTCTCCGGGTCCTGCGCGTGGAACTTGCCCCACAGCATCGGCTTGAACTCGTCGGAGCCGTCAGGGTGCAGATAGCGCACCTTCAGCGACGTGCCGAACGGCAGCCCCGAGCGCAGCAGCCGCCGGTGCACCTCCACCTCGTCGCCGCGGAAGAACAGCCGCAGGTCGGGCACGCCGACGACGTCGAGCGTCGAGGCGCGGAACAGCGCGCCGTTCATCAGCGACGCGATGCCGGGCAGGAAGTCCTCGCCCAGCTCGGCCGAGGAGCGCTTCCAGGTCAGTCCGCGCCGCAGCGGGAACGCCAGCCGGTCCGGGGTGTCGATGTTGACCACCATCGGCGAGATCGCGGCGAGGTCCCGCTTCGCCGCCTCGTCGAGCAGCACCTCGAGCACGTGCTCGTCCGCGGGCCTGCCGTCGTCGTCGGCGCACCACACCCAGTCGGCGCCCATCGCGAGCGCGTGCAGCATGCCGAGCGCGAAGCCGCCAGCGCCGCCGAGGTTGTGGTGGGACGGCAGGTAGGTGTGCGGCACTCCGGCCGCCGCTACGACGTCCCTGGCGGGCGCGTCAGGGCCGTTGTCGACGACGATCAGGTGATCGACCGGCCGGGTCTGAGCCGAGATGACCTTGAGCGAGTTGGCGAGCAGTTCCCGCCGATGCCGGGTGACGACGACCGCGACCACCGATCCGGCGGGCAGCGGCTGCCCGCCCGGCTCGCTCACTGGGCACCGCCAGCGGCGGTCTGTCCGCCGCCGGACCCGGTGCCGGACTGTTCGCCGCCGGTGTCGCTCTTGTCGCCGCCGGGGCCGGGCTTACCGCCACCGGCGGCCGCCGTGCCCGCACCGGCGCCGCCCTTGCCGCCACCGGGGCCGGGCTTGCCGTTCGGGCCGGGACGCTTCTTGCCCGGTCTCCTCCTGCCGCCGCCGGGCTTGCCGGCCAGCCGCGCCCTCTTCCTGGGCGGCAGCTTCTCGAACGGGTCCCTGCCTTTGTACTCCGTCAGGACGTCGCGCAGCGGGCCGTACTGCTTCAGTTCGCCGCCGTCCATCCAGATGGCCGACGTGCACAGCTCCATCAGCAGGCCGTCCGAGTGGGAGGCGAAAACGAGCATGCCGGAGCGATTGACCAGGTCGACGAGCCGGCCCTTCGCCTTCTCGAGGAACCGGGCGTCGACGGCGCCGATGCCCTCGTCGAGCAGCAGGATCTCGGGGTCGATCGAGGTCACGACGCCGAGCGCGAGCCGCACCCGCATCCCGGTGGAGTAGGTGCGCAGCGGCATCTGGAGGTAGTCACCGAGCTCGGTGAACTCCGCGATGTCGTCGATCCGCTGCTCCATCTGCTTGCGGGTCATGCCCAGGTAGAGGCCGCGGACGATGATGTTCTCGTAGCCGGAGGTCTCGTTGTCCATGCCGACGCCGAGGTCGAAGACCGGTGCGACCCTGCCCCGGATCTTGGTCTTCCCCCGGGTCGGCTCATAGATCCCGGAGAGCAGTCGCAGCAGGGTCGTCTTGCCCGCGCCGTTGTGGCCGACGAGGCCGACGCGGTCGCCCTCGGCCAGCGAGAGGTTGATGTCGCGCAGGGCTTCGATGACGGGCACCTTGCGGTCGGTGCCGATGTGGCCGCCCACCTTGCCGAGCATGCGCTTCTTCAGCGAACGGCTCTTGGCGTCGAAGATCGGGAAGTCGACGTAGGCGTTCTGGACTTCGATACTGACCATGAGTCACACCCAATACGAGACGCGGGCACGGTAGTTGCGCATCACCACCAGGGTGACGCACCAGCCGACGGCGGTGACGATGAGGACGACGTACCAGCTGTTCGGGCTGAGCTGGCCGCCGGTCAGCGGCGCGCGGACGATCTGCAGGAAGTGGTACATCGGGTTGAACTCGTAGACCCAGGTGCGTGGCCCGGATGCCGCTTCGTCGCCGAACTTGGCGGTCAGCGAGTCGACGGACCACACGATCGGGGTCATGAAGAACAGCAGGCTGCTGATCGAGTCGATGAACTGCGGGACGTCCCTGAACCGGGTGGAGATGATGCCGACCAGCAGCGACACCCAGACGCCGTTGAGCAGCAGGATCGCGAGGCCGGGGATCGCGAACAGGGACCACCAGCCGATCCCGGGATTCAGCGTCGCGGCGCCGGGGATGAGCCGGTACGGCTGGTCCAGGTCGTCGAAGAACACCGCGGTCACGATGATGTAGATCGCGAAGTTGTGAAGGAAGATGATCGACAGCCGCCAGGTGGTGCGCAGCGCGTAGACCGTCAACGGCGCGGGCAGGTGCTTGAGCAGGCCCGCGTTCTTGATGAAGGTGTTGGCGCCCTGGTTCAGCGACTGCATGATGAAGTTCCAGGTGAGGAACCCGGTCGTGATGTAGGGCACGTACGTGCTGATGTTGGCGCCGAAGATCTGTGAGTACAGCAGTCCGAGGCCGAGCGCGGTGATGCCCATGCTGAGCGTGATCCAGAACGGCCCGAGCGCCGACCGGCGGTAGCGCTGCCTGATGTCCTGCCAGCCCAGATGGCTCCACAGTTGGCGGTCGCGTAGACCCGCGCCGAGGTCGCCGAACGCGCCCTTGAATGTGCGGGACCTGTCCGTGTCGACCGCAGCGGGTTTGGCCGAGGAGGGTGGCTCCGTCGTCGTTGTTGCCTGCACGAGCCATGAGGGTACCGACCCCTTGCGCGCGCCTTCAGAGCAGGCAGGGGTGACGGTTAGTTTCGTCGTACGATCGGGCAACCGGCCGGTTCTGGTAATTTGCCCGGAAACGCGACAAAACCGAGCTGAAGGACACCGCCGTGGCCCGTTCCCGCAACCCGTTACGAGCGCGCATCGCCGACCGGCTCGCCCGCATGGTCGACTTCCGCATCGAGCAGAAGCTCCGTCCTACCGAGGCAAATCTGGTGGAGCGCATGGGTAAGCGCATGAACCGGCAGCGGGGCCGGCTGAACCGGCACGAGGAGGTCATCGGCAAATACCGGCACCGGCTCGACACCGCGGCGGCCAGGCTCGACAGTCACCACCGCAAGCTGGCCGACCTGGAGAAGGCGCTCAACCAGGTGCGGGCCGACCTGGGCTGGACGGCCAACGAGGTGCAGCGGATCATCCCGCAGGTCGTCGCGCAGGAGGATCGCATCGAGACGCTGCGGAGCACGCTGGCCGTCGCCCCGCGCGTCGAGGAGATCGAGATCGCCCAGGCGCGGTCGTTGATCGAGGAGATCCAGCGCCACCACGTTCAGATCAGGACCCGGCTGTCCGGCCTCGCGATGCCAGAACGCGTGCCGGAGTGACGGTTTTTCGCCGCGAAGCCCAGCCGTATGAGAAGGCTCACAGGCGTTAGGCCGTTTCGGAAGGTCACAGCGCGAAAATGCTGATCTTGCTGTCCGAGTAGCCGCCCACTTCGTGTCCAAGTAGCCGACTTGAGGGTATCGTCGGCGCGCGCTCGCCCCCGAGCAAAAGGAGGTGCGGCCTTGACGAGGCTGCTGCTGCGATCGGACGCCTCGGGCACGATGGGCATCGGCCACCTCGGCCGGTCCGTCGCGTACGCCGAGGAGGCAACGGCGCGCGGCTGGCAGGTGACGCACTCCGGCACCATCGACGGCGCCGAGTGGCTGGTCGACCGGCTGGACGTACTCGGCGTCAAGCACGTGACCGGCGCCGACGGTCCCGCCGCGCTCGGCGTGCTCGCCGCCGAGGCGGACGCGGTGCTCGTCGACCACTACGACCTCGGTGAGCTGCGCGACCCGATCAACGCGGCCGGCTCGCTGCTCGTCTCCGTCGAGGCGGGCGAGCACGGCCGCCGGGCGGCCGACATCGTCGTCGACGACAGCCTGCGCCCGCAGCAGCGGCCGGACGACGGCTCACCGACCGTGCTCACCGGCTCCCGCTACGCCCCGATCCGCACCGCCGTGCTCGACGCCCGCGAGCGACGCCGCACGTCGCAGCCGGACGGACAGCCGCCACGCGTCGTCGTGCTCGGCGGCGGGTCGCTCTGGCGCGACACCGTGACCGCCATCGTGCGCGCCCTGCGGGACACCGAGCAGCCGTTCCACGCCGACGTGCTCGCCTACGGCGACCCCGACATCCCCGCCGAGGCGAGCGGGCAGCGGTTCGACGTCACGATGCCGCACGACGGCCTGCCGGGACTGCTCGCCGAGGCCGACCTGGTGGTGAGCGCGGCCGGGGTGACCCTGACCGAGCTGTGCTGCATCGGCACGCCCGCCGCGCTGGTCCAGCTCGTCGGCAACCAGGAGCCCGCGTACCGGGCCGCCGTCGACGTCGGCCTCGCGGTGGGGCTCGGCACGGCAGACACCCTCGCGACCGACATCGGTGGAGCCGCCAGGGCGCTGAGCAGCCTGCTCACCGACGCCGACCTGCGCGCTGCCTGCGGCGAGAGCGCCGCCGGCGCCGTCGACGGCGAGGGCAGGAGCCGGGTGCTCGACGCGATCGATGAGCAACTCGCGGGTGAACCCGATACGCCCTCGCTCGCGGAGGATGCGTCCTAGGATGGCCGCATGGCGTCCCGGGACCACAGCCCTGTCTACTACCTGATCACCCCGGCCGGATTCCCGAACTACGGCGACGAGCTCATCGCGGACGGCTGGCTGCGGCACCTCGCCGAGGTCGCGCCGGAGGCCGAGGTCTGGGTCGACACCCACTCGCCCGGCCCGGCGCAGCTGCTGCACGGCGGGACGCATCCCAGGGTGCGTTTCGTCGACACGCTGTGGCGGCTGTGCGGCGAGGCCGGTCGTGACTCGGACAACGATCCGTGGCAGGTCGCGGCCTGGGTGCAGCGGGCGGTCAACGACCCGAGTCTGTCGCCCGCCCGCCGGCACGGCATCGAGCTGCTGCGCCGCGCCGACGTCCTGCACGTGCTGGGCGGCGGCTACGTCAACGGGATCTGGCCGCACCACTTCGGCCTGCTCGGCGGGGCCGCCGCGATCGCGCGGCAGACCGGCGCCCGCACCGCGATGACCGGCCAGGGACTCGTGCCGCCGCCCGAGGACGGCACCGCCCTGCTGCGCGCGCTCACCGACCGGTTCGACATCGTCGACGTCCGCGACGCCGAGTCCGCCGACGTGCTCGGCACCGAGCCCGGTCTCGACGACGCTTTCCTCACCATCGCGCAGCAGCCGACGATCGCGCCGGAGACGGTGTGGCCGGACACCGAGCCGCCCGAGGTGATGGTGTGCGTGCAGTCCGACCGCAACGACTCCGGCCCGGGCGCGCTCGCGGGCGCGGTGCTGTCGCTGCTGCGGGCGTGGCGGGTGCGGCCGGAGACGGTGTGCTTCGTCGAGGGCATCCCGCGCGTCGACAACCACATCGTCGCGCTGATCGAGCAGGAGCTGCCTGGCGCGCGGCACTACTCGTTCGCCGAGCTGTGGGACCACGGCCTGCCGGTCACCGCGCAGCAGACCTGGGTGTCGACGCGGTTCCACCTGCATCTGGCCGCCGCTGCCGCCGGCGCCGGCGGGGTGGCCGTGCCGCTGAGCACCGAGTACTACACACCGAAGCATCAGGCGCTGCTCGACCTCGGTTCCGGCTGGACGATGCTGTCCGAACTCGGTGACACACCCGACATGCCGGACAGCGGCGGGTTCGACGCCGCGACGCTCGACGCCCACCGCAAGCGCAAGCTGCGGCTGGCGGAGTCGATCTACGACGGCGCCGGGACGCGCCGCTGGCAGGCGTGACGCGCCAGGCGGGCGGTTACTCGCCCGGCTGCACTGACGGCGCGGTCTCCGGTTCGGTCGCGGGCTCCGGGGTTACGTCCTCGTCCGGCAGCTCGCAGGGCGGCGCGGTCTCGGGGTCGGCCGGGTCCTCGGCGGTGGTGTCTTCGGGCTGGACGGCCTCTTCGGTCTCGACTGGCTCGGTGGTCTGGTCGGCAGGAGCAGGCGTTTCCTCGGTGTTGCTCTCGTCGTCTGGCTGCTCGCACACCGGATCGTCGGGCTCGGCCGGTTCCGTGGGATCGACTGGCTCGGTGGGCTCGGCTGGTTCCGTGGGCGCGGCTGGTTCCGTGGGCTCGGTCGGCTCGTCGACCGGCGCGGTTGGGGGCGTCGGCTCGGCAGGCTCGGTTGGTCCGGTGGGCTCGCTCGGGCCGCTCGGTTGGGTCGGCTTGTTCGGCGCTGGGGACTCCGTGGGTTCAGTCGGCTCCGGCGTCGCCGGGTCTTCGCCGCTGCTCGGCGGTGGCGGCGTATTGGTGCTGTCGCCGGAGTCCGGACGCTGCGGTCCAGTCGGCTCCGGACTCGGTGCCACCGGGGCGTCGTCCGGCTTCGGCTTCGGTGCATCCTGGCGGTCCACGGTCGCCACACGCGAGGCCGCGAGCGTGTAGGCGACCGGGTGGCCAGCGCCGGGTCGCGGACCGAGGCCCGCGTAGTGGTCGGCCCAGGCCAGCACGGCGCGCACGTACTCGAGCGACGGGTTGTAGCTGAACAGCGCCTGCCGCAGGTCCGCGGGCCGGGACAGATCACGCTCGCCCGCGCACAGGTAGACGGCCGCGCCCAGCGCGGCGTCGTAGACGTTGTGCGGGTCGCGGACGCCGTCACCGTTGCCGTCCTGGCCGTAGCTCAGCCACGTCGACGGCAGGAACTGCATCGGGCCGACCGCACGCTCCCACACCGGATCGCCGTCGAACCGGCCGCCGGTGCTGTCGGGAATCGTCGCGGTGCCCGCCAGAGATCCGTCGAGCCGGGGGCCGAGGATGGGGGTGGCCGTGCGCCCGTCGGCGAGCAGCGCACCGCCGTACGCGTGTCCCGACTCGATGCGGCCGATCCCTGCGATCACCGACCAGTGCAGATTGCACGACGGGTCACGCTCGCTCAGCACCTCCGCCGCGCGCCGGTACGCCGCGAGCACACCTCCCGGGATGGTGCCGTCGTCGAACGCGGGCACGTAGAAGGAGGTCTGCGCGAGCGGCGTGATCCGCATGCCGATGCTGCGGACCACGACCGTGTCCTGCCGGTCGGCGGGCAGCGGGTAGAGCCGTGCCAGCGGCGGATGCGCGACGGTGTCCGGCAGGGCCGTCGAGGCCGATCCGGCGTCGCGCGGGGATGCGCTGGTCGCCAGCGACGCGACCGCGACCCCCCACGCGCACGCCAGCACGGTGGCGGTGGCGCGTTTGCTGGTGGACATCGAGCGTTCCCCTCAACGAGAAAGCAGTCCCACCAACAGTGTTCGGCCCGCGTTGCCCACCGTTACCGCATTACGGCACGTGGCGTAACGCGTCGTCGCGAGAGGTCTAGGGCGTACCTCCCGATCTCGCTGATCGCGGTCTTCGCGCCCAGATCGCCGCCGGCCGCGTTGTCGTCGGCGCACATAGCTCCGCTATGCGCCCCTCCTCCGCCTTGCCCGCGACAATCTGGATCACGAAGCCCATCGATCGGAGACCGGGAGGCACGCCCTAGAGATACTGCCCGGTGCCCGTCACGCCGGGGTGGTGCTCGCCGGGCTGCATGCCGTGGCTGCCCGCGGGCAGGCCCTTGCGCATCTGCTCCAGCTGCACCCGGGCCGCCATCTGCTGTGCGAACAGCGCGGTCTGGATGCCGTGGAACAGCCCCTCGAGCCAGCCGACCAGCTGGGCCTGCGCGATCCGCAGCTCGGCGTCCGATGGCGTCGTGTCGGCCGTGAACGGGGCGACGAGGCGCTCCATCTCCTCCTGCAGCTCGGGCGCCAGGGCCTGCTCCAGCTCCTTGATCGACGTCTCGTGGATCTCGCGGAGCCGGTTGCGGCTCGCGTCGTCGAGCGGCGCGGCCCTGACCTCCTCGAGCAGCTGCTTGATCATGGTGCCGATGCGCATGACCTTCGCCGGTTCCTCGACGAGATCACCGACGCCGTCCTTCTCGTTGGCCTCGGCCTCGGTCGGGATGCGCGCGGCGCCGACCGGCGAGCCGTCGGGGCCGACGACCACCACGTGTTGTGACTGGTCCTGCTCGCCGCTCGGCTGGTCGGGGTCGGGAGTGTTCGGCTCGGTCATGTGCTCCATCCTGCGTGGCTCGTGCCGCTTCGCTGCCTGCGTCCGAGGGTAGTCGGCATGCCCTCCGGCCGGCCGCCGGTATGAGATACCCGGAGGATCGCGATTTTCGGACGACCGTACGGTGTCATCATGCCGTTCGACATCGCTCGGATTCGCGGGCTCTATCCCGCGCTGGGTGACGGGTGGGTTCACCTCGACGGCGGGGCCGGAATGCTGGTCCCCGAGCAGGTCGCGTCGGCTGTCGTGACCGCCATGCGGGCGCCGGTCTCCGGTCCTGGCGCCCCGTTTCCCGCTTCGCAGCGAGCCGACAGCATCGTGTCCGCCGCCCGGCGCGCGGTGGCCGACCTCGTCGGCGGGCACCCTGACGGCGTCGTGCTCGGGCCGAACGCGCCGGTGCTCATCAAGCGGTTCGCGGAGGTGTGCTCGGCGAACTGGACGCTCGGTGACGAGGCCGTCGTCTCCCGGCTCGACGAGCCGTCCAACCAGCGGCCGTGGCAGCAGGCCATGCGTCGCATCGGCGGCGCGGTGCGCTGGGGCGAGATCGACATCGAGAGCTGCGAGCTACCGGCGTGGCAGTACGAGAACCTGGTGTCGGCGCGGACGAAGGTGGTCGCGATAACGGCCGCCGCGGGCACCGTCGGCACCCGGCCGGACCTGCCGACGGTGGCCGAGTTCGCCAAGCGGGTCGGCGCGATGGTGTTCGTCGACGCCACCTACGCGGCGCCGTTCGTGCCGTTCGACATCGCCGCGTCCGGCGCCGACGTCGTCGCGCTGTCGGCGCTGACCTGGGGCGGGCCGGCCGTCGGCGCGCTGGTGTTCCGCGACGCCGGCATGCTCAACCGGCTGCGGTCGGTCGCGCTGGACACCCACGCCGTAGGCCCCGAGCGGCTCGAGCTCGGGCCGCACCCGTACCCGACGCTCGCCGGGCTCGTGGCGTCGATCGACTTCCTGTCCAACCTGGACGACGCCGCGAAGGGCTCGCGCCGCAACCGGCTGCTGACGTCGATGGGCTCGGTCAAGGGCTACACCGGCGAGCTGCTCGACCGGATGCTGACCGAGCTGCGGGCGATGCCGCACGTCACCGTCATCGGCGACGCCATCCGCCGCATCCCCGCGCTCGCGGTGACCGTCGCGGGCAGGAAGGCGAGCGAGGTCGCCGCCCACCTCGCCACGCAGGGCGTGTGCGCGTTCGTCGCCGACGACTCCGACGGCCTGTTCGCCTCGCTCGGCGTCGGTGAGGTCGGCGGCGCGGTGCGGATCGGGCTGGCGCACTACAGCAATGACTTCGACGTCAACCAGCTCGTCCGCGCCCTGCGCCAGCTCCGCTGAGCGCTCAGGAGTGCGCGGCGAGCACGATCTTGCCGAAGACGCCGCCCGCGTCGAGCGCCCGGTGTGCCTCCCCGGCGTTCGACATCGGGATCACCTGGTCGATCACCGGGGCGACCGTGCCCTGCTCCACCAGCGGCCACAGCCGCTCGCGGACGTCGGCGACGATGGCGGCCTTCTCCTCGAGCGGGCGCGCCCGCAGGCTGGTCGCCGCGACGCTCGCGCGTTTGGTGAGCAGCTTCGCGATGTCCAGCTCGCCCTTCCGGCCGCCCTGCATGCCGATGATGATCAGCCTGCCGCCGGTGGTGAGCGCGTTGACGTTGCTCTCGAGGTACTTGGCGCCCATGACGTCCAGGATCACGTCCGCGCCGCCGTGTTCCTTGACGGTCGCGACGAAGTCCTGCGTGCGGTAGTTGATCAAGATGTCGGCGCCGAGCTGGCCGCACCGGTCCAGCCGGTCGTCGTCCCCGGCGGTGACAGCGACCCGCGCGCCGAGCGCCTTGGCCACCTGGATGGCGTGGGTGCCGACCCCGCCCGCGCCGCCGTGCACCAGCAGCAGCTCGTCCTCGCCGAGCCGCGCGTGCATGACGACGTTGGACCACACCGTGCACGCCACCTCGGGCAGCCCGGCGGCGGCGAGCAGTTCCACCTCGCCGGGCACCGGCAGCAGCTGCTCGGCGGGCACCGCGACCTGCTCCGCGTAGCCGCCGCCGGCGAGCAGGGCGCACACCTGGTCGCCCGGCTGCCAGCCGGTGACGCCCTCGCCGACCTCGGCGACGGTGCCGGAACACTCCAGGCCCGGGTACTCGCTCGCGCCGGGGGGAGGCGGATAGAAGCCCTGTCGTTGGAGCAGGTCAGCGCGGTTGACCGCCGACGCGGCGACGTCGACGAGCACCTCGCCCGGCCCCGCGACCGCGTCCGGGACCTCGGTCCACGTCAGTACCTCTGGCCCACCTGGCTCACTGATGGTGATCGCATGCATGCCCCTCAGTGTGTCATCGCGCGGTTTCGCCGTTGCCGAGTAACCATGGTCACCGAGCGGAACCCGACGACGACGAGGGGGAGTTCCTTCATGCCAGCCACGAGGAACCGGCTCGCCGCCGCGTTGGCGGTGGGCGCGAGCGCCGCGCTTGTTCTCATCACGGGACCGGGCGCCGCGGCACAGCAGGAGGGGTCGTTGCCACCGGAGCTGGCGCAGGCCGTGAGCGCCGACAACATCAACCGGCATCTGATCGCGCTGCAACGGATCGCCGACCAGAACGGCGGGACTCGTGCGGCGAGCACGGCGGGCTACAACCGTTCGGCGGAGTACATCGCCGGGAAGCTGGCGGACGCGGGCTACGACGTCACCCGGCAGAAGTTCCCGTTCGTCTACGACGAGACGACCGCGGAACGCCTCACCAGCGGCGGCGCGAGCTACGACGCCGTCAGGATGAGCTACAGCCCGTCCACTCCGGACGGTGGCGTCACCGCTCCGCTGGCCGCGGTGCCGGTCGACGACACCCCTGGCTGTGGCCGGGCCGACTACGACGACGTCGACGTCACCGGCAAGATCGCGCTGATCAAGCGCGGCACCTGCACGTTCTATGACAAGCAGCGGTACGCGGCCCGCGCGGGCGCGGTCGCTGCGGTGATCTACAACGACGAGCCCGGCCCGGTTCTCGGCACGCTCGGCGAGCCGGGACAGATCCCCACGGCCGGTGTGCCGCGGGTGCAGGGCGAGAAGCTGATCGAGCAGGCGGGCGAAAAGGCCACCCTCACCATCGAGGGCGTCACCGAGAACCGCACGACGTACAACGTCATCGCCCAGACCAAGACCGGCCGCAAGGACAACGTCGTGATGGCCGGGGCGCATCTGGACAGCGTGACGTCCGGTCCCGGCATCAACGACAACGGCAGCGGCGCCGCCGGTCTGTTGCAGACCGCGCTCGCGCTCGGCGGCGAGCCGAAGGTGGAGAACGCGGTGCGGTTCGCCTGGTGGGGCGCGGAGGAGTTGGGCCTCGTCGGGTCCGATCACTACGTGGAGCAGCTGTCGTTCGAGCAGCAGCTCGACATCGCGATGTACCTGAACTTCGACATGATCGCCTCGCCGAACGCGGGCTACTTCGTCTACGACGGCGACGACTCAGACGGCGTCGGCGCGGGTCCAGGCCCGTACGGGTCCGCCGCGATCGAGCAGGACTTCGCCTCCTACCTCCGGCACAGCGGCACCCCGACCGAGGGCACGGACTTCACCGGCCGGTCCGACTACGGGCCGTTCATCGAGGTCGGCATTCCGTCCGGTGGCCTGTTCACCGGCGCCGAGGTGAAGATGACCGAGGCGCAGGCCGAGAAGTGGGGCGGGGAGGCCGGTGTCGCGTACGACGAGTGTTACCACAAGGCGTGCGACACGCTCGGCAACGTCGACTACGACGCGCTCGACGTGAACGCCGACGCGATGGCGGCGACGATCGGCAGGTACGCGTTGAGTACGGAGGACGTCAACGGCGTCGCGCCGGACGCGGCGAAGTCACGGACGCGGGTCGCGGCGCAGCGCTTCGGCGAGCGGATGCGGACCTCGGACGGGCACGCCGACGCCGAGGGCAACCGCGACTCGCGGTAGGTGTCCCGCATACGCCTGGGTGCGGCCCCGCGCTGTCAGGTTGGGAGCCGCACCCAGGCATTGACGAGTTGTACGGCGATTGGCTGCTGGCGGGCCGACGGCTGGCACTGCCGGCATGGGCGCAGAGGCCGTACCGAGGTAGCGCCGGATCACCATCGTGGTGCGCGAGGATGTGGCGCACGGATCGGACGCCCGCCCGGGCGACTGCTCACAATCCCGTCTGGTCCGTTAAGTCCGTCCCAGGCGTGGGAACACAGTCGGCAGTCAATCGCGGATCGTTATCTGACACTGCACCACCTGGCCTTTCCCGGGAAGGCCGCCCGCTGGTGCCCGGAATGGCGCACCATAGTCACGGGCCTCAGCCATCCGTTCACCACTCAGCATGCGCGCTTTGAATCGCACTGACAAGCACGTTCACTCTGCCCGGGACCAGGCGGCTCTCTCGCGCACCGGACCCGCTACGCTCGACCAGCAGGGAGGCGTGGC
>WHUB01000009.1:0-461 GCA_009377395.1 Actinophytocola sp. | reverse complement strand
CTCCGCCTCCGCTCTCGTGTCCAGCCTAGCGGGACTCCTCGCGCTCGACGTAGCGGACGTTGGGCCGCCCGAGCGCGAGCATCGCGAACGCCCAGTCGGCGCTCGTAACGACCGCGAACTGCCCCGGCTTGTTCACCTTGATCACTCGTGCGCCGAACCATGAGTCATCCGGGCGCAACCGAGGCAACTCGTGGAATCGGACGATCCACCGGGTCACGGTGATCCTGGGAATGGGAACCAGCGCCTGGGCGCTCTCCGCGCCCCGGCCGGCGTCGTGCCCCGCTCGCCACGCTGCACCGCGCTCCGTGGTCGGCGACGCCCGACGCAGCGTCGGTGGCTCACCCAGGGTCGGAGTGGCCGCGAGAACAGCCGTCGCGCTGTCCTCGCTGTACCCGGAAGGCATAGTGCCGTCACAGGCGGCGAGAGCGGCAACGGCGGCCACGACGACTGCGGCTCGGATG
>WHUB01000099.1 GCA_009377395.1 Actinophytocola sp. | reverse complement strand
CGACGCCGCAGGCATGGCCCAGCCGCGCCTGCCGTAGGGCCAGCCGGCGGCGGCGCCCCCGGCGAGGCTGTCGCCGGGGATCGTCAGCACGGCGGGCAGCCGCACCAGTTCGGCCGCGTCCCGCGTCCTCATCGGTCACCTCCGATCCGGGCGCACCAGTCGGTCAGCGCCCGCCACTGGCCGCCGAGATCGTGGCCGCCGCCCCCGGCCGGGTCCTTGAAGAAGAACCCGAGCGCGCCGAGCGGACCGGCCTCCCCGGCCTGCTGCGCCCGCGCCGCCAGCCGGGCGAGGTCGAGCACGAGCGGCGCGGCGAGCGCGGAGTCGCAGCCCTGCCAGGTGAACTGCATCGACATCCTGGTGCCGAGCAAGCCCTCGAACGACACCATGTCCCAGGCCGTCTTCCACTCGCCGAGGTCTGGGACGTAGTCGATGTGCAGCGGGCCGTCCACCGGATGGCCGAGGATGGACTCAAGACCCAGGCCCTTCGACTGGGTCTTGCTGGCCGCGGTCACCGGGTCGGCGAGGGCGCGGCCGTCGCCGCCGCCGAGCAGGTTGTGCGACGACCACGACCGCACCCGCAGCGCGCGGGTGGCGAACATCGGCGCGAGCGCCGACTTGATCAGCGTCTCCCCGGTCTTGCCGTCCGATCCGGCCCACGGCAGCCCCATCCGCTCGGCGAGCTGCGCGAGCGCGGGCAGCCGGGGACCGGGGCTGGGTGTGAACGCGACGAACGGGCAGCCGGACCGCAGCGCCGCGTAGGCGTAGAGCGAGCTGAGCGGCAGCGGTGACTCCCCCGCCGCGAGCGCCCGGTCTAGCTCGTCCACATCGGACAGCGCCGGGGTGAGCTCGATCGGGGGCTCCGTTGTGGACACGTCCACGACGACCACCTGGTCGAGCGCGTGCGCGGCCCGGAACCCGGCCAGGTCCCGGCTGACCTGCTCGATCGCGTCCCGCTGGTTGCCCTCGCCGACGGTGACGCCGTGCCGGATCCGGCCGTCGGCCTGGCTGAGCGCGTCGTGCAGCGCCCGCACCAGGTCGATGCCGAACACCCCGCCGCCCGCCAGCGCCTCGGCGCGTTTGGGCAGCGAGTCGGCCACGACGTCGTGGCCGCCGATGAGCAGGTCCTCGATGCCGGGCGGCCGGGCGACGGCCACCTCGGGGTGGTCGGCGACGCAGCCGACGCGCTGCGCCAGCCCCGCCGTCACGGCGAGCGCGCCCACGGTGGCCGTGGTGGCCACCGAGCCGCGTGCGCCGATGAACCACAGTCCGGTTCTCGCGCCCATTCTGGCCTCCCTGCTCAGCCGGTCGGTGTGAGCACGACCTGGTGACTGCCGGACAGTGACGGCAGCCCGTCGGCGCCCGGGTCGGTGTAGGTCGCGTTGAACACGCCGGACAGCTCGTCGGTGCCGGGGTCGTGTCCCTCCGGCTGAGTGGTCTTGATCGACCCGGCGCAGCCGGTCGCCGTGGTCTGCGGGTGTCCGTGCTGGTTGTGGCCGAGGATGTAGGTCACCTGGACCCGCGAGCAGTCGACCGGCTGATCGTCGGTCACCGACACCTCGTACTGGACGGTGTCGCCGAAGGTGAACTGCTGGCCGTCGACCGGGGTGACGAACTTGACCACCGGCGCCTTGTTGCCCACGACGATCTCCACGTGGTCCACGCCGGTCCTGCCGGTCTCGGCGCCACCGGTGTCGGTCACCTGCAACGTGGCGATGTAGGCGCCGTTCTCGGTGTAGGTGTGGGCCGGGTTCTTCTCGCGCGAGTCGACGTCACCGTCGGAGTCGAAGTCCCACTCATAGATCAACCGGTCGCCGTCGGCGTCCTTGGTGCCGTCGCTGGAGAACGACACCCGCAGTGGCGCGTGTCCGTTGTCGACGTCCGCCGACGCGTTTGCGACCGGGCTGTGGTTTCCGTTCGGTCCGATGTAGTCGATGCGCGACAGCGCCGCCTCGGGATTCTCGCTGAAGAAGCCCTTGCCATAGTCGAGCACGTAGAGCGCGCCGTCGCGGCCGAACTCCATGTCCATCGGGCTGGACAGCGGCAGTGACGGCAGCACGCTCTCGATGCCGGCCAGCGCGCCGGAGTCGTCGAGCCGGAAACCCTTGATGTAGTCACGGGTCCACTCGTAGAACAGCGGAATGCCGTCGTAGTACCGCGGCCAGGCGACCGGGGTGCGGGTCCGCCCGGCGTTCGGGTCGTAGTCGTAGGCGGGCCCCGCCATCGGCCCGATGCCACCGGTGCCGAGCTCGGGGAAGTTCTCCGACTGGCCGTAGGAGTACCATACATCGGGCTGCTCGACCGGCGGCAGCTCGGTGAGGCCGGTGTTGTGCGGGGACTCGTTCACCGGAGCCGCGCAGTCGAACGCTTCGCCCGACTGCTGCGTCGCGAAGTCGTAGTCCACATAGGGCAGCTTGGCGGTGGCGCAGTACGGCCAGCCGTAGTTGCCCGCCTCGGTCGCGACGAACCACTTGCCGTGACCGGCGGGGCCTCGGGCCGGATCCGCCTTGGTCGCGTCCGGCGAGTAGTCGGCCACGAACAGCGCGCTCGTGGTGGGGTCGACCTCGATGCGGAACGGGTTGCGCAGCCCCATCAGGTAAATCTCCGGCCGCGCGTGCTCGGTGACCGGCGGGAACAGGTTGCCATCGGGGATGGTGTAGGAGCCGCCCTTGCCGACCTTGATGCGCAGGATCTTGCCGCGCAGGTCGTTGGTGTTGGCCGCGCTGCGCTGGGCGTCGAACGCGGGGTTGCGCTGTTCGCGCTCGTCGAGCGGCGCGTAGCCGTCCGAGGAGAACGGGTCGGTGTCGTCGCCGGTGGACAGGTAGAGGTTTCCGTCGCCGTCGAAGGTGATGTCACCACCGACGTGGCAGCAGATGCCCCGGTCGACAGGGACGTCGATGATCTGCTGCTCGGTCGACAGGTCGATCTTGTCGCCCTTGAGCTGGAACCGGGACAGCCGCAGCGCGCCCTCGAACTTCTCGAACTCGGCCGGGGTGCCGGTCGTCGGCGCGTCGCCTTCGTTGACGTCCGGAGTGGACGGATCGTCGCTCGGGGTGTTCATCGGTGGCGAGTAGTACAGGTAGACCCATCGGTTCGTGGTGCCGTTGAAGCCGGGGTCGACGGCGATGCTCTGCAGGCCCTCCTCGTCGTGCTGATAGACGTCGAGCGTGGCTGCCAGGGTGTTGCGGCCGTCGCCCGGGTGGTGCAGCCACACCTCGCCGGGCCGGGTGGTGTGAAGCACCCGGCCGTTGGGGAGCACGGCGAGGTCCATCGGCTCACCGGGGCTGTCGTTGAGGACCACCTTCTGGAACGCGGAATCGGGCGGTGGCGAGCCCTCCTGTGCGGTGGACAGCGCCGGCGCGCTCAGCAATGCCGTTGCGACGGCGGCCGCGACGGCCGCCACGGGGATTTTTCGCATGACGAACTCTCCTCGGGTAGGTGGGGACCAGACGCGCGGCTGAGGTGACCACGCGCCACTGGGGAGTCGGGATCAGTAGCGCAGATCGCGGAGGTAGGAGTATCCGATCTCGGCGGTCCGCTGTGGACTGACGTCCGGCGTGTCGTTCTCGACGATGTACTCGCGCACCGAGTGGGCGCGGAAGATCCGGGCGAAGTCGATGTGGCCGGTGCCGAGGTCGGCCATGTCGCCGTCGTGGGCGTGCCGGTCTTTGACGTGGTACTGCAACACCTGCTGCGGCGCGGACCGCATGGTGTCGATGGCGAAACCCTCGGGGTCGGTCACGCCGTCGCCGCTCTCGATGCCGCCGCGCACGATCCAGTAGATGTCGATCTCAAGGTGCACCAGTGAGGGGTCCAGTTCGGACGTCAGCACCTGCCATGGGGTCTCGCCGCCGCCGAGGTCGGTGGTGAACTCGTGGGCGTGGTTGTGGTAGCCGTAGCGAAGCCCGGCCGACCTGGCGACCTCGGCCTCCTGATTCATCCGCTCGGCCCAGCGCTGCCAGTCGGCCTTGTCGGACGAGTCCAGATAGGGCACCACCATGTGGTCCTGGCCGAGGGTGCGCGCATTGTCGATTTTGGTGTGCAGCGCCTGCTCGCTGTCGCTGATGCCGTCGTGGCTGGACGTCGCCGAGATGCCGATGCTGTCGTAGAAGTCGCGTAGTTCCTTGGCGGTACGGCCGAAATAGCCGAGCGCCTGCTCGACCCTGGGGTAGCCGATGTCGGCCAGCGTACGCAGCGTCTCGTCGAAGCCAGGCTCGTTCCACAGCGCCTCGCGCACCGTCCACAGTTGAATGCTGATCCGCCCGGGCGGCACCATGTCTCGCCGGAACCCCTGCGGCCTCGCGTACGCGGCGGGAGCGCCGATGCCCGCCGCGAGCAGTCCCGCACCGACCGCACCGGACAACGCCGTGCGTCTGCTGAGTGCTCGTTCACCATTGAATCCGTAGCACATTCTCTACCCCTTATTTTCGAGTTACTCCTGTGAGCTGAAGGCCGCGTCGAACGCGGCGTCCGGCGGGTCGAACAACTGCTCGCGCACGTAGCGCAGCGCCTCGGGCGCGCCCCGCAGCCGGTCCATGCCGGCGTCCTCCCACTCGATCGAGATCGGGCCGTCGTAGCCGATGGCGTTGAGCACGCGGAAGCACGCCTCCCACGGCACGTCGCCGCGTCCGGTCGACACGAAGTCCCAGCCTCGCCTCGGGTCGCCCCACGGCAGGTGCGAGCCGAGCCTGCCGTTGCGGCCGTTTCCGGTGTTGCGCTTGGTGTCCTTGCAGTCGACGTGATAGATCCGGTCGGCGAAGTCGGCCAGAAACCCGGCCGGGTCGATGTCCTGCCACACCATGTGGCTGGGGTCCCAGTTCAGTCCGAATGCCTCCCGGCGCCCGATAACGTCCAGGGTGCGGACGGTCGTCCAGTAGTCGTAGGCGATCTCCGACGGGTGGACCTCGAGCGCGAACCGGACGCCCTCGCTGTCGAACACGTCCATGATCGGGTTCCACCTGTCGGCGAAGTCCTGGTACCCGGCCTCGACGAGCTCCGCGGGCACCGGCGGGAACATCGCGACGTACTTCCAGCTCGCCGAGCCGGTGAAGCCCACGACGGTGCGCACGCCGAGCCGGGCGGCGACCCGGGCGGTGTGCTTCATCTCCTCGGTGGCGCGCTGCCGGACGCCCTCCGGCTCGCCGTCGCCCCAGATCCGCTCGGACAGGATCGCCTTGTGCCGCGCGTCGATCGGGTCGTCGCAGACCGCCTGTCCCTTGAGGTGGTTGGAGATGGCCCACACGCCGAGCCCGTACTTGTCCAGAATGTCCACACGCGACTGGAGGTAGGAGTCGTCCTCGACGGCGCGCCAGACGTCGAGGTGGTCGCCCCAGCAAGCGATCTCCAACCCGTCGTAGCCCCACTCCGATGCCAGCCGGGCCACCTCCTCGAACGGCAGGTCCGCCCACTGTCCGGTGAACAGGGTGACCGGTCGTGCCATCACGCCACCTCCTTGGCCGTGTCGTCGTCGTCAATGGCGACCCAGCCGCTCTGCGCCGCCGCGCTCTCTTGCACGGCCGCGACCACCCGCTGCACCCGCAGCCCGTCGGCGAACGACGGTTCCGGGTCGGCGCCGTCGGCGATGGCGGTGAGCAGGTCGGCCGCCTGATGGGAGAAACCGTGCTCGTAGCCGAGCAGGTGGCCGGGCGGCCACCAGGCGCCCAGGTAGGGGTGCTGCGGCTCGGTGACGAGGATCCGGGTGAAGCCCCGGGTGTCCGCCGGGCTCGACGAGTCGAAGAACTGGAGCGTGTTCATGTCCTCGAAGTCGAACGCCAGGCTGCCGTTCGAGCCGTTCAGCTCGATGCGGATGGCGTTCTTGCGACCGAGGGCGTAGCGGGTGGCCTCGAACGTGGCCAGCGCGCCGCCGCTGAACCGGCCGAGGAACACCGCGGCGTCGTCGACCGTGACCTGTCCGGTGCCCTCGCCGTCCGGCATGGGGCGTTCGGCGACGAAGGTGTCGATGGTCGCGCTGACCCCGGTGATGTGCTCGCCGGTGAGGAACTGGGTCAGGTCGATGACGTGCGCCCCGATGTCGCCGAGCGCACCGGAGCCGGCCCGGTGGCGGTCGAGCCGCCACGAGAACGGCGCGTCGGGGTCGGTGAGCCAGTCCTGCAGGTACTGCGCCCTGACGTGGCGCAGCGTGCCGAGCCGGCCCGCGGCCACCAGCCGTCGCGCCAGCGCGAGCGCGGGCACCCGCCGGTAGGTGAACCCCACCATGGCGCGCACGCCGTGTGCCCTGGCCTTGTCGGCGGCCTCGGTCATCACCCGCGCCTCGTCGACCGAGTTGGCCAGCGGCTTCTCGCACAGCACGTGCTTGCCCGCCGCCAGCGCGGCGACGGCGATCTCGGCGTGGGTGTCGCCCGGCGTGCAGATGTCGACGAGGCCGACGTCGTCCCGGTCGATCAGGGCACGCCAGTCGGTCTCGACGTGCTGCCAGTCGAACCGGCGTGCCATCTCCTCGGCGGCGGCGCGGTCTCGCCCGCCGAGCGCGACCAGCTGTGGTTCGAGCGACGGATCGAAGAAGCTCTTGGCGTTGCGCCATCCCTGGGAATGCGCCATCCCCATGAAGGCGTAGCCGATCATGCCGATCCCGATCGGCGCGCTGCCGTCCGCCATCAGGACTCGAATCCCAGCGGCAGGTACTTGTCGACGTTCTCCTTGGTGACGACGGGTGCGTTGAGCACGATCCGGCGCGGCACCTCGACCTGCACCAGGTCGGACATGCCCTTGCCCTGGGCGAGCAGCCGGGCCAGCCGGATGCCGTCGGCGGCCTGCGTCGGCGGGTAGAGCACGGTGGCTTCCATCTCGCCGTCCTGGATCCAGCGCATCGCGTTGGCCGACCCGGCGCCGCCGATGAAGAAGAACTCGTTCCGGTCGGCGTTGTCGAAGGCAGCCTTGACGCCGACGCCCTGGTCGTCGTCGTGGTTCCAGATGATGTCGATCTTCGGCACGGCCTGCAGCAGGTTCGACGCCTCCGCCTCGCCCGACTCCACGGTGAACTCGGCCGCGACCCGGTGATCGACCTTCTGGCCGCACTCCCTGAGCGCGTCCTTGAAGCCGTCGGAGCGGTCCTGGGTCAGCGGCAGCGAGTCGAGGCCGGCGATCTCGGCGATCACCGCGTCCGGGCCGAGGTTGTGCTCCTCGACCAGCTTGCAGGCGTAGGTGCCCGCCGAGATGCCCATGCCGTAGTTGTCGCCGAGGATGGTCGTCCTCGCGGCGAACTCGCTGGTGAACTCGCGGTCGACGTTGACGACCGGGATGCCCGCCTCCATCGCCTTGGTCGCGACCTCGGTCAGCGCCGCGCCGTCGGTCGGCAGCAGCACGATCGCGTCGACGCCCTGGTTGATGAAGCTCTCGATGTGGCTGATCTGCAGGCTCGGGTCGTTGGTGCCCTCGGCGAGCCGCAGCGTGACGTCGGAGTACCGCTTGGCCTCGGCGATCGCGGTCGAGTTGATCGCGGCGAGCCAGCCGTGGTCGGCCTCCGGGCCGGAGAAGCCGATCACGACCTCCTTGCCCGGCTCGTCGTTCGAGCTGACAGCCCTCGGGCCGAGGTTGGTCTGCACCGACGCCGCTTCGTTGCTGGTGCAGGCCGCGGCGAACGCGGCCACCGCCGCCACGACGCCGATGGTGCGCAGAAATCTGGATCTGGACATGGCTGTCTCCAAAATCGAGGTGGGATGGGGTTAGGTGGAGCCGTTGCGGGCGGCGACGCGTTGCTGCAGCAGCACGGCGACGACGATGATCACGCCCTTGGCGACGGCCTGGGTGGAGGTGTCGAGGTTGTTGAGTGTGAAGACGTTGGTGAGCGTGGTGAAGATCAGCACGCCGAGGACGGTGCCGACGATGGTGCCGCGACCGCCGGAGAGCAGCGTCCCGCCGATCACGACCGCCGCGATGGCGTCGAGCTCGTAGAGCAGCCCGTGCGTCGACGTCCCGGCCGTCGTCCGTGCCAGCAGCATCACCGCCGCCAGCCCGCACGCCAGCCCGAGCAGCACGTAGAGCAGCGTGGTGTGCCGCTTGACCTTGATGCCGGCCAGCCGGGCCGCCTCGGGGTTGCCGCCGACGGCGAGCGTCCGGCGGCCGAAGGTGGTGCGGTTGAGCAGCACCCAGCCCGCGATCGACACCAGCGCGAAGATGACGACCAGCACCGGGATGCCGAGCACGTCGGCGCCGAAGAAGTCGACGAACGCGTCGACCGTGACGACCTGCGTCTGCTTCTGGGCGATGATCTCGGCCAGCCCCCGCGCACCGGCGAGCATCGCCAGCGTCACGATGAACGCCGCCATCCTGCCGTAGGCGATCAGCAACCCATTGATCAACCCGCAGCCACCGCCGACCAAGAGCGCCGTGGTGACCATGACGATCCAGTGGGTGTCGGTCGCCAGCGTCTGAGTGGCCAATGTGGACGCCCACACCGAGGCCAGCGCCACGATCGCGCCCACCGACAGGTCGATGCCGCCGCCGGTGATCACGAACGTCATGCCGATGCTGACCACGCCGATCACCGATGCCAGCCGCAGGATCGTCATCACGTTGTCGAAGGACATGAACAGGCTGCCCGAGGTGATCACTCCCACGACGCACAGCAGCACCAGCGCGATCACCAGGCCGAGGCTGCGCCCGGCCGGGCCCGAGAACAGCGCGGCGAAACCCGGCTGCCGCCGGCCGGTGTCCGGCTGCTCGCTGGCCACGGCGATATCAGTCTTCATGCTGCGGTTTTTCCTTCCATCACCATGTCGAGCACCGCGTGCTCGTCGATCTCCGCCGCCGGGCCGTCGTGCACGATGGCGCCGTCGGAGACCACCAGGACCCGGTCGGACAGCCCGATCACCTCCTCGATCTCGCTCGACACCACCACGACCGCGATGCCGCTCTCGGCGAGGTCGCGGATCAAGGTGTAGATCTCCGACCGCGCGCCGACGTCGACACCCCGGGTGGGTTCGTCGAGCAGCAACACGCGGCAGTCGTGCAGCAGCCACCGGGCCAGCACCACCTTCTGCTGGTTACCGCCGGACAGCGTGCGCACGTGACGCTCCACATCGGACGGCCGCACGTCGAGCGCGGCGACCTGCTCGTCGGCGGCGCGGCGTTCGTCGCGCCGGTTGACGAACCCGCCCCGGGCGAAGCGGGTCAGGCTGGCGAGCGTGATGTTGCGGCCCACAGACTCGCCCAGCACCAGCGCCTGGCTCTTGCGCTCCTCCGGGCACAACCCCACCCCGGCGGCCACCGCCGCGCCGACGCTGCCCGCGCGCAGCCGCCGCCCGCCGACCGTCACCGACCCGGCCTTGGACCGGCGCGCGCCGTAGATCGTCTCCAGAATCTCCGACCGGCCCGACCCGACCAGCCCCGCGAGCCCGACGACCTCCCCCGCCGCCACGGAAAACGTGACGTCACGGAACTCCCCCGGCCGACTCACGCCGGACACCGCCAGCATCGGCTCGCCCGAGGGCGGCGTCGCGGGCCGGTCGGGAAAGGCGTACTCGATCGCCCGGCCGGTCATCAGGCGGATGATCTCCGAGGTCGGCGTCGTGGCCGCCGCCAGCCCGGTCGCCGCGGTGTGCCCGTCCTTGAGCACGGTGACCCGGTCACCGATCTCGCGGATCTCCTCGAGCCGATGCGAGATGTAGACGATGCCAACACCCTGGGCGGCCAGCTCCCTGATCACGCCGAACAGCCGGCGGACCTCGTGCTGGTCGAGCACAGCCGACGGCTCATCCATCACGATCAGCTTCGCCTCATGCGAAAGCGCGCGGGCCATGCTCACGATCTGCTTGCCCGCCGACGACAACCGTCCGACCTCGGTAGCGGGCGCGATCTCCGGGTGACCAAGGCGACGCAACAACCCAGCCGCCGAGCGGTTCGCGTCCGCTCTCGCCACCACACCCCACCGCGCCCGCTCATGCCCGAGGTAGATGTTCTCCGCGACCGTCAGCCCGTCGACCAGGTCCAGCTCCTGGTAGATCGTCGCGATGCCGTGGTCGAGCGCGGCCTGCGGGTCGATGATGCGGATCCGCTCGCCCTGCCAGTCGATCGTGCCGTCGTCCGGCTGGTGCGCCCCGGAAAGCACCTTGATCAACGTCGACTTGCCCGCCCCATTCTGGCCGAGCAGACAATGCACATCACCAGCACGGACCTCGATGTCGATCCCATCCAGGGCGCGAACCCCCGGAAAACGCTTGACAATGCCGCGCATCCGCAGCAGCGGCTCGGTGGCGTCCGGCTCCGGTGTGAGCCGCGTCTCCGTCGACGTTTCCATGAGCCGGAACCTTAGAGCTACTTTTGCAGTATCGTCAAGCAGAAGTTGGCCGACGGTCACTCAAATGGACGCGTCAGGATGCGAGAAGGCCAGGATGTTCTACTGTTGAAACAACAGATCCTGACGCTGAGCTGGGAAGGAAGGACGGACACATGACTCGGGGCGACCTGCCTCCGGCAGGCACGGCGACGCTGTTCCAGCTCCTGCGGGACGGACGGCCACGCACCCGTGCCGACCTCGCCGCGGAGACCGGCCTGTCCCGCTCGACCGTCGCCGAACGGATCGACACCCTGCTCGGCTCCGGCCTGCTGCGGTTCACCGACAAGGCCAGCTCGACCGGCGGACGGCCGCCGACCATGTTCGCGTTCAACCCCGCCGCGCGAGTGGTGCTCGCCGCCGACATCGGCGCCACACACGCCAAGCTCGCGGTGACCGACCTCGCGGGCACGGTGCTCGTCGAGCAGGACAAGAAGCTCGACATCGCGGACGGCCCCGAGGTGGTGCTGCGCGAGGTGTGCAAACGTGGCAGGGAGCTGCTCACCAGGGCCGACCGAACCAGCGACGACCTGCTCGGTGTCGGCATCGGGCTGCCCGGCCCGGTCGAGCACCAGTCCGGCAAGCCGGCCAACCCGCCGATCATGCCCGGCTGGGACGGCTTCGACGTGCCCGCGTTCGTGCGGGGCGAGCTCGGCGCCGTGACCCTGGTCGACAACGACGTCAACATCATGGCGCTCGGCGAGTACCGCGGCCACTGGTCCGAATACGCGCACATGATCTTCGTCAAGGTCGCGACCGGGATCGGCAGCGGGCTCATCAGCTACGGCCGGCTGCACCGAGGCTCGCAGGGCGCGGCCGGCGACCTCGGCCACGTGCGGGTGCCGCACGACACCGAGGTGCTCTGCCGCTGCGGCAACGTCGGCTGCCTCGAGGCCGTGGCCAGCGGCGCGGCGATCGCGGCCAAGCTGACCGAACTCGGTGTGCCCGCCGCGAGCAGCGGCGACGTGGTCACGCTCGCGCGGAACGGCTCGGTGCCCGCGCTGCACCAGATCCGGCAGGCGGGCCGCGACATCGGGGAGGTGCTGGCGACGGCGGTGAGCCTGTTCAACCCGTCGGTGCTCGCCGTCGGCGGCGCGCTGTCACAGGCGGGCGAACACCTCATCGCCGGAGTCAGGGAGGCCGTCTACCAGCGGTCGCTGCCGCTGGCGACGCAGAACCTGCGGATCGTGCAGTCCGCCTCCGGCGACGAGGCGGGCGTCTCCGGCGCGGCGTTCATGGTGATCGACCACGCGCTCGCCCCGGACCAGGTGGCGTCGCTGCTGTCACGCTGAGCGCGCCGACACCCCGTAACGCTGCTGCTCGTCCGGCGTGAGGGAGTCGACGATGCTGCTCTGCGCGTGCGCGGGCAGCGAAGCGAGGTTGCGCAGCACCCGCTCCTTGCGGCGCTGCTCCCCCTTGCGCTCCGGCAACCCGGGGGTCGGCTGGATCTGCGGCGGCACACCGCGCACGTCCTCGGTGCCGCCGTGGTGCT
>WHUB01000098.1:3263-12057 GCA_009377395.1 Actinophytocola sp. | reverse complement strand
GACCGTGCGGTCGAGCTGACTGTCGTACGCCTGCCACACCGTGCCGAAACCACCGTGTCCCAGCCTGCGGGTCCGCTGGTACCGCGCGTCCGACGGCGCGCTGGCAGACACGGCAGCCGGAAGCGCGCCGACCGACTGACCCGGCACCGGCGCCACCGCCGTCGCCGGGTACTGACCTGCCGGCGGCGGAGGCTGTCCCCGCGCCTCGGCGGGCAGTGGCGGCATCGCCTCCCGCTTCGCCTTGCGCATGTCCGCCCTGCGGATGGCGCCCCAGCTCGGCGCGCCGACCAGCGCGATCGGCACCAGCCCGAGCACCGTGACCGGCAGGAACCCGAGCCACAGATGGATCGCGGCGTTGGCGTTCACGGTGACGCTGAGCAGGACCAGACCGACGAACGAGCCCCAGAAGATCCTGGCGGGCCACCCAGGCCCCCGGCGGAAGGCGAGCCTGGCCTGCAGCATCACGAAGATCAGCGCCAGCACCGGCAGCCCCACCAGCGTGCCGAGGTAGAAGCCGTACGCGAGCTCGTTGCCACCGGGGTAGAACAGCGTGTCGAACACGCCGGGACCCCTACCGAGGTAGATACTCTGGTCGCCGACGAAGTCACAGTAGGTCGTGTGCAGCGTGCTCGCCTGGCGCTTGGTCAGGCCCCCGGTGCCGCCGGCCTGCACCAGCCGGAACGTCTCGGACACTCCGGTCATCAGGATCCACGGCAGCACGGCGACGAACAGCACGCTGATCGCGCCGAACACGCTCAGCGTCCCAAGAGAGTAGATGTTGCCGGTGAACTTGCGGACGACGCTGATGGCGATCGCGCCGAAGATCGGCAGCAAGGCGATCAAGGCACCGGCCGTGCCGGTGGCCCAGACCCAGTCACCAGGGCAGATACCCGGACCGAACAGCTGTCTCGAGAACACGAGCAGCCAGCTCGCGAGGTCCGAGAACAGGTCCACGAATTCTCCTTACCGGACAGGACTTCGCGCACGACACCGCAACCCGGCCCACACTACGTCGCCGCCCGCATGAGCGGCCCCAGCAACGCGCGGACTGTAGCCGCATGGTGCGATAGGCGTGTGCGAGCGAGGATAATGTCACGACGCGCCGCGATCCTCCTGAGCTGTCTAGTGGTGAGCCTAGTGGTCAGTGGATGTACCAACGACACCCCGACGCAGGGCACGGCGTCGTCGGTCACCGCCCAGGCGACGTCGCCTCCGCCGCCGACCACGACGGCGCCGCCGGAGCCGGTGCGGCTGCCCGCCGACACCCCGTTGCTGACGGACGTCATCCCCGCTCCGACGTCGGTGGACTCCGACACGACCGAGCACTTCCAGCTCACCGAGGACACCGTGATCTCGGTGCCCGGCACCGAGACCGGGGCGACGGCGGCCGCCGGGTACCTCGCCGACGTCCTGCGGCAGGCGACGGGCTTCCCGATGGAGGTCGTGACCGGCGGTGAGCCCGAAGCCAACAGCATCCAGTTCATCCAACGTGACAGTGGCAGCCCGACCGACCAGAACTACCGGCTCGACATCGCCCGGGACGGCGTGACGGTGAGCGCCGCGGGCAGGCAGGGGCTGTTCAACGGCGCGCACACGCTGCGCCAGCTACTGCCCGCCGACATCGAGAGCGGCCAGGTCATCCAACGCGACTGGGCGCTGCCCGGCGGCACCATCGAGGACGAGCCCCGGTTCCGCTACCGAGGCGCGATGCTCGACGTCGCCCGCCACTTCTTCGGCGTCGGCGTGGTGAAGCGCTACATCGACCGCATCGCCCAGTACAAGATCAACTACCTGCACCTGCACCTCACCGACGACCAGGGCTGGCGCATCCAGATCGACGGCTGGCCCAGGCTCACCGAGGTCGGCGGCCGCAACGAGGTCGGCGGCGGCGAGGGTGGCTTCTACACCCAGCAGGAGTACCGGGAGATCGTGGCGTACGCCGAGTCGCGCGGCGTCACGATCGTGCCGGAGATCGACATGCCCGGCCACACCAACGCCGCGCTGACCTCCTACGCCAAGCTCAACTGCGACGGCACGACGCCGAAGCCCTACACCGGCACCAGCGTCGGGTTCTCCTCGCTATGCATTGGCAAGGACGTCACCTACGACTTCGTCCGCGACGTCATCAACCAGGTCGCCGAGCTGACACCCGGCCCGTATCTGCACGTCGGCGGCGACGAGGCACAGAGCACGAGCGACGCCGACTACCGCACGTTCTTCGGCAAGGTGCTGCCGATGGTGCGCGAGGCGGGCAAGCAGCCCATCGGCTGGCACGAGTTCGCCAACGCGGACGTGCCGGCGGACGGCGTGATCCAGTACTGGCGGATCGAGGACAAGAACCAGCCGACCCGGCGCGCGGCCGCGACCGACCATCAGGTGCTCATGTCGCCCGCGGACAAGACCTACCTGGACATGAAGTACGAGCAGTCCAACCGGTGGGGCAACTCGTGGGCCGGGGTGATCGACGTGCGAACCGCGTACGACTGGGACCCGGCCACCGCACTCGCCGGAGTCGGCGAGGACGCCGTACTCGGCGTGGAGGCTCCACTGTGGACCGAGCTGGTGACCACCGAGTCCGAGATCGAGCGGATGGCGTTCCCGCGGTTGCAAGCGATCGCCGAGGTCGGCTGGTCGAGCACCGCCGACACGGCGTGGCCAGACTTCAGCGACCGGCTCGCCAAGCAAGGGCAGCGGATGGACAACCAGGGCATCGCCTACCACCAGACGTTCGAGGTCCCGTGGTAGCTCCCCGGGCATGCCCGGGGAGCTACCAGGATCGGTGTTACGGCAGCGAGAACTCCTGCGTCTGTGGGTTGAGGTGACCCAGCTTCATCGCGCCGACGACGCGCTTGTCGGCGAGCCGGAACACGTTCAGTCCACTCTGGATCTCCGACTCGTAGATGAAGTTGTCGTACCAGTACGTCGACCAGGCACCGGCGAGGTTGGGCGGCTCGACCGGTGACGGGTCGGAGAACGCGACGGTCTTCGCGTTCGCCGGGTCGGTGAAGTCGACGACCCAGGTGCCTGCCTGGTAGTGGCCGCCGACCGCGACGTAACGCCCGCTGCGCAACGGCACCATGTTGTAGTTGTGGATGGTGCAGTTCTCCGTCTCGGTCTGCGGCCGCGGCAGCGTCCACTGGCCGAGCTTCGCGCCGGTGTCGGCGTCGTAGAAGAACATGCTCTTCTTGATCGCCGGGTCACTGGCCTCGCACTCCGGTGCGGCGCCGCCGCCCGGCTCCCAGCCGAGCACCAGCACCTCGCCGTCCCAGGTGAACGTCGCCGAGTGCCACCGGCCGCCGACGCCGACCTTGTTGCCCGCCGCGTCGCTTTCCTCGACGGTGTAGAGGAACTGCGGGTTCGCCAGGCTGCCGCCGCCGGGAGCGCCGATCGAGAACACGTTGGTCGCGTGCCCGCTGGCACAGGCCAGCTTGTTGACGTCACCGAGGATCACGCCCGCGTCGTGACAGCCGTTGTTGCTGCCGAGCGAGCCGCCGGTGAGCGGCACGTAACCGATGTGCGACGCGTTCCTCGGCTCGTCCAACGGCACCTCGAGCACGTTGATGGTGTCGCAGATCGGCCTGTCGCTGCCGGACGAGTTGTTGCTGTAGATGATCAGACGGTCGTTGGCGAGATCGGGCGCGACGGTCTGGGTGTGCGAGCCGCAGCCGTCGGCCGTGCCGCGCGTCGCCGCGCCCGCCTCGCTGAACTCGACCGCGCCGATGAGCTGCGGGCTGGCCGGGTTACTGATGTCGAAGAGATGCACCCCTTCGAAGCCGACCGGGACCGGCTCGCCCATACAGAACCTGCCAGCAGGGGCGGGCGAGTTCCACGAGCGCACCACGAGGTCGTCCCAGACGACGATGTCGCCCTGGTCGCCGTTGCACTTCGGATGCGAGACGAGCTGCGGGGCACCCGGCTCCGAGACGTCGACGACCCGGAACCCGTTGTAGTTGCCGTGGATCGCCAGGTCACCCCAGAACGCGATGTCCGAGCTGACCGTGCGTTCGGCGGCGGGCACACCGAGGAACTGCGCCGGGTGTGCGCTGTGGCCGAGTGCGTGGAGGTTCTTCGTGCTGACCCGTTCGGTGTAACTGCCTGCCTCGCCAGGCGCGTCGTCGTGATCCTCGTCCGGGTGCGCGATCGCGACTCCCGGAGTGAGCAACAGGGCTGCCGCCGCCGCGGCGATGAGCAGCCTTCGTGGTAAGGACATGGGTGTGCCTTTCTCAGCGCGAGATTGAGGGCGGCGCGATCGCGGCCCTCCGCTGAGTCGTTCGCGAATTGCGCTCGAAAAGTGACTCACGTCACTCGGATGGCCCAGCGCCTCACCAGAGCCCGAGGGCGTCGATGCCGAACAGGATCGGGATCGGCAGCGCGAGCAGCAGCCATGGCGACAGCAGTCGCCACCCCAGGATCAGCCGCGCGCCGCCGATGCCGATCAGACCCAGGATCGCGGCGATCACGAGACCGCCCGCGCTGTCCCGCAGCCGGGCCGGCCCCGGCTCGAGGAAGCTCCACCCGGTCATGCCCCCGACGAAGAGCGAGTAGATCAGGAAGAAGGCGAAGCAGGCGGCGGCGAGCAGGACCCGCACCCAGCGGCGCGGTGTCATGCCTCGGCCCTCGTCCACCGTCACCAGCACACAGTAGCGGTTGGGAGCTTCGCCGTTAGCGGGTCAGCCGACGATGGGGCGTCCTTCCGGCAGTTCGTAACGCCGTGGCCGGTCGCGCAGTGCCAACGCGGCGGCCGCGGTAACGGGGCCGAGCCTGCCGATGAACATCAGCAGCGTGATGATGAGCTGGCCCGCGATCGGCAGCGAGTCGGTGATGCCGGTGGACAGGCCGACCGTGCCGAACGCCGACACCACCTCGAACAGCACGTCATCCAGGCGGAGCCGGGTGATCGCCAGCATCACGATGGTGGCCAGCATGACCGCGCCGACCCCGATCAGCGCGATGGTCAGCGCCTGCCGCTGCACCGTGGCGGGGAGCTTGCGGCCCAGCACGTGCACCGAGGTCTCGCCCCGCACCTCGGCCGCCATGACGAAGCCGAGCAGGGCGAACGTGGTGACCTTGATGCCACCGGCCGTGCCGGCGCTGCCGCCGCCGATGAACATCAGGACGTCGTGCACCAGCAGCGTCGTCGAGTTCATCTCGCCGATGTCGAGCGCGTTGAACCCCGCCGTGCGCGGCATGACGGCGCCGAAGAACCCGGCGAGCAGCTTGCCTGGCACGCCGAGCGGACCCATGGTGTCCGGGTTGGACCACTCGGCGACGGTGATGAACCCGAACCCGCCGACGAGCAGCACGGCCGTGGTCAGCAGGGTGACCTTGGTGTGCAGCGTCCACTGGCGCGGCCGCGCCCTGCGGGCCAGCTCGAACAGCACCGGGAAGCCGATGCCGCCCGCGATGACGGCGACGGCGACCGGCACCATGATCCACGGGTCGGTCACGAAGCCCATCAGGCTGTCCGAGTACAGCGCGAAACCGGCGTTGTTGAACGCGGACACGGCGTGGAACAGGCCGAGGTACGCCGCCCGTCCGATGTCCTCGCCGTAGCCGGTCATGAGCCGCAGCGTGAGCACGACGGCGAGGACGAACTCGAACAGCAGGCTCATCAGCATCACGCCGGAGATCACCGTGCGGACCTCGCCGAGGCTGAGGCTCTTGGTCTCCGTCTGCGCCGTCATCTGCATCCGCAGGCCGAACCGCCGCCCCACCAGCAGCCCGAGCAGTGAGGCCATGGTCATGATGCCGAGGCCGCCCATCTGGATCAGCAGCATGATGGCGACCTCGCCCAAGGTGGACCAGTACTCCGGGGTGTCCTCGACGATCAGCCCGGTGAGGCAGACCGCCGACGTGGCCGTGAACAACGCCGTCACCAGGCCCGCCGACTGTCCTGACTCGGTGGCGAACGGGGTGAGCAGCAGGAACGTCCCGAACGCGATCGCGCCGGCGAAACCGACCAGCACCGTGCGCGACGGATGGCCACGGGAGGGCAGCAACCTGCTGATCACGGCTCCAATGCGGCCCGTGGCCAGTGGAGCCGCGCCGGTACGCACCACCCTCGCTCCTGTCGGTCACATCGGTTTCGCCTGGCCCGGCGATGCTAGCGCCCGCCGCCGGACGGCTACCTGCCGAGGCCGAGCGTGCTGCGTTGCGGCAGGATGCCCGCGCCGACGACGGCCATGGTCATCGGCATGACCAGCTCGGCGAGCCGCCCGGCGTCCGCGGCGCCCAGCGCCCGCCATGGCGGCGCGGCCAGCTCGTCGGTCAGCCGCTCCACCGCGTCCCTGCCCTCGGTGCCGACCGTGGTCACCTCCCCGCCGGGGCCGATCCAGCCACGCTCGGCGAGCCGGTCGCTCGCGGCGCGCCAGTCGGCGTCGCTCCACTCCCGGCTGGCGACCGCTGGCTCCGCGGCCCCGACGGCGGCGAACGACACCAGCGCCTCGCACGGGTCGAGCCCATGGGTGAGCAGCGCCGCGATGTGCCCGTCGCCTCGGTGCTCGCGCAGCACGGTCGCGGCCTGCCACAGCACGAGGTGCGGCTCGTCCGGCCAGGGCAGCGCGGCGTTCGCCGCCGCGAGCGGACGTCCGGCCGTGCCGGCGGCCGTCGCGGCGCGCCGGGCGAGCCCGGCCGCCTCGGCCAGCTCGGGCGAGTCGATGCGGTCGCCGAGAATGGCACGCAGCGCGCGGTCGACGGCGCGCTGCCGCGCGGCGAGCACCTTGGTCGCGCCGGCCACCTCCCAGACCGCGGGCACGTAGCGGGCGATCATGCCGGGCCAGAAGCTGTAGAACGTCGCGGTGACCAGCTCCGTGCTCGCATCGCCCAGCGGTGCCGCGCGCCACGCGAAGTAGCTGGGCCAGCGGGTGTCGATCGGATAGCCGATGGCCTCGGCTTCCTCGAACGCCTCGGGCGCGTAGTAGAGCACGGCGTGCACCGGTTCGAGCAGGCGCCACAGTTGCCGCACCATGCCGAGGTCAACGGCGTCGGACATCGTCGTCACCTTCTCGTCTCCGAAGGAATCTTGTCGCTGTCTAGATAACCGGAGTGCCGAGAACTTGTCAATGACTAGATTTGACGTAGGCTCTCCCCATGACCGAACGCTCCTACCATCACGGCGATCTGCACCGGGCCGTGCTCGACGCGGCGCTCGACGTCATCGGCACCGACGGCCCGGCGGCGATCAGCATGCGCGACCTGGCTCGCCGGGCCGGGGTGTCGCACGCCGCGCCCGCGCACCACTTCGGCGACAAGAGCGGCCTGCTGACCGCGATCGCGGTCGACGGCTTCAGCCTGCTGGCGGAGTACCTGACCAAGGCCGTCGGCCGGCCGGACGAGCTGCGCGAGCTGGGCGTCGCCTACGTGCGGTTCGCGATAGACCACCCGGCCCACTTCGAGGTGATGTTCCGCCGCGACCTCTGCCACGACGACGCGCCGGAGCTGGTCGCGGCACGCGAGCGCACCGCAGGGCTGCTGCGCGGCGGGGTGGACACCGTCGCCACGGGCGACGACTCACGCCCCGCCGTGCTGGCGGCGTGGTCGCTCGCGCACGGCTTCGCCACGCTGTGGCAGGGCGGCAGCATCGAGCGGGACGCCGATCCGGCCGAGTCCTTCCGGGCCGTCAGCCGGCACCTGTTCACCCGGCCGGACTGAGCCCGGCCAGTTCCAGCACGAGGTCGCGGACGTCGGCGGCGGCGATCCGGTCTCGCCGCGCGGCGCGGTCACCGCACAGCAGCACCGGACCGTCGAGCGGGTCGTCCGGCAGCCTGCCGTGACTGCCCTTGACCCAGCGCCCGCTCATGGGGACGACGTTCATCGCGTACCGCAGCCCCAGCTTCTTGCGGGCGAGCCCCAGCGCCGCGCGCAACTTCACCGTCGGGTCGGCCGGGTCGAGGAACAGCTCGGCCGGGTCGTAACCGGGCTTGCGGTGGATGTCGACGCCGCGCGCGAAGTCGGGCGCCCGCGCGTCATCGAGCCAGTAGTAATAGGTGAACCACGCGCCGCGCGCCGCGACCAGCACCAGCTCCCCGGCCCGCTGGTGGTCGATGCCGAACTCCGTCTGCGCCTCGCGGTCGAGCACCAGGTCGACGCCGGGCAGGTCCCGGCACAGCTTCGCGACCGGCGCCACGTCGGCCGGGTTCGCGACGTAGACGTGCGCGACCTGGTGGTCCGCGACGGCGAACGCCCGCGACGTCCACGGGTCCAGGTACTCCATGCCGTGCTGGGTGTAGACGTCGAGCAGGCCGGACTCCCGCAGCATCCGGTTGACGCCGACCGGCCGGTCCACCGGCGTGATGCCGTACTCGCTCACCACGACGACCGTCGCGTCCCGCGCCTGCGCCTCGTCGAGCAGCGGGGTGACAGCGCGGTCGACGTCACGCACGGCGGCGAGGGCCTCCGGGCTGTCCGGGCCGTGACGTTGCAGGTCGTAGTCGAGGTGCGGGACGTAGGCCAGGGTCAGATCGGCCTCGGGCAACAGCCGCCTCGCGGCGGCCACCACCCACTCGCTGGACCGCAGCGAGGCCGTCGGTCCCCAGTAGTTGAACAGCGGGAACTCACCGAGCGCCTCGGTCAGCTCGTCGTGCAGCTCCGGCGGGCGGGCGTAGCAGTCCGGCGACTTGCGGCCGTCGGCGTGGTAGACCGGCCTCGGCGTGATGGTCCAGTCGGTGCTCGCGCCCATGGCGTACCACCAGCACACGTTGGCCGCGCGATAGCCGGGTCTGGCGCGCCTGGCGGTCTCCCACACCTTCTCGCCGGTCACCAGCCGGTTGTGCTGCCGCCACAGGTAGACCTCGCC
>WHUB01000098.1:0-3253 GCA_009377395.1 Actinophytocola sp. | reverse complement strand
GATGCCGTGCTCGCGCGGGGCGAGCCCGGTGAGCATGGTGGACTGCACCGAGCAGGTCACGGCGGGCAGCACGGTCTCCAACGGCGACTGCCAGCCGCTGTCGGCGAGCGCCCGCAGCCGGGGCGCATGCTGAAGCAGCCTCGGCGTCAGGCCGACGACGTTGAGCAAGAGGATCTTGTTCACGCGATGTACTCCAATCCGGCGTGCCGCAGTCGGTTCGCGACCCAGCGCAGCTCGCCCGCCAGGCCGGAGACCAGCTCGGCGTCGCTGCCGGGCCGCTGCGACTCCGGCAGCACCGACCAGGTGTAGGTCTCCAGCTCCACGTGGTCGGTCAGCGCGACCGGCCCGCCGAGCAGCGCGTCCAGCGTGCCGCCGAGTGCGTCCTGAGTGGACTCCAACGGTGGCTGCGGGCGTTGGTGGATCGGCACGTGGAAGTGCACCCGCCACGGCCCCTCGCCACGCAGCGCACGACGGTCCTCGACCGCCTCGGGCAGGTCGTCGCGTCCTTGCACGCGGGCTCCGCGCTCTCGTACCTGGTGCAGGAAGCGATCCTCCGCGTAGCCGGACAGCGCCTGCCGGGTGGCGGTGTCGGCCGGTGCGGCCGCGTGCAGCGCCGCCGACGCCTGCGTCTTCACGATGGGCAGTCCGGCTTCGGTGAGCCGCCGTACCGCCGACCCCGGGTCCTCGAACCCGACCGCGAGATGGCAGGCGTCGAGGCAGAGTCCGATGTGGTCGGTGTCGACGCCGGTCAACTGCTCGATCGCGTCGTCGGTGGTCTCGACCACGCAGCCGGGCTCGGGCTCCAGCCCGACCCGGATCGGCCTGCCGGTCTCGGCTGCCAGCTTGCCGAGCCCGTCGGCGAGCCGGTCGAGCAGCTCACGCGCCCGCAGCCGCCGGTCGGAGTACCACGGTGCCCGCCACGCCAGCGGCACGGTGGAGATGCTGCCTCGCGCGGCGTCGTCCGGCAGTAGCCGGGCCAGCACCCGGGCGCAGGTCAGCGTGTAGTCGAGGCGGCGGGTCTCGACCCAGTCCGGGCTGTAGACCGCCTTCTTCACCACCGGCGCGTGGAACCCCTGGTACGGGAACGCGTTGAGGGTGACGACCTCGAGCCCGTGATCGTCCAGTGTGGTCCGCAGCCGGTCGAGGTCGGGATGACCGTCGAGGTGCGCGGCGAGCGGCGCGGGCAGCCAGAGCCCGACGCCGAGCCGGTCGACGCCGAGCTCGGCGCGGATACCGCCGCCGAACACCCGGAGCTGCCGCAGCAGCCCGTCGATGTCCTCGGCGGGATGGACGTTGGTGCAGTAGGCGAGGTGGACGCGGCTGCCGTCGCGGTGGCTGAAACGCATGGCGGCCGCCCTACTCCGGCCGCTGTCCGCGCAGCACCGAGTTGCCTTCGAACGTCGCCGCCTGGTCGGCATCGACCGGGTCGAGCAGCAACCGTCCACTCTGGCCGTAGAACTCGACCGGGTTGCGCCACAACAACCGGTCGACGTCGTCCTCGCTGAACCCGGCCTCGCGCATCGCCCGCCCGGTCTTGGCCGTCTTGAGCGGGTCGCTGCGGCCCCAGTCGGCCGCGGAGTTGACGATCATCCGGTCGAGACCGTGGTCCGCGAGGATGCGCACCATGCGGTGTTCGTCCATCTTGGTGTCCGGGTAGATGGAAAAGCCCAGCCAGCAACCGGAATCCGCCACCAGGCCGACGGTGACCTCGTTGAGGTGGTCGATGAGCACCCGCTCCGGCGGCAGTCCGGACGCGGCCACCAGCTCCAGGCTGCGGCGGGTGCCCTCGACCTTGTCGCGGTGCGGGGTGTGCACCAGCACCGGAAGGTCGTGCTCGGCGGCCAGTTCGAGCTGCCGGGCGAACGCCTTCTCCTCGGCGGCGGTCATCGAGTCGAACCCGACCTCGCCGACCGCGACCACGCCGTCCTTGGCGAGGTAACGGGGCAGCACGTCGAGCACCCCGGCGCAGCGGGGATCGTTGGCCTCCTTGGGGTTGAGCGCGATGGTGCAGTGGTGGCGGATGCCGAACCGCTCGGCGCGGAAGCGTTCCCAGCCGACCAGCGAGTCGAAGTAGTCGTAGAACGACGCGGCGCTGGTGCGGGGCTGGCCAAGCCAGAACGCCGGTTCGGTGACGGCGCGGACTCCGGCGGCGTACATGGCCTCGTAGTCGTCGGTGGTGCGGGAGGTCATGTGGATGTGGGGGTCGAAGATGCGCATCAGTTCTCCTTGTCGAGCCGATCCAGCAGCCAGCTGGCGTCATCGGGGACGTCGCGGCCCGCCGCACGGCGTTCGGCGGCGAAGCCCTCGACCATGCGGGCCAGCTCGGCGTCGCCGCGTTCGGCGATGCCGGACACCGCGGCCAGCGGCACGCCGGTGAACAGACACTTGAGCACGCCGTGCCGCCAGCCATGTGCGTCGAGGTGCCGGGCCGCGTAAGGCCCGAGCGCCGCCGCGATCAGCCGGGTGTCGTTGCTCCGCAAGGCGTCGCCGACCAGGTCGAGTGCCGCGTCGGCGAGGTCGAGGTGGTCGAGGGCACGCAGCACGGCGCGCTTCTCGTCGGCGTCGCCGTGCCGGTACAGCGCGGTCACCTCTCTGGCGAGGCTGGCGCGGTCCCAGCCCTGCGCCGCGGCGCGGAGCAGCGCCACCCTGGCGGTGTCCTCGACGCGGGGCGTGCGCAGCCCGTCGGGGTCGTCCGGGTCGGCAGGCCCGCGTGCGACGGCGCGGGCCACGGCCGGGAACAGCACCGCGATCCGCGCCGGGGTCGCCGTGACCTCGTCGATCAGCTCGGCCAGCCGGTCGCGCGCTGTCTTGTCGAGCAGGTCGGTCATCGGGTCACCGCCGATGCCGCAGCGGTGCGCAGCGCGTCGAGCGACCGCGCGGCGACGGCTGGGGCGGCGTGCGAATGCCTGGGCAGCTCGACGCTGACCAGACCGGCGTAGCCGACGTCGAGCAGCGCGCCGAGCGTGGCGGGCAGGTCGACGTCGCCCTCGCCGAACTCGAGGTGCTCGTGCACGCCGGGCCGCATGTCGTCGGCCTGCACGTTGCCGAGCAGCGAACCGGTCTCGCGGACACAGTCCTGCGGCGGGGCCGGTTCGTTGCACACGCAGTGTCCGATGTCGACGGTCACCGCCAGCCGATCAGGGTCGCCGAGCCTGCGGCGCAGCTCCGCGACCCCGGCGAGGGTGTCGACGAACATGCCCGGCTCCGGCTCGAACGCGCACCGCACCTCGCGCCGCTCGGCCTCGGCGAGCAC
>WHUB01000097.1 GCA_009377395.1 Actinophytocola sp. | reverse complement strand
CAGCGACGAGGTGTCGTACTTGCCGAGCACCTCGGGCCCGAGGTCGATGATCCGCTGCAGCATCGTCGGCACCACGACCAGCACCGCACATCGGTGCTCCGCCACCACCCGCAGCGTCTCCTCCGGGTCGAACCGGCGGCGCAGCACCACCGTGTTGCCCAGCGCGAACGCGAGCAGCACCTGCGACAGGCCGGTGCCGTGGAACATCGGCGCCGCCATGTGCATCGGCTGGTCCGGGCGGAGCGGAACCCGGTCGAGCAGCTGCGCCGACGACAGCGGCGACGTCTTCTCCCTCGGCGCGCCCTTCGGCGTGCCGGTGGTGCCGCTGGTCAGCAGGATGAACCCGCCGGGGCGGTCGGGGCTCGGCATGGGCCGGTCGGCGGTGCCCGCGATCAGCGCGTCGAGCGTGTCGGCGCCGATGGGCGGTTCGTCGTCCACCCACGCCAGACACCGCTCGACCGAAGGGTCGACCGCGTCGAGCAGCCCGGTGAACTCCTGGTCGTAGATCAGTAGCGAGACCTGTTCGCGGCGGGCGACGTCGGCGAGCTGCGGCTTGGCGAAGCCGGTGTTGAGCAGCAGCAGCCGGGCGCCGAGCTTGCCGGTCGCCGCCATCATGGTGACCAGGCCGCGGTGGTCGCGGCACAGTGCGGCCACGACGGTGCCCGAGCCGACGCCGCGCTGCGACAACGCCCGCGCGAGCGCGTTGGACCGGCGGTCGATCTGTCCGTAGGTCAGCTCGCCGATCTCGTCGACAATGGCCACGGCGCCGGCGTCACGCTGCGCGCCGATCGAGATGGCGCCCGCGAACGGGCCGACCTTGTGCACCGCGAGGAGCGACCGAATGCTCTCGTCCGGCCTGCCGACCAGGCCGGCCCGGCGCAGCACCATGGCGCTCTGCACGGTGACAGCTGCCTTCGAGGCGACCTTCTTGGCAAGGGACAGGATCATTCGCCGCACCTCCGTCGCTGCCGTCTGGACGTCACCGCTGACACTAATCGGTTCGGACGCCGATAACGAGGCGAGATGGGCTAACCCACCGCGTCGTCATCTGGCCGAACACTGTCGGTGCCCCGTGGTTATATCTGGTCGAACCGACGAAAGGAGGGCACCATGGTGGGTATGACCGCGACGACCGATCCCAGCCCGACACCCGGGTCGCGCCCCCTGACGGTGCACGACCTGGAGGGGATGCCGGATGACGGTCGCCGCTATGAGCTCATTGACGGGGTGCTCATCGTGAGCCCCGCGCCAGGAAGACGACACCAGAAGATCACATATCACCTCCATCATGCGCTCGAAGTCGCGTGTCCGTCTCCGCTGGACGTCATCGGCGCGCCGTTCGCGGTGCATCACGGCGACGCGATCGAGCTACAGCCCGACGTGCTCGTGGCGAGAGACCAGGACTTCACCGAGAAGGACCTCCCCGTCCCGCCGCTGCTCGTCGTCGAGGTGCTCTCGCCCAGCACCAGCATCCACGACCTGAACACCAAGAAGGCCGTGTACGAACGCCTCGGCATACCCAGCTACTGGGTGATCGACCCGGACGGCCCGGCCATGACCGTCTTCGAGCTGGACACCGACGGGAACTATCAGCAAGTCGCCAAGGTGTCCGGCGCGGAGCCGTTCGACACCACCCGTCCTTACCCCGTCCGCATCGTGCCGATCGAGCTCCTCGATCGTCCCGCGAGCGACGCCTAACCCACCGCGTCCAACGCCCGTTGGACGCGCTTCTCCGATACCGGGTACGCGGTGCCGAGAGTCTGCGCGAACAGGCTCACCCGCAGTTCCTCCAGCATCCAGCGGATCTCGGCCAGCCGCGCCCGCGCGGCCTCGTCCTCGGCGGGCGTGTCGGCCAGCAGCGCCCGGTACTCGTCGGTCAGCGCGAGCACGGTGCGCATCCGATGCGTGTCCCGCTCCAGGTCCCGTGGCAGCCGCTCCAGCCGCCGCTCGACCGCCGTCAGGTACCGCACCAGATCCGGCAGCCGGTCGAACCCGGTCGCGGTGACGAACCCGTCGTAGACCAGCTCGTCGAGCTGCGCCGACACGTCGGCGAGCGCGTCGCCGAAGCCCGGGCCGTCGGTGTGCTTCACGGCGAGCTGCGCCGAGCGCCACGCCACCAGCACCCGTCGCACCCGCTCCATCGTCTCGACCACGGTCGGCTCCAGGTGCGAGCGCGCCGCCGCGACCAGCCCCTCGAACCCCTCGGCGTCCCACGCGGGCCCGCCCGCCTCGGCGATGACGACGTCCAACGCGCAGTTCACACAGTCGTCGAGCAGCCCGGACACGCCGCCGTGCGGGTTCTGCGCCAGCTCCAGCTTCGCGGTGTTGGACAGCGTCCGCCGCAACGCCTTGCGCGGCGAGCCGACCCGCAGCAGCACCAGTCTCCTCGTGCCCTGCCACATCGCCTCCCGCTGCTCGTGCTCGGTCGCGAGCACCGTGACGTCCACCGAGTCACCCGCGTCGACCAGCGCCGGGTAGCCCTTGACCGGCTTGCCGCGCTTGCCGCCGGAACGCCCCTCGAACGACGCGGGCAGCCGCTCGAAGTCCCAGTCGCGCACGCCCCGGCGCTCCAGCTTCTCGGCGGCACGCGAGAGCTGGCCGCGCAGCTTCGGCGCCAGCTCCCGCCGTAGCGCGTCGAGATCCTTGCCCTCCGCTACCCGGCGACCGCGCTCGTCAACGATGCGGAACGTCATCCGCAGGTGGTCCGGCACCCTCGCGAGGTCCCAGTCGTCCGGCCGGACCTCGACGCCGCGCAACGCGGACAGCCCACGTTCCAGCGCGGCGAGCAGCGGCTCATCACCAGCGGGTTCGAGCCGATCGAGCACCGCGCCAGCGGTGTCCGGCGCGGGCACCAGCTCACGACGGATCGGCTTCGGCAACGACTTGATCAACGCGGTCACCAACTCCTCCCGGAAGCCGGGAACCTGCCAGTCGAAACCGTCCGCGCTGACCTGGTTGAGCATCGCGAGCGGGATGTGGACGGTGACGCCGTCCGCGTCACCGCCGGACGCACCCGGCTCGAACTGGTAGGTCAGCGTCAGGTCGAGGTCGCCGTGCCGCCAGCGCTGCGGGTAGTCGGCCTCGCTGACCTCGGCGGCACTCTCGTTGACCAGCATCGGCAGCGAGAAGTCGAGCAGATCCGGCTGCTCGCGGCGCGCCTTCTTCCACCACGCGTCGAAGTGCCGCGCGGAGACGACGTCGTCCGGGATGCGTTCGTCGTAGAAGTCGAACAACGTCTGGTCGTCGACCAGGATGTCGCGCCGCCGCGCCCGGTTCTCCAGGTCGGCGACCTCGTCCAGCAGCTCGCGGTTGGCGTGGAAGAAGCGGTGGTCGGTGCGCCAGTCTCCCTCGACGAGCGCGTGCCGGATGAACAGCTCCCGGCACAGCTCCGGCTCGACCCGCGCGTAGCCGACCTTGCGGCCCGACGCCAGCGGCACGCCGTAAAGCGTGACGGTCTCCAGCGCCATCACCGCACCCTGGTTGCGTTCCCAGTGCGGCTCAGCGTAGCTGCGTTTGAGCAGGTGACCGGCGAGACGTTCCACCCACTCCGGTTCGATGCGGGCGACGATCCTGCCCCACAGCCGCGACGTCTCCACCAGCTCGGCCGCCATCACCCAGCGCGGGGTCTTCTTGAACAGCGCCGAGCCGGGGAACACCGCGAACCGGGCGCCGCGCGCACCGAGGAAGTCGCGCTTCTCCGGGTCCTTGAGGCCGATGTGGGACAGCATCCCGGCGAGCAGGCTCTCGTGCAGCCGCTGGTAGTCGGGCCCGCTGAAGTCGGTGTTCGCCGCGGGCTTGCCCACGCTGATCCCGGCCGACTTGGCGGCGTCTCTGAGCTGGTTGTAGAGGTCCTGCCACTCCCGCACCCGCAGGAAGTGCAGGAATTCCGCCTTGCACAGCCTGCGGAACCGGCTGCCGGACAGCGCGCGCTGCTGCCCGCGCAGGTAGTCCCACAGCGACAGGTAGGCCAGGAAGTCGGAGTTGGGGTCGGTGAACCGGGCGTGCTTGGCGTCGGCGGCCTGCCGCTGCTCTTCGGGGCGCTCCCTGGGGTCCTGAATGGACAGCGCCGCCGCGATGACGAGCACCTCGTGCACGCAGCCGTTGTCCTGAGCGGCCACGATCATCCGCGCCATGCGCGGGTCGACCGGCAGCTGCGCCAGCATCCGGCCCACCGGGGTGAGCCGATGCGCGGAGTGCTGCTTCCCGCCATCGGACGTCTCCAGCGCGCCGAGCTCACGCAGCAGCGCGAGGCCGTCGGCGATCTGGCGCTTGTCGGGCGGCTCGACGAACGGGAAGTCGGCGATGTCGCCGAGGTCGGCCGCGGTGAGCTGCAGGATGACCGAGGCGAGGTTGGTGCGCAGGATCTCCGGGTCGGTGAACTCGGGCCGGGAGAGGAAGTCGTCCTCGGTGTATAGCCGGACGCAGACGCCGTCGGAGACGCGGCCGCAGCGGCCCTTGCGCTGGTTGGCCGAGGCCTGCGAGATGGGCTCGATCGGCAGCCGCTGCACCTTCAGCCGGTTGCTGTAGCGGGAGATGCGCGCGGTGCCGGGGTCGATGACGTACCTGATGCCGGGCACGGTCAGCGACGTCTCGGCGACGTTGGTGGCGAGCACGATCCGGCGGCCGGTGTGCCGCTGGAACACCCGGTGCTGCTCGGCCGCCGACAGCCGCGCGTACAGCGGCAGGATCTCGGTGCCCGGCAGGTCCATGGCGGTCAGCGCGTCGGCGGTGTCGCGGATCTCCCGCTCCCCGGACAGGAAGATCAGGATGTCGCCGGGTGGCTCGGTGCGCAGCTCGGTGACGGCCTCGCAGATGGCCTGGAGCTGGTCGCGGTCCTTGTCTCCGGCTTCGGGGTCGGTGATCGGGCGGTAGCGGACCTCGACCGGATAGGTGCGCCCGGAGACCTCCACGATGGGTGCCGGGGTGCCGTCGGGCGCGGCGAAGTGCTCGGCGAAGCGCTCCGGGTCGATGGTGGCCGAGGTGATGATCACCTTGAGGTCGGGGCGGCGCGGCAGCAGCTGCCTGAGGTAACCGAGCAGGAAGTCGACGTTGAGGCTGCGCTCGTGTGCCTCGTCGATGATCAGCGTGTCGTACTGCCGCAGCAGCCGGTCGTGGCCGATCTCGGCCAGCAGGATGCCGTCGGTCATGACCTTGACCAGCGTGTTCTCGCCGACCTGGTCGGTGAAGCGGATCTTCCAGCCGACCGTGTCGCCGAGCTCGGTGCCCAGCTCGCTGGCGATGCGCTCGGACACCGACCGGGCCGCGATCCGGCGCGGCTGGGTGTGCCCGATGGTGCCGTGCACTCCCCTGCCGATGTCGAGGCAGATCTTGGGGAGCTGGGTGGTCTTGCCGGAGCCGGTCTCGCCGGCGACGATCACGACCTGGTTGTCGCGAATGGCCGCCGCGATGTCCTCGGCGCGCCCGCTGACCGGCAGCTCGGCGGGAAAGCGCACCTTCGGCACCGACTCGCGCCTGCCAGCGAGCCGCAGCTCGGCGGCGTCGATGTCGGCCGCGATCGCGCGCAGCACCGACTCGCGTTTGCGGTCGTCGCGCAGCTTGCGGGTGCCGTCGATCCGCCGCCGCAGCCGGACGCGGTCGCGGAGCATCACGTCGTCAAGCCGCCGCAGCAGCGCGCGGGACTCCGCGGAAGATGCAGTGGACATACGTCTTCCCACTGTATCGAGGCCGGGGACAATGGCGTTATGTACCGCCTGCTCGCTGACGCGACGATGGTGCTGCACTTCGGCTTCCTCGGCTACGTCACGCTCGGCGGGTTCATCGCCTGGCGCTGGCCCCGCACGATCGTCGCGCACGTGGTCGCGGTGGCCTGGGGAGTCCTCATCGTGGTCTTCGAGCTGGACTGCCCGCTGACCGGGCCGGAGGACTACTTCCGCAAGAAGGCCGGCCAGCACGGGCTGCCGGACGGGTTCATCGACACCTACCTGACCGGCGTGGTGTATCCGGCCGAGCACGTCGACCTGGTGCGGCTGGGAGTGGCGGTCGCGGTCGCGGCGTCGTGGGCGGGGCTCGCCCTCACGCTACGGCGGCGTCGGCGAGCACCGCGAGATCACCCTCCGCCAGCTGCTCCGCCGACACCTCCGCGCGGGAGTCGACCAGCGTTCGCAGCGCGTCGCCGTCCTCGAAGGTGTTGACGTTCATGGCGGCGGTGACCCGGCCCGCGCGGCGCCAGAAGGCGATGAACTCCCGGCCGGCGAGGTCGCCGCGCACCACGAGCTCGTCCAGGTCGGGGTCGGCCAGGCCGCGGTACTCGCAGCCCAGGTCGTACTGGTCGGTGAAGAAGTACGGCGTCGCGGTGTAGGGCTCGGTCGCGCCGAGCAGGTTGGCGGCCACGTGCGCGCCCTGCCACTTCGCGTTGGCCCAGTGCTCGACCCGGATGCGCCTGCCGTAGCGCGGGTGGAAGTGCGCGGCGACGTCCCCGGCGGCGTAGATGTCGGACGCGGCGCTGCGTAGCCCGGCGTCGACGTCGATGCCGCCGTCGTCGGCGAGCTCGAGCCCCGCCGCCCGCGCCAGCTCCGAGCGCGGCGCGGCCCCGACCGCGACCAGCACCACGTCGGCGGTGACCCGGCTGCCGTCGGACAGCTCGGCGCCGCGCACCGCGTCCTCGCCGAAGAACCCGGTCACCGAGGTCGCCAGCCGCCACCGGACGCCGTTGTCGGCGTGCAGGTCCCGGAACACCGTCGCGACCTCGTCGCCGAGCGTGGTGAGCGGCAGCGGCTGCGGCTCGACGACGGTCACGTCGGCGCCGAGAGTGCGCGCCGCGGCGGCGGCCTCGCAGCCGATCCAGCCCGCGCCGACGATCAGCACGTCCTGGGCGTCCTCGATGGCCGACCGCAGGTCGAGGGCGTCATCGAGGGTGCGCAGCGTCCTGACACCCGGCAGGTCGGCGCCGGGGACGTCGAGCGTGCGGGGGCGGGAGCCGGTCGCGAGCAACAGCCGGTCGAAGGGGTGCTCGGCCCCGGTGACGTCGGTGAGCGTCCGCGCGCCCAGCTCGATCCGGTTGACCTCGACGCCGCGCCGCAGGTCGATGCCGTGTTTGACGTGGTGGTTCTCGTCCGCGACCCAGTCCGGCTCGTCGGTGTCGTGCAGCAGCACGCTCTTGGACAGCGCGGGCAGCTCGTACGGGCGGTGTTGCTCGGCGCCGAGCAGCAGGAGGTCGCCGGTGTAGCCGTGCCTGCGCAGCGACGTGGCGGCGGTGGCCCCCGCGAGCCCCGCCCCGACGATCACGATGCGACTCGGTTCCGCCATCGCCCGACCTCCCGTCCTGAACGCGTGCCAGCACGCTACCGCCCGCGTCCAGCAGCGGTTGCGGACGGTGAGCTACTGTCTGGCCCGTGAACGATCGTCTTGTCTGGATCGACTGTGAAATGACCGGCCTCGACCTCGCCAGGGACGCCTTGATCGAGATCGCCGCGCTGGTCACCGACGCCGACCTGAACATCCTCGGCGATGGCATCGACGTGGTGATCCACGCCGACGACGACGTGCTGGCCGGGATGCCGGAGGTCGTGCGCGACATGCACGCCGCGTCGGGCCTGACCGACGAGGTGCGCCGCTCGACGGTCACGCTCGAACAGGCCGAGCAGCAGGTGCTCGACTATATCCGCGCGTACGTGCCGGAGCCGAAGACGGCGCCGCTGGCGGGCAACTCCATCGCGACCGACCGGGGCTACATCGCGCGCGACATGGCGAAGCTCGACGCGCACCTGCACTACCGGATGGTCGACGTGTCGTCGGTGAAGGAGCTGGTGCGCCGCTGGTATCCGAGGATCTACTACGCGAAGCCGGAAAAGGGTCTCGCGCACCGCGCGCTCGCCGACATCAAGGAGTCGATCAGCGAGCTCAGCTACTACCGCCGCACCGCGTTCGTCGGGCACCCCGGTCCGTCGAGCGAGGAGGCCAAGGCGGTCGCCGAGGACGTCGTGCGCGGGAGCACGTCGACGCCGGTGCCCGAGCCCCCGGGCGAGTGACCGGGGCGAAGGGGCCGGACGTCCGGCCGCTCCGGCGGCAGGCTACGATGTTCCGGGTCGGCACGTCAGCGACGTGCGCCGCATGGTGGGTATAGCTCAGTAGGTAGAGCGCCTGGTTGTGGTCCAGGAGGTCGCGGGTTCGAGCCCCGTTACTCACCCCAGGTCAGGGGCCGTCTCCCGTTCGCGGGAGAGGGCCTTTCTGCTGGTGAGGCTTGGTTCAGCTGACGCCGCCGTTGCGCCACTTCTGCCACGGCATCTGCCAGAAGCTGAACCCGTCGGTCGGCTCGAGACGTTCGCCGCCGCTCTTGACCACCGTGATCAAGTCACCAAGCTTCGAGTTCCGCATCAGCCAGCGGGCGTCGGCAGTGGACATGTTGATGCAGCCGTGGCTGACGTTGCGGTGTCCCTGGTCCGCGACCGACCACGGTGCGGAGTGGTAGAAGATCCCGCTGTAGGACATCCGCGTCGCGAGCTTGATCTTGATCTTGTAGCCGTCGGGGGACTTCACCGGGACGCCGTAGGTCGACGAGTCCATCGTGTAGTTGTGGTACTCGCCCATCACGCCGTACGTGCCGTGCGGCGTCGGGTGCTTCCGATCGCCCATGGAGATCGGAATCCGCTTGACCTTCTTGCCGTTGATCCACACGTTCATCTGGTGGGTCTTGCCGTTGGCGACGGCGACGACCTGTCTGCCGATCGTCATGTCGGTGCTGACGTCCTGGGCGCCGTAAACACCGTTACCGAAGTGCCTGCCGTAGATCTCGGCGTCCAGGGTGACCTTCGTGCCGGGCTGCCAGTGCTCCTTCGGCCGCCACACCACCCAGCTGTCGCTGAACCAGTGGAAGTCGCCCGTGGTCTGCGGCGAGGTCTTGACGTGCAGGGTGCGCTCGACGACGGCCTTGTTGGCGACCGGCCCGCTGAACTGCAACGAGATCGGCATGCCGACGCCGACCGTGGCGCCGTCCTCGACGGCGGGCCACACCGACACCTGCCGCGAGGGAACGGCCGTCGTGAAGCGGGAGCGCTTCACGAGCCGCTGGCCGTCATCGTCGACGGCGCGCGCGGTCAGCGTGTACGTCTTGCCGAAGCCGAGCTTCTGCCCCGCGCGCCATGTGGTGCGGTTGTCGGTGAGCGAGCCCTTGACGGCGGTGCCGTCGGCGCCGATCAACGTGACCTTCGTCAACGTCCCGCCCTCGGCGGTTGCCGTCACCGCCCTGCCGGGTGCGACGTCGTGCGATTTCGGGCTGGGAGTGAGCGTGAGGGATACCGAGGGACGATCCGGGGTGAGCTGCGAGACCACATCCGGCGAGTTGTTCACCTCGGCGTGCGTCACCGTGGCGCAGCCGGCGATGACCAGGCACATTCCCAGTGCCGCCAACCCAATCCGCCGCGCGTTCCGCATTAGACGTCTCCCCAAGCTGTTGATCTTCCCCACGACTAGCCGTGGGCGCTTGCCCTGTCGACGTATTCATTCCGTCGCACGTTGCATCCGATGCGTTCACTATCCCGCGTCGGCCCAGCTCCCTTCGACACCCCCTGCGGCGAGTTGCCGAAATGCGCCGTGCTAACGTATCCAACGTCGCACCGGCCAGGTGCCGGTGAGTTTCTTCGCGCCGTTAGCTCAATGGCAGAGCAGCTGGCTCTTAACCAGCGGGTTCGGGGTTCGAGTCCCTGACGGCGCACTCCCCCACCAGCATAATCGCCCCGGCAGGAGCCTGCCGGGGCGTTCTGGGGCTCAATTTGGGTCTCAGTTGTACCCCCGTCCGGCCGACTTGGACGCCTGCGCTGCTATGCCGAATTCCGCGGTGGAAGGTCGTCGGCCATGTTCTGCAGGTAGGACAGCGCCTCCGCGATTGCAGGGTGCTCGTGGCTGCCCCGTCGGATGCAGGTTAGGAACTGGCGGGACGGCGTCGGTTGCCCGACCAGTTCGATGCGCTTGGTCGCCAGGTGGGTGGGCAGCTGCACAAGGCGAGGGAGCAGTGCAATGCCGAGTCCGTACGCGACCAGGGTGGCCACGACGCTCCATTCTCGTGCTTCGTGGGCGATCCCCGGGCTGAATCCGGCTGCACTGCAGGCGGCCAGGACGTGCTGGCGTGAAGAGCTTCCCGGCATGCCCAGAACCCAGGGCTCCCGCGCCGCGTCGGCCAGGGTGACGGCGTCGCGCTCGGTGAGCGGGTGGTCAGCCGGGACCAGCAGGTCGAACGGGTCCCGCAGGAGCGCTTGTTGGTCGAACCGGCTATCGGTCAGTGGGGGGCCGTCGGGGATCGCTTCGATGACCGCGAGGTCTGCATGGCCGGCGAAGATCAAGTCGAAGCTGGCGGCTGGCTCCGATTCGACGGTCCGCACGGTCAGCGCTGGGTGGCGGGTGCGTAGTTGGGCGGCCACCGGGGCGAGCAGAGCCGAGACCGCCGTGGGAAACCCGCACAGGCGCAGGACGCCACTAACCGGACGAGCCGCGCTCCGGAGTGCCGCCTGAGCGTGCTGCCATTGCTCTTCGATGGCATCAGCGTGGACCAGTAGACCTCTGGCCGCCTGGCTGAGCCGAATCCGCCGCCCGTCCGGCTCAAGCAGCGTGACGCCGAGTTCCCGACCAAGGGTCCGGATTTGCTGGGAAGCCGCCGAGGGCGTCAGATAGAGCGCTTGGGCCGCCGCGGTGACCGTCCCGAAATACGCCACGGCTCGGAGCACATGCAGCCGACGCAGGTCAATCATGTAGGTAATTCTTTACGGCAACATCTATAAGCGCAAACTAGACCTGCATGGTCTTGGCTCGCCACTCTAGTACGGCAGCCGGACTTCGTGATCTTGGGCGTGGCGGCGTGACGTAGAACGGCCACCGCGTGATCATGCCGGGTTTGTGTCGAACTCAGCTGATCTTGCGGTGGCCGCGGGCCACAGCCTAAACCCTGGCCGATGGCGAACGCACTTCGACGACTTGATGTGTCGGATCGGTGGCCGGTTCGCCCGGGTGGAACCGCGCTATCGGGCCCGTGACCTGCTGCTCGGGTTGGTGTCGGACCTGCCGAGCAAGAACTGCTGGACGATCGCCGAACACGCCGGGCACGAGTCGCCGGACGGGTTACAGCACCTGCTGCGCAAGGCGGCGTGGGACCACGAGGCGGTGCGTGAGGACCTGCGCGGCTATGTCGTGGAACACCTCGGCACCGAGGACGCTGTGCTCGTGGTGGATCTATGCCGAGCCCGGGACTATGCCGATACCGCCTGTCGCGAGCCGGCGAATGGTGCCGGTGAGGTGGGCCTCTGGCCAGCTCGACGCCTCGAACGGTCGGCATAGTTCCGTGCGGGATCGATGCTTCTGTTGTCGGAGCAGGGTGCTCCGGGGAACGGAGGCTGGTCATGACTGGACGGCGACGGAAGCCGGGCAGGATGGGCCCGTTCATCGAGGGATATCGGGACTGGTTGGCCAGTCGGGGTTATACCTCGGCAACCGTGATCAACATGCTGGCGATGGCGAGTGTGCTGGGTCGCTGGCTGGACTCGCACGATCTGGCGCCCGCCGACCTTGACCGGGCTGCGATCTCTGAGTTCCGCGGTGCGATGCGGGCGGGCGGGAGACGGTATGTCCCTGGCGCGCGCGGCTTGGATCCGCTGCTCGACTACCTGAAACATGTGGGCGTGCTGGACGTATCAGCTGTGCCGACAACGCTGGTCGAGACGCTGGTGGAGCGTTATCGCGCGTGGTTGGTGGCCGATCGTGGTTTGGCCGACGCCACGGTTGAGCGGTATGTGAAGCTGGCGCGAACGTTCCTGTCGCGCTGCGGCCGTGAGGTTGAGAGCCTCACCGGCGGCGACATCGTCGCGTTCCTGCTGGCCGAAGCCCAGCGGCTCAGCGTCGGCTCGGTCCAAGGACGCGTGGCCGAGCTACGTTCGCTGCTGAAGTTCCTGTATCTGCAGGGCCTGACACCACGATCGCTGGCCACGGTGGTGCCACCGGTGGCCGGTTGGCGCGACACCGGGGTGCCGAAAGCCATACGCACCGAGGATGCGCACCGTCTGCTGGCCAGTTGCGACCGCGGCGACCCGATCGGGATTCGTGACTACGCGATCCTCATGCTCGTGACCCGGCTGGGGCTGCGCTCGGCCGAGGTGGCGCATCTTGAGTTCGACGACATC
>WHUB01000096.1 GCA_009377395.1 Actinophytocola sp. | reverse complement strand
GAAGTTCTTTGGCCAGTCGACCGGCCGCAAGTACCTGCTCACTGGTGGTATCGGCGCGTGTGGGGTGTGTGGCGCGCCGCTGATCGGGCGGCCGGTGCGAATCCGGCGGGCTGAACCGCTGGCCTACCTCGTGTGCCCGGGCAAGAAGCAGGGCGGCCACAGTTGCGTGGGGATCGCGATGGACAAGGCCGAGCGCCATGTACTCGACCGGTTGTTCGCCGAGCTGGACAAGCCGGAGTTTCTCGACGCGATCGGCGCCGACGACCACGCCCGGCAGCGCGACGAGATCACCGCCAAGCTCGGCGCGCTCGACGGCCGCCGTAACGAGCTGGCCGAGACGTGGGCCGCCGGTGACCTGACGGCCGCCGAGTGGACGACGGCGCGGCGGGCGCTCGCCGAGCGCGAGCAGCAGTTGCGTGCCGAGCTGGCCGCCATCCCGCCACCCATGACCAACGTGGACATCACGGGCGCACGGGAAGCCTGGCCGGACATGACGCTCAACGAGCAGCGCGAGTTCCTGGGCCTGTTCATCGAGCGGGTGGTGGTCAACCGTGCCACTACTCGTAGCCGGTGGGGGCCGGTAGGCGAGCGTGTCGACATCGAGTGGAGGACGCTGTGAAGCCGGTAAAGCTCGTCACTGTGTGGTGTGGACAGTGCATGGCCGAGAGGCGTAAGCGGCGAGGCAAGCTCGGTTATGTGGAGCGCCTCGGCGAAGGTAGCTGTAATTAAGACGTAATCGATCGACGTCCTTCTTTGGGGCGCGGACGGCGGTGTCGAATGCGGCGCCGGTCACCGGTGTGTTCGCCCCCTGCTCCCGCGCCAGCGACCGCGCGATGCCGAGGTCCTTGATCATCAAATCCATGGCGAACCCGGAGTCGTAGCTACCGGTCAGCACATGGCGCGGGTACTTGACCTCGGTCGCCTGTGACCGCCCGGTGGAGGCATTGAGGACGTCGACCATCACGTCGGCCTCGATGCCGAAAGTCTTCGCCACCGTGAGGACCTCCCCCGCCGCCGCGAGATTCGTCGCCGAGAGCAGGTTGTTCAGCGCCTTGGCGACGCCCCCGGACACCGGCGCGTCGACGTAGCCCACTCCCCGCGCCTCCGCGAGCCGGCGGGTGTTGGCGGGTTCGGAGGAGCCCATGTCGATGACCAGCGAGCCGGTCGGCAGGCGTGCGAGGAGCCCGTCGGTCAGCAGGACCGACTCCACGACACCACTGTCGGGCAACATCAGGACGACGGTGTTGACCTCGTCCGGCACCTCCGCCAGGGACGGCAGGGCCCGGCTGCCCAGCTCGTCGGCCAGGCCCGAGGCCGCTGCATGGTCGATATCGAACAGAACGGTCTCGTGCCGGGCGGTGTGGCGACGTGCCATCGGCGCGCCCATACGGCCGAGGCCCACGAACAATGTTGTCATGATGATCCTCCGTACTGTCCGCGCAGCTCGACCTTGCGGATCTTCCCGCTGGGCGTCTTCGGGAGCTCATCAACGATCTCCAGACGCTCCGGCAGGAAGTGCTTCGACAGGCCCTGCTCGAGCAGGAAGTCGCATACCTCCCCGAGGGTGGGCCGCGCGTCGCCGCTGGGCACCACGACCGCGCAGGCTCGCTCACCGAGGCGGGCGTCGGGGACGCCGACCACCGTGGCCTCGATGACGTCCGGGTGCTGGAACAGGACGCTCTCCACAGCGGTGACCGGGATGTTCTCACCGCCGCGGATCACGATGTCCTTCGTCCGGCCTTCGAGAAGGACGTAGCCCTCCTCGGTCAGCCGTACGGTGTCACCGGTTTTGAACCACCCGTCGCCGTCGATCTCCGCAGCGGTCACCTCCGGCAGGTCCAGGTAGCCCAGGAACAGGCCGGCGCCGCGGATCCGGAGAGATCCGACGGTTCCTGCAGACGCTTCCTGCCCGTCGGGTCCCAGGACGCTGATCGCGGTGCCCGGCACAGGCACGCCGTCGGTCGTCTGGGCCGTGGCCGGTAGATGTGGCGCGCAGGAGATGCCGATGCCCAGTTCCGTCATGCCCCATGCCGGGCAGACGTAACAGCCGAACATCTCACCGGCGACCTTCGGCAGGGTGCGCGGTACGGGCGCGCCGGCCAGCACCACGGTCCGCAATGAGCACGTTTCGTCGTGGGCCAGGTCGGTCAGCAGGAGGTCCTGGAGGAAGGTCGGCGCCGAGAACATCGCGGTGACCCGCTCCTCCCGGATCACGTGTGCCGCCTGATCGGGGGCCCACCGGTCGAGGTACACGGCCGTCCCCCGCAGGTAGGTGGTCAGCAGGACACCCCACAGGAAGCCCGTGTGGTGCCCGACGGGTGAGGCCACCAGGTTGACCAGCGAGTCGCCGAGCGAATCCCCGCCCACGTGCGCGACCCAGTTCTGCATGACGGCCCGGAGCGTCTGGTAGGTGTTCATCACCCCCTTCGGCTCGCCCGTCGTCCCGGAGGTGAAGCCCACATGGCTCAGAGCTCGGGCGTCGACGTCGGGCAGGTCCACGTCCGGTGCCTTCAGCAGGGACTCCAACGGCGTCACCCCGTCGTCGGACCACCTGCCGGTCAGGACAACGTGCCGGAGTGAGGGCAGCGCGCCGCGCAGGCCCTGTACCAGCCTCAGGGGGCTGCTGCTGCCGAACGTCTCCGCGACCACCACCACGCGAGCGCCCGTCCGGCGCAGGATGACCTCGACCTCGCGCTCGCCGTAGGCCACGGGAATGCCGCTGTAGACGGCACCGAGCTCGTTGATCGCGAAGATGAGCGCCGCGAAGTCGGCCTGGTTCGGCAGCATCACCGCGACGAAGTCACCCGCGCGGACACCGAGCGCGTAGAGGCCGCAGGCGTACCGGTGTGCCCGCTCGTCGAGTTCGGCGTAGGTGAGCCTGCGCGAGCCGGCGGCCCCACTCGTCCGATCGATCGCGGCGACCCGGTTGGGAACCTCGGCCGCCGCGGAGGACAGGAGGGACCGCAGCGTGGTGGACGTCCAGGCGCCACTGTCTTCGTACTGGCGAACGAGCTCGGGGGTCAACCGGCTGTCGGGCCGGATCCCGGGGTGCGTCGTGGGAGGGGCCGCCTGGGATGTGTTGATCAGCTGGTCGCTCACTGGAGGTGCTCCTCGTGAAAGTGGATGTGGTCCGCCGTCGACGTCAGTTCCCTGTGGCGGTGCCGGCTGACGGTCGGCAGGTGAGCACGACTTTGCCCGGTAGGCCGCCGGCCTGGACCGCCGCCAGCGCGGCTCCCGCCTCGTCGAGCGGGTACCTCCGTGCGATCGGCACGCTGAGGCGACCCTCGAGGTAGAGCTGCAGCATGTGCTCGATCGCGGCCCGAACCGACTCGGGCTCGCGGTCGCGGTAGTCGCTGACCTGCAGGCCGAGGACGGCCAGGTTCTTGACCAGGACGTGCCCGGCTTTGACTGTCGCCAGATCGCCGGAGGCGAAGCCGATCACAACCAGCCGTCCCTCCCACGCTGTGCAGCGTAGGGACTGGGCGAACACGTCGCCGCCGACCAGCTCGAGCACAACGTTCGCCCCCCGGCCATGGGTGAGGGCCATGACATCGTCGCGCATCGACGGGCCGGCAACGAGCACGTGATCGGCGCCCTGCTCCGTGGCGAGGCCGGCCCGCTGATCGTCCCGAGCGACGGCGATGACGGTGGCCCCGAGCGCCTTCGCGATCTGCACACCTGCCGAGCCGACACCGCCACCGGCGCCAGTGACGAGGACGGTTTCCCCCGGCCGCAGGTTCGCGCGCCGCAATAGCGCGAAGTAGGCGGTGATGGCACCCAACCCGAAGGCCGCGGCGTCGACGAACGGGACGCCGTCCGGCAGGGCCACGACCTGCGGCTCGGGCACGGCCACCAGCTCGGCGTACCCGCCGTGCTCGACCTGGGCGAGTACATGGTCCCCGACCGTGAACCGGTCGACCCCGTCACCTACGGCGCGAACCGTGCCTGCGATCTCCTTGCCGGGGCTGAACGGCAACTCGGGGAGGATCTGGTAAGTGCCGGCCACGACCAGGATGTCGGGGAAGTTGACGCCGGCCGCGGTCACGTCGATGAGGACCTCCCCCGGCCCGGCGACCGGGTCGGGAAGCTCGCCGGTCACCATGGACTCCGGCGGGCCGAAGTTCTCCACGAGTGCTGCTCTCATGCGGGGCTCCCGGGTGGTTCGGCGGCACGGTCGAAGGTCAGCGCCTCCGGACCGGTTCGCAGGGGCGGGTAGGAAAGGGAGGTGGGCTCGGACCGGAGCTGGTCCACCACCGGGATGGGTAGCGCACTGACGTCGAACCCCTCCCCCGCCACACGGTGCGGGGATTCGGTCCGCAGGGTCTGGCTGCCTGCCGCCTCCTCGAGAGTGGCGACGATGCAGCAGCACACGTCCTCGCCTTCGAACAGGCCGTGCCAGTGCTCGGCGGGACGGGCGGCGATCCGCGTCGCGACCGCGTTGATCACCTCGTCCTCACGGCCCGCGTCGGCCCGGAGGTCCTCCGGAAGGCCGACGAGTTCGCAGAAGCGGAGCCAGAAACGGTCCTCCAACGGAGCGGCCGCCATGTGCCGGCCGTCGGAGGTGCGGTAGACGTGGTAGCGCGGGCTGCCACCGGTGAGCAGGTCGCGCCCGGGCGCCGGCCAGGTGCCGCTGCCCGCACGGGTGGCGAGATAGCCGTAGGCCAGGGTGCTGAGGTTGGCCGTCATCGCGACGTCGAGGTGACAGCCCTCACCGGTCGCATTGCGGCGGAACAGTGCCAGCAGAATGTTCATGACGGCCGGATAAGTGCCACCGGCGATGTCTGCGATCACGGTCGGCGGCAGGTGGGGGTCGCCCCGACCGTCGACGACGGCCCCGAGCAGGCCCGATTCGGCGAGGTAGTTGAGGTCGTGTCCGGCCCGGGCGGCGGCCGGGCTGTTCTGCCCATGGCCGGTGAGCGAGCAGTAGACGATCGCCGGGTTCACCGTGTGGAAAGCCTCGTAGCCCAGGCTCAGCCGGTCCATCACACCGGGTCGGAACTGCTCGATGACGACGTCGACCTCGGCGGCCAGCTCGAGCAGTCGCTCCCGGACAACCGGGTCCTTGAGGTCGACCGCGGCACTGCGCTTGCCCCGGTTGAGCAGCGCGTAGTTCGCCGAGCTTTCCCCGAGCCGTGGCTGGTAGCTGCGCATCTCGTCGCCGCGCGGCGGCCGTTCCAGCTGGAGGACCTCCGCACCGGCCTCGGCGAGCAGCAGCGTGGCCAGGGGCCCCGGTAGCAGGGTGGAGAAGTCCAGCACCTTGAGACCGGCCAGCGGCGGGGCCGGGCGGGCTCGCTCGTCGGTCGTCATGCGTCCCCTCCCACGAGGACGTGGGCCGCCGTCCGCGCCGCCTCCGTCGCGCGAGCGGCCGCGCGCAGTGACACCGCGTCGCGCAGCAGCCCCTCGACGCCGTACTCCACCATGTATCCGTAGCCTCCGTGCGACTGCACGGAGGCCGCCGCCACATCGACGGCGAGGTCGAAGGCCGGGGTGAGCGCCGCGGCGGCGACATCGGGCCGGTCGAGGCATGTCGCGATCGACGTGGTGAGGACCGCGCGGGCTGCCGCTGCCTGGGCCGACAGGGAAGCGCGGACGGTCGGGAGCTCGGTCAGCGCCGCCCCGAACTGCTCGCGGGTGGAGCTGTAGGCCAAGGCAGCCTGAGCCGCGGCCTCGGCTATGCCGGCGGCCAGGGCAGCCGCCCCGACGTGCAGCAAGGTGCGAGCTTGCGTGACCCGCGGACCGCGCACCACCGCGTCGTCGGACACCGAGGCGTCCATCCGGCAGCTGACGGTGAGGGCGCCATCCAGCCCGGTGCGCCGCACCGTGGGCCCGAAGGTCACTCCGTCCGGCGGGACGGCGACCGCGGTGTCCCGGTCCAGAAGCAGCACCAGGCGCGGCTCCCGCCCGGACGGGTCGAGACGGTCCAGGGTTCCGGTGATCCGTCCGCCAGTCAGCTCGACGGCGTCGCCCTCTGCGGGGTCCACCGCGCAGACTGCCACCGGGGCGCCCTGATGGATGTCACCGAGCAGCCCGGACGAGGCCCTGCCCGCGCCGGAGAGCACCAGCGCGGCGGCGTGCGCCTGTACCGATGCCCAGGCCAGGGCCGGACAGGTGCCGGCCAAGCGGGCCAGCGCCACCAGGGTGGTGGCGAGATCGGCCCCGCCGCCGCCACCGGTCTCGTCGGCGCCCATCGTCCAGAGCCCGTGATCGGCCAGCGCCTGCCGCGCGGTATCAACGTCGTCGGGACGCTCGTCGCCGACCCGGCTCAGGTGGCTCCCGGCGAGGTCATCGATGAGCTCGAGCACCGCCCGCTGGTCGTCATCGAGCGGTGGGCCCCACCAGCCGCGCCTCATGACCAGAACTTCCCGGGGTCCGGCGTGCGCTTGGCCGCGAAGGCGTCACCGACCTCGTGCGCCTCGCGCGTGTCCAGGTAAAGGGTGAGCTGCTGGTCGTGGGCCATTCGCGCCTGGCCGATGACGCCGTTGTGCCGGGCGGAGAAGGCTGCCTTGAGGCCGCCAATGGCCATCGGGCTGCGGGTGGCGATGTCCGCGGCCACCTCCTGGGCCCGCTTCACCGCCTCGCCGGTAGGGACGACCTCGTTGGCCAGGCCCATCTGCAGCGCCTGCGCGGCCGAGTACTTGCGGTTCAAGTACCACATCTCCTTTGCCCGCTTCCGCCCGACGGTGTCCTCGAGGTACCAGGTGCCGTAGCCCGCGTCGAAGCTGCCGACCATGGGGCCGACCTGCCGGAAGACCGCGTTCTCCGCCGCGATGGTCAGGTCGCAGACGTTGTGCAGGACATTGCCGCCGCCCACCGCGTAGCCGTTGACGGCCGCGACGATCGGCTTCGCGATCGTGTCGATCGCCTCGTACACGTCGATGATCGGCAGCACCTGTGAGTAGTCCAGGGACGTCGTTTCGTCGTGTTCGCCGCCGATGCAGAAGAACTTGTCCCCGGTCCCGGTGAGGACCGCGGCGCGCAGACCCGGATCGGTGCGAAAGCGCTGGAGGGCGTCCTTGAGCTCGAGCAGGGTCTGGTTACGCAACTTGTTGCCCGCGTCCGGCCGGTTGATGGAGATGGTCAGGACGGGACCGGAGGTCTCCGCCAGGATGTCGGTGTAGTCGCTCATCGGCCCTCTCCCTGCTCGGTGGTGCCGACGCGAAAGCCCCGGCCGCTCTTGTTGCCCAGGTAACCGGCGGCCACCATCTGCGACAGCAGCGGCGGCGGTGCGAACTGCGGATCGAGGGTCGCCTCGTAGGCCGACTCGGTGGCGTGCTGGTGCACGTCGATGCCGATCAGGTCCAGCAGCGCCAGCGGCCCGAGCTTGTAGCCGAGGCCGAGTTGGATGGCGACGTCGACGTCGTCGGCGGTGGCAAGATCGTTGTCGTATTCCTGGACGACGTCGTTGAGGTACGGCATCAGCAGGCGGTTCACCAAAAAGCCCGGCCGGTCCTTGACCTCGACGGGCGATTTCCCGAGGTCCTCCACGAACGACACGAGGTCGGCGATCACCGCGGCGTCGGTTTGCAGGGCGCGGACGACCTCCACCAGTTCCATGAGCGGCGCCGGATTGAAGTAGTGCAGTCCCGCCATTCGCCCGGGACGGGGCAGATGAGCGGCCAGGTCGGTGACCGACAGCGCGGAGGTGTTCGTGGTCAGGACGGTGTCCTCCCCCACGACCTCGGCGACCCGGGCGAGCAGCTCCACCTTGACGTCCTGGCGTTCGGTGACCGCTTCGATCACCAGGTCCACACCGGCCAGCCCGGCGACGTCTGTGATAGCGCTGATGCGCTCGAGGACGGCGTCGCGGTCGGCTTCGGTGCTCTTCCCACGGCGGACCCCCTCGTCGAGGAATCCGCGGACGGTGGCGAACCCGCGGTCGATGCGCTCCTGATTGGTCTCCAGGACGACGACGTCGCGGCCGGAGGCAGCGACTACTTGGGCGATCCCGCCGCCCATCGTGCCGAATCCCAGCACGGCGACCCGCTGGAACGTTCTCATGCTCGTACTCCGTTCGTTGCTGTCGTCAGCGCGGCCGGCTCAGGCACCGAAGGACTTGGTGCTGTCGTAGGTGTAGAAGCCGCGGCCCGCTTTCCTGCCGAGATCGCCGGCGGCGATCATGCGGTCGACCAGCGGCGGCGGGGCGAAGCGCGGCTCGTGCAGCTGCTCGTACAGTCGCGTCGAGACTGCCTTGTGCACGTCGAGCCCGACGACGTCGAGAAGCTGGAACGGGCCCATCGGGTGACGCAGTGCGCCCACCACGGCCCGGTCGATCGACTCCACCGTGCCCATGCCGGCTTCCAAGGCGCGGATGCAGTTGTTCTCCCACGGGATCAGGAACCGGTTGAGGATGAAGCCGGGGCGATCCTTGGTGATAACCGTGGTTTTCCCGACGCTCTCCAGAAACTCCAGCGACCGCTTGGTCGCCTCCGAGGACGTGTGCCGCCCCTCGGCCACCTCGACCAGCTTCATCAGCTGGGCGGGATTGCAGTAGTGGGTGCCGACGACCCGCTCCGGGTAGCGCGACCCGGCGGCGATCGAGGTCACCGACAGCGTCGAGGTGTTGGTGTGGAACAGGGCGTCGCGCGAGACGACGTCGTCGAGCTCGGCGAACAGTTGCTTCTTCAGCTCGAGGTCCTCGAACACGGCCTCGATGACCACATCGGCTGCTGCGATATCGGACAGGTCGGTGGTGCCGGAGAGGTCTGCAAGGGCCGCGTCGGCCTGCTCCGCGGTGAGCTTGCCCAGGGAGGCGCTCTTGCGCAGGAAACTTTCGGCGTTGTCGAGGCCGCGCCGCACGGCCTCGTCGTCGATGTCTCGCAGGATGGCGCGGTGACCGCCCCGGGCGGCCGTGACGGCGATCCCGGCTCCCATGGTGCCGCCGCCGAGGACAGCGACGGTGAGCTTGTTCGGTGTCATCGGTCCTTCTTCCTCGTACTGTCGACCGGGTGGTGGGGAGGAGCTTTCATCGGGCCGTCTGGCCGCCGTCGACGACGATGGTCTCGCCGGTCATGAAGTCCGACGCCGGGCCTGCCAGCAGGAGCAGCCAGGCAGCCAGCTCGTGCGCCTCGCCCATCCGTCGAACCGGAACGGCCCGCAGTACCGTCGCCAGCGATTCTGAGTCAGCGCGAAGTTCTGCGTTCAGGTCAGTGGCGAAGTAGCCGGGCGCCAGGGCGTTGACCTGGACGCCGTGGCGGGCCCACTCCACGGCCATGACACGGGTGAAGGAGACGGCCGCAGCCTTCGATGCGCAGTAGGCAGCATGGTTGGCCACGCCCTTGAACGCGAAGTTGGAGGCGACGTTAATGATCTTGCCTGAGCCCTGGGCGACCAGATGGACACCAGCCGCGCGGGTGGCCAGGTAGGTGCCCCGGATGTTGGTGTCCATCACCCGGTCCCACTCGGCGGGGTCCTGCTCGAGCAGGGGCGTACTGTCGATGACCCCGGAGTTGTTGACCAGTATGTCGAGGCGGCCGAGCTGGGCGACGGTGGTGTCCACCAGGTTCTGCACGGCGGTGGCGTCGGTGACGTCGGTTGGCACGCTCAACGCCCGGCGCCCGCGCTGGTCGATCTCCGCGGTGACAGCCTCGAGCTGGTCCTTGCTGCGGGCGGCCAGCGAAACGTCGGCTCCCGCCTCGGCTAGCGCCACCGCCATGGCCCGGCCGAGGCCGCGGCCGGCGCCGGTAACGATGGCGGTCTTGCCGACCAGGGTTTCCGCGTCCGTCATCGGAGCACATCCTTCGTCCCGTCGTAGATCTGGGTCACCTTGACGTCGCGGAGGTAGCGCTCCGCACCGAGTACGGCGAGGTCGCCGAACCGGCCGAGTACCTTGGTCGCCGACAGCGCGACCTGCCAACCGATGTCCGTGCAGGTCTGCTTCATGAGGCCGATCGCGCCGCTGGCGGCACCACCCCGATCGACCTCCCGCGCGACGGCCAGGAGCATCAGCCGTCCGGAGAGGATGCGTCCTCGCATTTCGGCCAGGGACGCGGCGACGTCCGGCGGCAGTGTCGGGCCATGCGCGTGGTGTAGCCCCGCCAGCGCGTGCGCGTAGGCCCCACGGGCCAGGCCGACGCCCTGCGCGGCGGCGCTGATGCGGGACTTGGTCACCGAACTGACCACGATCGCCCAGCCCTCGCCCTCCGGGCCGAGGCGGTGGCTCGCGGGAACCGGCGTCTGGTCGAAGGAGAGCTCTACGGTGCTCGAGCCCGTGCATGCCCATCTTCGAGAAGGGGCTGCTGCGGGTGAAGCCTGCTGCGCCGCCGTTCACGACGAACGCGGTGATGCCGCGGCGGTCAGCCTCGGGCTCGAGCGTGGCGAAGCAGACGATGACATCGGCGCGGTCCCCGGTCGTGATGAACGTCTTCGAGCCGCTGAGCGTGTAATGGGCGGCCTCCCCGTCCGACCCGGCCTGGCGCACCGCGAGGGTGCGCAGGGATGAGGCATCACTGCCCGCAGCCGGCTCGGTGACGCCGAGGGATCCGTAGCGGCTACCGTCCACGAGGCCGGGCACGTACTCGCGGGCGAGTTCATGACTGCCGGAGTGCAGGATCGGGTAGGCCGCGTGCATCTGGGTCATGTAAACCAGGCTCGTGGCGCCGCAACCAGCAGCGATTTCCTCCATCGCTGCGGCATAGGCCACGGTGCTGTCGTCGGTCCCGCCGAACTCCTTGGGGACGAGCAGTCCGCCAAGGCCGGCCCTCGCCAGCGCCTGGTAGCTCTCGTGTGCGAACGTCCGATCGCGGTCCCGCACAGCTGCTCCGGGGGCAACGTGCTCGGCCACGACCTGCCGTGTGCCCTCTCGCACCTCCTGCTCGCGCTGGTCGAGCAGCGCGTCGGCGACGGGTTCGTCCAGCGCCTCGTGCAGCGCGAGGTACGCGGCCGGGTCGGTGTCGAGCGCCAGCGGCCGGCCGGCGACGTCCGTGGCGCTCGCGGCCTGCCCACTCATGACGACTCCCCTTCGTCGTCACGGTTTGCGTCGCAGTCACGGGTTGCGTCGAAGGAAGGCGCGCGGCGCCCCTTGAACGCCGCGATGCCTTCAACGGCCTCGTCGCTACCGGTGACCACGCCGGCCAGCGCAGTCTCGACCGCCAACGCCGCCTCCAGCGGGGCGTCCGCCCCGTGGTGCAGCGCGAGCAACGCCGCCCGGACGGCGCGCGGACCTCGGGTGGAGATTCGCCGGGCGAGGTCGCGGGCCGAGTCGGCCACCGAGTCTGCGGGCACCGGCGGCACCGGCGTCAAGCCGAGTGCGTAGGCACGGTCGGCTGAGATCCGCTCTCCGGTGATCATCGTGTAAGCCGCGACGGGCGAGCCGACTCGACGGGCGAGACGCTGAGTGCCGCCGTAGCCGGGCATCAGCCCGAGCCCGGTCTCGGGTAAACCCAGCTGGGCGGTCTCGCCCATGACGGCGAACGTGCAGGCGAGGACCAGCTCGAAGCCACCCCCCAGCGCCAGACCGTTTACCGCGGCGACCACCGGGACGGGCGACCGCTCGATCCGGGAGATCACGGCCTGGCCCGTGCTCAGCACGTCGTAGGCCTGATCCGCGGTCAGTCCCGCGAGCTCGTCGAGGTCCGCCCCTGCGCTGAAGGCACGGCCGGTACCGGTCAGCACGATCGCGCGGACGTCGTCGGCGGTGAGCGTTGCGATCGCGCAGTCAAGCTTCCGCAGTACATCGGCGTTGAGCGCATTGTGCTGCAGCGGGCGATTGATCCGCAGCTCGGCGATCGGCCCCTGCCGCTCGAGGACGAGGGGTTCCTCGCTCATCGGCCCACCTGCCTGGCGGTCGCGCGCGGGGCTTCGATCGATCCGCCGTCGAGCAACTGCCTGATCTCGGCGTCGTCGAACCCAGACTTTCGCAAGACCTCGATCGTGTGCTCGCCAAGGTCGGGGAAGCGCTCGTTACGTGGTTCGGGCAACGAGCCGAAGCGGAAGGGGCTGCGAACGCCGTTCAACGCGCCGCCCGATCCTGGGGTGGGCAGGACCGACTCCCGTGCCGCCACCTGCGGATCGTTCGTGACCTCGGACAGACCCTGGACCAGGGAGACCGGTACGCCCGCCTCCTGCAGCAAACCCAGCCAGTGCACGGCCGGATGCTCGGCCAGGACCCCGGAAATGGTGGCGATCACCTCGGGCCGGTGATCTCGGCGGCCTGCGTTGTCGCGGAGCCGGTCATCGGTGGCCAGGGCTGGCAGACCGACCGCGTCGCAGAAGCGCTGCCAGATGACGTCGTTGCCCACGGCAACGACGATATCCCGGTCAGCTGTGGGAAACGGCTGATACACCGCGAGCACCGAGTCGGTTCCGCCCGAGGGCGCCGGCTCCG
>WHUB01000095.1 GCA_009377395.1 Actinophytocola sp. | reverse complement strand
TGAAGCCGAACCAGCCGAACCACAGGATGGCCGCGCCGAGCATGACCAGCGTCAGGTTGTGCGGCTTCATCGGCTCCTTCGGCCAGCCCTTGCGCTTGCCGAGCACCAGCGCGAGCGCCAGCGCGGCGGCGCCGGAGTTGATGTGGACGACCGTGCCGCCGGCGAAGTCGAGCGCGCCGATCTTCTCGCCGATCCAGCCGCCGCCCCACACCCAGTGCGCCACCGGGGAGTAGACGATGGTCACCCAGATGCCGGCGAACAGCAGCCACGCGCCGAACCGGGCGCGGTCGGCGATGGCGCCGGAGATCAGGGCCACGGTGATGATGGCGAACGTGGCCTGGAACGCGGCGAACGCCGTGCCCTCGATGGCCGGGGTGCCGCCGGTCATGAAGTCGGTCAGCCCGAGATTCTCGAACGGGTTGCCGATCAGAAAGCCGACGTCGGTGCCGAACGCGGCGGAGTAGCCGTAGATCGACCACAGCACACCGACGAGCCCCATCGCGCTGAAGCTCATCATCATCATGTTGAGTACGCTCTTCGAGCGCACCATGCCGCCGTAGAAGAAGGCCAGGCCCGGCGTCATGAACAGCACCAGCGCGGTGCAGATCAGAAGCCAGCCGGTATGGCCCACATTCGCAGCTTCCTCTGGAGTCATGCTGTCTCCCTGGACTGACTGTCATCTAGACATGAACGATCTGGCGGACAGCATCGAAGAGCTATGTTGCGCGAGTTCGCGCCTAACGTTTCTCTGCTGTGAACCAAGGAACAGACTGTGTTAACGGTGCGTTTCGCGCATCCGTTGTCCAGCCCACATTCGGATGATTCGGGACTCGATGACCAGCGATCCTCCACCCAGCGCATCGGTTAACTCACCGTCCGTGTCCAACCTGTTCGCGCCGCCGGTGCTGGGTGCGCTGCGCTGCCCGTTGTGCGCCGAGACCTTCGCGGTGGCGGGCGGGTCGCTGCGGTGCGGGCGGGGGCACAGCTTCGACGTCGCCAGGCAGGGCTACGTCAACCTGCTGCACGCCGGGGTGTCCGCCGGGACGGCCGACACCCCGGCGATGGTGGCGGCCCGCGCGGCGTTTCTCGGCGCCGGGCACTACGCCCCGCTCGCCCACGCTGTGGCGCGGGCGGCCGCGACGGCAGTAGCTGGAGCGGCGGCGCGAGTCCCCCGTTCCGGTAGCGCGAGTCCCGACTTCCGGGGCCGCGAGTCCCGAAATCTGGGGCCGCGAGTCCCGGGATCTCTCGTGGTCGACGCCGGGGCGGGCACGGGCTACTACCTCGCCGCGACGCTCGACGCGCTGCCGGACGCGACCGGCCTGGCGCTCGATCTGTCGGCGGCGGCGTGCCGCAGGGCGGCGCGGGCGCACCCTCGGGCCGCGGCCGCGGTGTGGAACACCTGGCAGCCGCTGCCGCTGGCGTCCGGCTGCGCGTCCGTGGTGCTGGACGTGTTCGCGCCGCGCAACGGCGCGGAGTTTCGCCGGGTGCTGCGCGACGACGGGGTGCTCGTTGTCGTCACGCCGACGCCGGAACACCTCGCGGAGCTGGCGTCCGTGACGCTCGACGTCGATCCGGAGAAGGATCGTCGGCTGGACGAGGGTCTGTCGCGGCACTTCAGGCGGGTCGATGCCACCGACGTCCGCTACCCGCTTGCGCTGACATCGGGCGAGGCACGGACACTGATCGAGATGGGACCGACGGCGCATCACCTCTCCCCCGGCGCGCTCGACGCGCTGCCGGAAACCGTGCGGGTCACGGTGTCGTGCACGGCCGGCGTCTACCGGCCACGGGAGTCGTCGACATGACAGGTTTCAGCGCGACGTCGATTCTCGACCCGGCGTGGCTGGCGGAGCGGCTCCGGCTCGCGCGGGCGTTGTACGGGCCCGCTCCGGAGCGGGTGCTGGGCACGGTGTGGTGGTACTCGACGTCCTCGGTGCTGGTGGCGCCACCGCTCGAGGCGCTGGTGCACACCGGGCGGGCGGTCGATCCGGCGCTGGACGCCGTGACGCTGGAGATCCACCCGGACGGCAGGCTGGTCGACGCGCACTCGTCGCGGCCCTTCGACGGCGATGCGCAGGAGCTGGGGCGCGCGATGGGTGCCGCGCTGCAGGAGGCGGTGGCGGCGGTGTCGTCGGCGTGCGGTGCGGGTGAGCGGGCGCTGTGGGCGATCGCGACCGACTCGATCGCCAACCGGGCGCTCTGGGCAGGCCAGGCGGCCAGGAATACCGGCCGGGCGCTGGCCGTGGTCGACGCGGTCGCGGACGGCATCGGGCCGGTGCTGCCCCGGCCCCGGTTCGAGCGCTACGGCGAGCGGCTGCTGGTGCGGCGGGTGTCGTGCTGCCTGATCGACAAGGCCACCGGCCAGCCCAAGTGCGCCAGCTGCCCCAACCAGCACCCCGACGAGCGCGTCCGCCGCATCCGCTCGGCGCTGGGCTGACGAGCTGCGTCGTGTCCTGCGCTCCTGCCGTCGTGTCCCACGCTCACGCCTGCGTGTTCGACATTCCGCGCACGACGTGGCCGACGTGGCGCATCGCGGCCAGCACCGCGTCCCGCTCCGGATCGTCCGATGACGACGGTGTCCAGTCGGCCAGCACGGCGTAGGTCAGCGTTCGCTGCTGGCCGAAGACGACGCCGGCATCCGCCCGCACCCCGTCGTCCGTGCCGGTCTTGTTGACCACGCGCACACCGCGATCCGTGTCGGTATGGGCGAGCGGGTCGAGCCCGAAGGCCGACGCTGTCATGGACAGGTCAGTGCCGGTGGCGAGCCAGCCGAGCACCATCGGTCCCGTCCCCAGCTCTGGCAGATCGTCGGTGGCCAGCAGGTGCAGCAGACGCACCAGCTCGGCGGCGGTGCCCGTCGACAGGCACGGCGGGTGCCGGGGTGTCCTCGCGTCGCGCACCACGTCGAGCAGCCGGGTGTCCGTCAGGCCCAGCCGGTCCGTCCAGCGCTGGATCGCCGGGAGGCCAAGGTGGTCGATGAGGACGTTCGTGGCCAGATTGTCGCTGACGCTGGCGACGAGCACGGCGAGGTCGGCGATCGGCAGCTCGTCGGTCGCGAGATGCTGCCAGATACCGGAGTCGGCAACGGGCTCGACGCGACCCCGGTCGAGCCGGGTCAGCGGGTCGAGCTCGTGCCGCAGTATCCGGTGCGCCAGTTCGAGCAACAGGAACACCTTGCCCACGCTCGCCGTGGCCAGCTTCTCGCCGGGCGCGCAGGACGTGATGACGTCGCCCGACTCGGCGTCGCCTATCGCGACGCTCCACCGGACGCCCGGCGGACCTCCCAGCAGCTCAGACCCCACCGGACCAGTGTGCCGGGCACGACCGGGGTTTGACGTCCCTGGCCACGGGTATGCCGGAGCCACGACGCACCCGAGAAGGGAGCTGGCAGATGCAGCGCGGAAGTGAGAAGCACTCGCCGCGTCAGGACGAAGCGTTGAAGGACGAGCTCGACGGCGAGCTCAAGGGCGACAAGCCGAGCCGTGCGCAGACGTGGCGAGAGCCCGAACCGCCCGCCGACGACGATCCGGACGTGCCGCCATTTCAGCCGCGCGCCGAGCCGGAATGACGAACACGGCGTCCTGAAAGCAGGACACGACGGCACGAGCGCAGGACACAACGGCAGGAACGTGGGACACGACGCAAGAGCGGCCCCCGGCAGTGCGCCGGGGGCCGCTGCTCGCTGGATGGGTTACTGGATCCGCTCGTAGGCGGGCAGCGTGAGGAAGTCGGGGAACTCGTCGGCGAGCGCGACCTGCTCGAACAGCTCGGCCGCCGGGTCGAGCAGCTCGGCGTCGATCTCACCGGCCAGCTCCTTGCGCGTCTCGGCGAGCACGTCGCGCACCAGGTCGGCGGTGACCTTCGTGCCGTTGTCGAGCTCGACGCCGTTGTTCACCCACTGCCACAGCTGCGAGCGGGAGATCTCCGCCGTCGCCGCGTCCTCCATCAGGTTGTGGATCGCGGCGGCGCCATTGCCGCCGAGCCAGGACGCGATGTAGCGCAGACCGACGTCGACCGCGGCGCGCAGCCCGGCCTCGGTGCAGGCCCCCGGGGTCTCCTCGACCGCGAGCAGCTGCTCGGCGGTGACCGAGACGTCCTCGCGCTTGCGCTCGACCTGGTTCGGCTTGTCGCCGAGCACCGTGTCGAACTGCTCCCGGCACAGCGCGACCATGCCGGGGTGGGCCACCCACGAGCCGTCGAAGCCGTCGTTGGCCTCGCGGTTCTTGTCGTCGGTCACCTTGGCGTAGGCCTTCTCGTTGACCTCCGGGTCCTTGCTCGGGATGAACGCCGCCATGCCGCCGATCGCCATCGCGCCGCGCTTGTGGCAGGTGCGCACCAGCAGCTCGGTGTAGGCCCGCATGAACGGCGCGGTCATCGTGACCGAGTTCCGGTCCGGCAGGGTGAACTTCTGGCCGGAGTCACGGAAGTACTTGATCACGCTGAACAGGTAGTCCCAGCGGCCCGCGTTCAGGCCCGCGGCGTGGTCACGCAGCTCGTAGAGGGTCTCCTCCATCTCGAACGCGGCCGGGATGGTCTCGATCAGCACGGTCGCGCGGACGGTGCCGTGCGGGATGCCCAGCTCGGCCTCCGCGTGGGTGAACACGTCGTCCCACAGCCGCGCCTCGAGGTGGCTCTCCAGCTTGGGCAGGTAGTAGAACGGCCCGGTGCCCCGCTCGGTCAGGTACTTCGCGTTGTGGAAGAAGTGCAGGCCGAAGTCGATCAACGCGCCGACGGCCGTCTCGCCGTCGACGGTGATTCCCCGCTCGGGCAGGTGCCAGCCACGCGGACGTACGACGATGGTCGGGCGCTCGACGTCGTCGCGCAGCTCGTACTTCTTCACGCCGGTGTCGAGCGAGATCGACTCACGCGCGGCGTCGTACAGGTTGACCTGGCCCGAGACGACGTTGGCCCAGTGCGGCGTGTTGGCGTCCTCGAGGTCGGCCAGCCACACCTTGGCGCCGGAGTTCATCGCGTTGATGGTCATCTTGCGGTCGGTCGGGCCGGTGATCTCGACACGCCGGTTGCGCAGCGCCTCCGGGGTGCCCGCCACCTGCCAGTCACCCTCGCGGACATGCGCGGTCTCGGGCAAGAAGTCGAGCTTGCCCGCCTTGGCCGCCTCGGCGCGCTTCACCGTGCGCGCCTGCAGCAGCTCGTCGCGACGGGCGGCGAACGCCTTGTGCAGGCCACCGACGAAGGCGAGCGCCTCCGGTGTCAGGATCTCATCTCCTCGGTCGACGGGGCCGCCAAGGACACGAACATCAGTCATTACGAACTCTCCAGCCACGGGTACGATTCTCCACAGGTGGACTATAGTTTCTGCATTACGGAACAACAACGCGGGGCCTCGACGGAAGGAGCGGGCATGACAGACCCCAGGCAGGCGCGCGGTGGTGGCGGCGGGGTGCAGTCGCTGCGGCGCGCGTTCGAGCTGCTTGAGGGGCTTGCCGACACCGGCGGCGAGGCGAGCCTGTCGGAGCTGGCCGCCACCACCGGGCTGCCGATGCCGACCATCCACCGGCTGATCCGCACCCTGGTCGAGTTGGGCTACGTCCGGCAGAACACCAACCGGCGGTACGCGCTCGGCTCCCGGCTGATCCGGCTCGGCGAGCACGCGAGCAAGCAGTTCGGCACCTGGGCCCGGCCGCACCTGGCCGAGTTGGTCGACGCCACCGGCGAGACGGCCAACCTCGCGGTGCTGGAGCGCGACGAGGTCGTCTACGTCGCCCAGGTGCCGTCGACGCACTCGATGCGGATGTTCACCGAGGTGGGGCGGCGGCTGCTGCCGCACGGCACCGGTGTCGGCAAGGCGATGCTCTCGCAGCTGCCACCTGACGAGGTGCGGGCGCTGCTGCGGCGTACCGGGATGCCCGCCTACACCCCGCACACCCACACCGACCCGGAGGAGTTCATCGCGCACCTGGCCGAGATCGCCGAGCAGGGCTACGCGCTGGACGAGAGCGAGCAGGAGCTCGGTGTCCGCTGCATCGCGGTGCCGCTGACCGGCTGCCCGGTCCCGGCCGCGGTGTCGGTGTCGGGCCCGGAGGGCAGGCTCACCCAGGAGACAGCGGAGCGGATCGCGCCGACAGCAGTGGAGATCGGCGCCCGGCTGGCCAAGGCGATCGCCGAGCAGGAATCGAGCGAGTAGAAAGCCGCACGACCTACCGGCACCCCGCAACAGGCGGGGTGCCGGTTTTTTGTGCCACTTGACGCAGGTCACACGCGCCCACTACCGTACTTCCAAGAAACAGAACTTAGTTTCCGCAATACGAAATTTCAGGAGTCATCATGGACCGGCACGCGGACCGCTTCGCGGTGAACTGCTCCATCCTGTTCACTGAACTGCCCGTGCTCGAACGACCGGCGGCGGCCAAGGCAGCCGGGTTCGACGCCGTCGAGTTCTGGTGGCCGTTCGCCGAGCCGGTGCCGACGCGAGCGCAGCAGGACGAGTTCGTCGCCGCGCTCGACGACGCCGGAGTGTCGCTCATCGGGCTGAACTTCTTCGCGGGCGACATGCCGTCGGGCGACCGGGGCGTCGTCTCCTGGCCCGGCCGCGAGGAGGAGGTCAGGGACAACGCGGCGGTGGTGGCCGCGCTCGGCGAACGCACCGGCTGCCGGGCGTTCAACGCGCTCTACGGCAAGCGGGTGGACGGCGCGGACGCCGACACCCAGGACAAGCTCGCGCTGGACAACCTCACCCACGTGGCCGCCGCGGTCGCCGAGATCGGCGGCACGGTGCTGATCGAGCCGGTCAGCGGCGCCGCCGGGTACCCGCTGCTGACCGCGGACGACGCGGTCGGCGTGATCACGGCGCTGGCCGAGCGCGGCACGAGCAACGTGGGGCTGCTCGCCGATCTCTACCATCTGCACGTCAACGGCGACGACGTCGCGCGTGCCATCGGCACCCACGCCGGTCGCATCGCCCACGTGCAGATCGCCGACGCGCCGGGCCGCAACGAGCCCGGCACCGGCGAGCTCGACCTCGGCGGCTACCTCGACACGATCTACGGCGGCGGCTACACCGGCTGGGTCGGGCTGGAGTACAAGCCATCCGGTGCCAGCGCCGACAGCTTCGGCTGGTTCACGCGATAGAAAGGGACTCTCGATGACAACAGTGGGATTCATCGGACTCGGCATCATGGGCGGGCCGATGGCGGCCAACCTGGTCAAGGCCGGGTTCGACGTCGTCGGCTACAACCGCAGCAAGCCCGCGGCCGACCGGCTGGTCGAGCAGGGCGGCCGCGCGGCGGGCTCGGTGGCCGAGGCGGTGCGCGATGCCGACGTCGTGATCACGATGCTGCCCGACTCCCCCGACGTCGAGCAGGTCGCGCTCGGCGACGACGGCGTGCTCGCCAACGCGAAGAGCGGGCTGCTCTACATCGACTGCAGCACCATCAAGCCCGACACCGCCCGCAGCGTCGCCGAGCAGGCGGCGAAGCAGGGCGTGCGGGCGCTCGACGCGCCGGTCTCCGGCGGCGAGCAGGGTGCGATCGACGGCGCGCTGTCGATCATGGTCGGTGGCGAGGCCGAGGCGTTCGACGCGGCCGCCGACGTGTTCGACGCGGTCGGCAAGACCGTGGTCCACGTCGGCAAGGCGGGCTCGGGCCAGACCGTCAAGGCCGCCAACCAGCTCATCGTGGCGGGCACGCTGGAGCTGGTCGCGGAGTCGATCGTCTTCCTGGAGGCGCACGCCGTGGACACCGAGGCCGCGCTGTCGGTGCTGAACGGCGGCCTCGCGGGCAGCGCGATCCTGGAGCGCAAGGGCGCGAACATGCTCAAGCGCGAGTTCAACCCCGGTTTCCGCGCCGAGCTGCACCACAAGGATCTCGGCATCGTGCAGGCCGCCGCCCGCGAGGCGGGGGTGACGATCCCGCTCGGCGCGGTGGCATCGCAACTGGTCGGCGCCCTGGTGGCGCGCGGCGACGGCAAGCTCGACCACTCGGCGCTGCTCAAGCTCGTCGACGAGCTGTCCGGGCGCTCGACCCCCTGACCCACCCAGCCCACAGCAAGGAGAACGCCCATGGCTCGCATGACGGCCGCCCGCGCGGCGGTGGAGGTTCTGAAACGGGAAGGCGTCACCGACGCCTTCGGGGTGCCCGGCGCGGCCATCAACCCGTTCTACTCGGCGCTGCGCGAATCCGGCGGTATCGACCACGTGCTGGCGCGCCACGTCGAGGGCGCGTCGCATATGGCGGAGGGCTACACCCGAACCACGGCCGGCAACATCGGCGTCTGCATCGGCACGTCCGGCCCGGCGGGCACCGACATGATCACCGGGCTGTACTCGGCGGCGGCCGACTCCATCCCGATCCTGTGCATCACCGGCCAGGCACCGCGGTCGCGGCTGCACAAGGAGGACTTCCAGGCGGTCGACATCTCGTCCATCGCCAAGCCGCTCGCCAAGCTCGCGGTGACGGTGCTCGAACCGGCGCAGGTGCCGTGGGTGTTCCAGCGCGCGTTCCACGAGATGCGCTCGGGTCGTCCCGGTCCGGTGCTGGTCGACCTGCCGCTCGACGTGCAGCTGTCCGAGATCGACTTCGACCCGGACACCTACCAGCCGCTCGCGGTGCACCGGCCGCAGGCCACCCGGCCGCAGGCCGAGAAGGCGCTGTCGATGCTGCTGGAGGCCGAGCGGCCGCTGATCGTCGCGGGCGGCGGCATCATCAACGCAGACGCCTCCGATGAGCTGGTCGCGCTGGCCGAGCTGCTCGACGTGCCGGTGATCCCGACGCTGATGGGTTGGGGCAGCATCCCGGACGACCATCCGCTGATGGCGGGGATGGCCGGGTTGCAGACCGCGCACCGCTACGGCAACGCGACGCTGCTCGAGTCGGACTTCGTGTTGGGCATCGGCAACCGGTGGGCCAACCGCCACACCGGCGGCCTCGACACCTACACCGCCGGCCGCACCTTCGTGCACGTCGACATCGAGCCGACGCAGATCGGCCGGGTGTTCGCACCGGACTACGGCATCACCTCCGACGCGGGCGCCGCGCTGCGGATGTTCCTCGACGTGGCGCGCGAATGGTCGGCGCAGGGCAGGCTGCCGGATCGCAGCGCCTGGGTGGCCGACTGTCAGCAGCGCAAGACGACGCTGCACCGCAAGACCCACTTCGAGCAGACGCCGATCAAGCCGCAGCGGGTCTACGAGGAGATGAACCGGGCTTTCGGCCCGTCGGTGCGCTATGTCAGCACCATCGGGCTGTCGCAGATCGCCGGGGCGCAGTTCCTGCACGTCTACCGGCCGCGGCATTGGATCAACTGCGGTCAGGCCGGGCCGCTCGGCTGGACCGCGCCCGCCGCGCTCGGCGTGTGCAAGGCAGACCCGGAGGCGACCGTCGTCGCACTGTCGGGCGACTACGACTTCCAGTTCATGATCGAGGAGCTGGCGGTCGGGGCGCAGTTCAACCTGCCGTACCTGCACGTCGTGGTGAACAACTCGTACCTCGGCCTGATCCGGCAGGCGCAGCGGCAGTTCGACATGGACTACGCGGTGCAGCTGAGCTTCGACAACCTCAACGCGCCGGACCTCGGCTCGTACGGGGTCGACCACGTCAAGGTCGCTGAGGGGCTCGGCTGCAAGGCCATCCGGGTGCACGATCCCGACGAGCTGCTGTCCGCGTTCGACAAGGCGCGCGCGCTGATGGCGGAGTACCGGGTGCCGGTGATGGTGGAGGTGATCCTGGAGCGGGTCACCAACATCGCGATGGGCACCGAGATCGACAACGTCACCGAGTTCGAGGAGCTGGCCACCTCGCCCGAGCACGCGCCGACGGCGGTCGCCACTATGGGCACATGAGCCATGTGCTGATCGCTCCGGACAAGTTCAAGGGTTCGCTGTCGGCGCCGCAGGTCGCCGCGCACGTCGCCGCCGGGCTGCGGCGCGCAGTGTCCGGCATCGACGTCCGCGAGGTGCCGATCGCCGATGGTGGCGACGGCACGCTCGACGCCGCGCTCGCGGCCGGGTTCGAGCGGGTGCCGGTGACCGCGAGCGGACCCACCGGCGAGCCGGTGGCCACCGGCTATGCCCGGCGCGGTGACACGGCCGTCGTCGAGCTCGCCGACGTGTCCGGGCTGGCCCGGCTGCCCGGGCGGCGGGTGCCGCTCACCGCGACGTCCTACGGCACCGGCGAGGTGATCCGGGCCGCGCTCGACGACGGCTGCCGCACCATCGTGCTCGGCCTGGGCGGCAGCGCCTGCACCGACGGCGGCGCCGGGATGGCGGCGGCACTCGGGATGCGGCTGCTCGACGCGCACGGCGACGAGCTGGGACCGGGCGGGGCCGCGCTGGCGCTGCTGGACACCGTCGACCCGACGGGTCTGCATCCGGGGCTGGCGGGCGCCGAGATCGTCGTCGCCAGCGACGTCGACAACCCGCTGCTCGGCGAGCACGGCGCGGCCGCCGTGTACGGCCCGCAGAAGGGTGCCAGCGCCGCGCAGGTCGAGCGGCTCGACGCGGCGCTCGCCCGCTGGGTGGAGGTGCTCGGCGCCCAGGACGTGGCCACGCGGGCGGGGGCCGGTGCGGCGGGCGGGGTCGGGTTCGCCGCGCTCGCGCTGCTGGGCGCCGTCATGCGGCCCGGCATCGAGTACCTGCTCGACCTGGTCGGGTTCCACGACCACCTGGCCGACGCGTCGCTCGTCGTCACCGGCGAGGGCTCGCTCGACGAGCAGACGCTGCGCGGCAAGGCGCCTGCCGGGGTCGCGGCGGCGGCCCGCGCGGCGGGCGTCCCGGTGGTCGCGGTCGCCGGCCGCTGCCTGCTGCCGGACGAGGCGCTCACGGCGGCCGGGTTCGCCGGGGCCTGCGCGCTGACCGACCTCGAACCCGACCCGCGCCGCAGCGTCGCCGAGGCCGGCCCGCTGCTGGAACGGCTCGCCGAGCAGCGGCTGGCGGCGATAATCGACATCGAGACACCCGTGGAGGAGACGCGATGACCAGTACCGAGTTCACCGGCCTGCCCGATCTCGCCGCGAGGGCGCTCGGCGGCTCGGTCGTCGCGGCCAACGACGAGTTCTTCGCGGAAAAGGAGAACCTGCTCAACCCGGGCGATACCGAGTATCGCCCGCACACCTTCGGCCACAAAGGACAGATCTACGACGGCTGGGAGACCCGTCGCCGTCGCGAACCCGGCCACGACTGGGCGGTGGTGCGGCTCGGCGCACCCGGCGTCATCCACGGCGTCAACGTCGACACCGCGTTCTTCAAGGGCAACTACCCGGAGCAGTGCTCCGTCGAGGCGGCCGCCATTCCGGGCTACCCCTCCCCCGGCGAGCTGGCCGACGCCGACTGGGTCGAGACCCTGCCGCGCTCCCCGCTGCGCGGCGACAGCCCGAACCTGTTCCCGGTCGAGTCCGGGCAGCGCTTCACCCACGTCCGGCTGAACATCCACCCGGACGGCGGCGTCGCGCGACTGCGGGTGCACGGCGCGGTGGTGCCCGACCCGCGCTGGTTCACCGGAATGCCGCTCGACCTGGCCGCGATGGCCAACGGCGGCACGGTGATCGACTGCTCCAACCGCTTCTTCTCCGCGCCGAACAACCTGCTGCTGCCCGGCAACGCACACGACATGGGCGAGGGCTGGGAGACGGCCCGCCGCCGTGACGAGAGCAACGACTGGGTCAGCGTCCGGCTCGCCGAGGAGGGCGTGGTGCGGCAGGTGGTCGTGGACACCACGCACTTCAAGGGCAACGCGCCCGGCTGGTTCCGGCTCACCGGCGGCACCGACCCGGATCGCCCGCAGGACTGGCAGGAGCTGATCGGCCGCACCCGGCTGCAACCCGACACCTGCCACCGCTTCCTGGTCCCGGCTGCCGAGCCAGTGACGCACGCCCGCGTCGACGTCTACCCGGACGGCGGTTTCGCCCGGCTGCGGCTGTTCGGCGAGCTCACCCCGGCGGGCCGGGAACGGATCGGGCTCGGCTGGTTCGACCGGCTGCCCACCGCCAACGCCATCAGCGTGCTGACCGAAGCCGGCCTGAGCGCGGCGGCGGCCGAGGTGGTGGTGTCGAAGCGGCCGCTGACGGACGCCGACGGCCTGCGCGCCGCGCTGGACGCCGCCGCGGTGACCGGCGACGCCGCCACCCGCATCGTCCTCGGCTGATCGAAACCAAGGAGGTCCTCGTGGTCTACATGTTCCTCAACGGCGGCGGCATGCGCGGCGGCGACCTGCACCACCAGCTGCGCGGCGCGCCGCTGGTGAAGGAGGTCCGCACCGCGCCGAAGTACCGCTTCCACTCCGTCGACGACCGGTTTCCGGCGCTGGAGCCGGTCGACGAGGGCGGGGTGGCCGTCGCCGGTGAGCTCTACGACCTGCCGATGGAGACGCTGCGCGACTCGCTGCTGCCCGCCGAGCCGCCCGAGCTGGAGCTGAGCGTGATCGAGCTGGGCAACGGGGAACCTTCGCTGGCGATGGTGCTGAGGGAGGGGTACCGGGGTCACCCGTCGCTCGTCGACATCTCCACGATCGGCAGCTGGCCGGCGTACCTGGCCGGTCGATGAGCGACGGAGCGGTCGCGTGACGGCGTCCGGCGAGCTGGCGCTGCGCTCGCGGCGGGTGGTGCTGCCCGACGGTGAGCGCCCCGCCACCGTGCTGGTCCGCGGAGGCCGCATCACGGCGGTCCTCGGCCATGACGCCACCACGCCCGCCGCGGAGGTCGTCGACCTCGGTGAGCTCGCCC
>WHUB01000094.1:217-12831 GCA_009377395.1 Actinophytocola sp. | reverse complement strand
CTGCGATGCCCGCACCATCCTGGCAGCCGCACCCACCCCCGCGCAGGCCGCGCGGCTCACCCGGACCCAGCTGCGCAGCCTGCTGACCAAGGCCGGTCGACGTCGCCACATCGACCGCGACGCCGACCGGCTGCGTGAGATCTTCGGCGACACCTACCTGCACCAACCGCCGCAGGTCGAGGCGGCGATGGGCATCCAGCTCGCGTCGCTGCTGCGCCAGTTCGACGCCGCCTGCACCGCCGCCGACGAGCTGGCCGAGGCGGCGATCGCCCATTTTGAGCGGCACCCGGACGCCAAGGTCATCACCAGCTTCCCCGGCCTCGGGACGCTGACGGGTGCCCGGGTGCTGGCCGAGATCGGCGACGACCGCGCCCGCTTCGCCGACGCCCGCGGCCTGAAGGCCTACGCCGGATCCGCCCCCATCACCCGCGCCAGCGGCCGCAAGACCGTCGTACTGCACCGCCACATCAAGAACCGGCGCCTGTGCGACGTCGGCACGATCTGGGCCCTCGCGTCGCTGCGCGCCTCGCCCGGCGCCCGCCGCCACTTCGACGCCCGCCGCGCCACCGGAGACTGGAACCGCCAAGCCCAACGGCACCTGTTCAACAAGTTCCTCGGCCAACTCCACCACTGCCTGCAAACCACCCAGCTCTACAACGAACATCAGGCGTTCCCACCTCCTCTCACACTCGCGGCTTGACATTTAGCTTCTTGAGATGTCTTTCTGCGTGCCTCATGATCTTGGGGTTCGTTGAAGGGACTCGGCGGGAGCCGGGGTGACGGCCTGGTGCGGTCGCTCGTGGAGGGCCAGCATGACACCGCCGCCCCCGGCTTTCCCGGGGCTGGGAACCGGCAACAGGGAGAAGCGCCGTAGAGCGCCGGTTAGTGACCGTCCGGACAGCAGCCTCCTCGCCGGGTCGTCGCTGCCACTGTGAGGAGTTGTGTTGTCTCTTGCGCTGTCTGATGCGGTGTTGTTCGTGGGGATCGACTGGGCCGCGGCCGAGCACGCGATCTGCGTGATGGGCGAGTCCGGCAAGATCGTGGCCGAGTTCGTCATCGCGCACTCGGCCGATGGGATCGAGCGATTGCTCGCACGCCTGGCCAAGCTGGGGGATCCGGCCGGGATGCCGATTGGGATCGAACGGCCCAACGGGCGGCTGGTTGATCTGCTGCTGGAAGCCGGGCACCCGGTTGTGCCGGTCAAGCCGAACGCGATCAAGACCTGGCGAGAGGGCGAGGTGCTCTCCGGCGCTAAGTCCGATGCCGGTGACGCCGCAGTGATCGCCGAGTACCTGCGGTTGCGCCACCACCGGCTGCGAGTGGCCAGCCCCTACTCGGGCCAGACCACGGCGCTGCGCACCACAGTGCGCACCCGCGACGACCTGGTCGAGATGCGGGTCGCCGCAACCAACCAGCTGTCGGCGCTGCTGGAGGCGTTCTGGCCAGGCGCCAAAGCGATCTTCGCTGACGTGGAGTCGCCGATCAGCCTGGCGTTCCTGACCCGCTACCCGACCCCCGCCTCGGCCGAGCACCTCGGCGAGAAGCGCATGGCCGCCTTCTGCGCCAAGCACGGCTACTCCGGTCGCCGCCCGGCCACCGAACTCCTGCGCCGCCTGCGCAGCGCCCCGGCTGGCGCCACCGACCCCGCCGTCACCCGCGCGCTGCGCGACACCGTCGGCGCCCTCGTCGGCGTGCTCACCGCACTCAACGCCGCGATCAAAAGCCTCGGCACGTCGGTCGCCGCCCAACTCGGGGAGCACCCAGACGGCGCGATCTTCACGTCGCTGCCAAGGTCGGGTCAGATCAACGCCGCCCAGGTACTCGCCGAGTGGGGCGACTGCCGCCAAGCCTACGAAACCCCGGATGCCGTCGCCGCCCTCGCCGGGGTCACCCCGGTCACCAAGGCCTCCGGCAAACATCACGCGGTGCACTTCCGCTGGGCCTGCAACAAGCGGTTCCGCCGAGCGATCACGATCTTCGCCGACAACAGCCGTCACGCCAGCCCCTGGGCCGCCCAGATCTACCGCAACGCCATCGCCGCGGGCAAGGACCACCCGCACGCCGTGCGCATCCTGGCCCGCGCCTGGATCCGCATCATCTGGCGCTGCTGGCTCGACGGCGTTCCCTACGACCCCACCAAACACGGCAACGCCACAGCCCTCGCCACCCCAATCGCCGCATAAGGTTGACATAGGGAGTGTCATGAGGCGACCTCGTAGTGCACGTTGTAGCGCTTCAGCTCGGCGAGCGCGCTCTCCTGGGCGCCGGAGTCCACGATGACCAGGTCGAACTCGGCGAGCGGCACCAGCCGGTGCAGCGCCACCTTGCCGAGCTTGGTGTGGTCCATCAGCAGGTAGCGTTTCTCCGCCACCTCGAGCATCTTGCGCTTGACGGCCACGATGCGGTCCTCCTGGTGGAAGGCGTAGCGGCCGGACAGCGCCGAGGTGGACACGAACGCGGCGTCCACCCGGATGGCGTCGATGCATTCGAGGCAGGTGACGCCGAGGAAGGAGTCGTGCAGCGGGTCGTAGTCGCCGCCGAGCGCGGTCAGCGCGATCCCGCGGTGCTGGCTGAGCTTGCGCAGCGCGTCCAGGTAGTTGGTCGCCACCCGCAGCGGTGTGATCTCGGCCAGCTCGGGGATCATCGCGGCGGTCGTCGTCGCGTCGTCCAGCATGATCGACATGCCGGGCTCCACATAGGACGCCGCCCGCGCCGCGATGGCCTCCTTCTCTGCCCGCATCGCCTTCTGCCGGTAGGTCACATTGGACTCGAAGACGCCGGACGGCTGCGCGGTGACCCCGCCCCGGTACTTGCGGACGATGCCCTGCCGCTCCAGCTCGTCCAGGTCCCGGTGCACGGTCATGACGCTGACACCGAACATCGTGGCCAGCTCCTGCGCCGAGAGGCTGCCCCGGTCGGTGACCACGTCCGAGATGCGCTTCTGTCTGCCCTCGGGCGTGCGGGCCTTGGGTTCCTCGGTCATCGAGAGAGTCGCCTTCCGTCGTCGCCGTCGCCGAACACGTGCACCCTGGCAGGGTCGAGCAGCAGGCTCACCTTGTCGTCGACGCCGAGCCCCTCGGCGTCGCGCCGGGACGCGACCACCGACACCAGCGACTCGCCGATCCGCAGCGTGACCTCAGTCTGCCGACCGAGGTGCTCCAGCACGTAGACGACACCGTCCAGCCGCTCGGTGCCCGCCGGCTGCTCTCCCGCGCCGGTGTGCAGCGTCAGGTCGCGCGGCCGGACGCCGAGCTGCACCGTCTCTCCCGCTTGGGCGTCCACACCGGACACCGGAACCGTGATGGCGCCGTCGGAGCTGATGAACCGGGTGACGCCGTTGTCGTTGACCAGCCCGCCGGAGACGAAGCTGATGCGGGGCTTGCCGAACGCCTGCGCCACGAACGCGGTCTCCGGCGTGTCCCACACCTGCTGCGGCGTGCCGACCTGCAGGATCCTGCCGTCCTTGATCACCCCGATGCGGTCGGCGAGCGAGAGCGCCTCGACGTAGTCGTGGGTGACGTAGACGGTGGTGGTCATCAGGTCGCCGTGGGCGATGCGCTTCAGCTCGGCCCGCATACTGGTGCGCAGCTTGGCGTCCAGATGCGACAGTGGCTCGTCGAGCAGGTAGGCATGAGCGGGCCGCACCAGCACCCTGCCGAGCGCGACGCGCTGCCGCTGCCCGTTGGAGAGCTGGTCGACACCCCGGTCGAGCAGGTGGCCGACGCCGAGCATGTCGGCGGTGCGGCCGACCCGCTCGCGCACCTCGCCGTCCGGCAGCCGCAGGTTCGGCGAGCGCAGCGGCGACGCGATGTTGTCGAAGACGTTGTGCTGCGGGTAGAGCGCGTAGCTCTCGAAGCACATCGCCAGGTTGCGGTGGTTCGGCTCGATGTCGCTCGCGTCCTGGCCGCCGAGCGACACCGAGCCGCTGTCCGGTTGCACCAGCCCGGCGATGCTCTTCAGCGTGGTGGTCTTGCCCGCACCGGACGGCCCGAGCAGGCAGAAGAACTCGCCGTCGTCCACGGTGAACGAGACGTCGTCCAGCGCGACGAGCTTGCCGAACTTCTTGTGCAGTGACCGTACGTCGATCGCCGTCATCAGCCTTTCACCGCCCCGAACGACAGGCCGCGGACCAGGTAGCGCTGGATGCACAGGGCGAGCACCAGCGGCGGCAGCACCGCCATCACCGCACCGGCCGCGACGAGGTTGAACCGCACCTGGTTGCCGCCGAGGAAGGCCAGCGAGCTCACCGTCACCGTCTGCGCGTCACCGGAGGTGAGCGTGAACGGGAAGATGAAGTTGTTCCAGGCGAAGATGAACGCCAGCAGGCAGACCGCGGCGATGCCAGGCCGCACCAGCGGCAGCACGATCTTGAGGAACGCCTGCCGCCGCGTGTAGCCGTCGAGCAGCGCGGCCTCCTCCAGCTCGGCGGGCAGGTCCTGGAAGAACGAGCGCAGGATCCACACCACCAGCGGCATCGTGACCAGCTGCAACACCCAGATCATGCCGAAGATCGTGTCGTAGAGGCCGATCTGCTGGTAGATCACGCCGAGCGGGATGATCACCACGAGCTCCGGCGCGAACCGGAAGCTCAGCAGCGTGAACATCAGGTCCTCGCTGCCCCGGAAGCGGTACCGCGCCGCCGCGTAGGCGGCCGGGATGCCGATCAGCAGCGAGACCAGCACCGCGCCGGTCGACGTCGCCAGGCTGGCGAGGAAGAACCGCACGTACGACGAGCCGCCGTCGCCGAGGCCGAGCACCGTCTGGTAGTTCTCCAGCGTCGGCGTGAACCACAGGTAGGTCGTCGTCTGCTGGGCGTTGGACTTCAGGCTCAGCAGCACGATGAACAACACCGGCAGCAGCGAGAACGCGAAGTACAGCACCAGCGCCAGGTTGCCGAACAGCCCGGCCGCCGAGCCGCGCTGCGCCCGGCGCTGGTTCGCCGTGCTGGGCGGCCCGGGTGGCTGTTTCGCGGGTGCCGGTGCGGCCGGTTCGGCCATCGGTTCCGTGGTGGTTCCCATCGCGCTCACACTCCCGCTGCCCGGTTCTGCAACCGGCGCAGGTACTTGACGAGGATCATGGAGATGACGAACACCAGCGCCCACAGCAGGAACATGTAGGTCAGGCCGCTGCTGTAACGGGCGTAGCTGATCGCCTCGAGGTAGGCACTGATCTGCAACGTGGTGGTGGCCGTGCCGGGACCACCCGAGGTGAGGCCGAAGATGACGTCGAACATCTTCAGGTTGTCCATCAGCCGGAAGATCACCGCGACCAGCACGTACGGCCACAGCATCGGCAGCGTCAGCTTGCGGAAGGTCAGCCACCAGCCGCCGCCGTCGACGGCGGCGGCCTCGAACGGCGATTTCGGCAGCGACCGCAGCCCGGCGAGCGCGATGATCGCGACGAACGGGGTGAAGATCCAGGCGTCGACCACGATCGCCCACACCATCGCCATCACCGGCGAGTCGGTGCCGTTGTAGCCGTGCACGCCGAAGAACTCCACGATGGGCCGGACCCAGCCGATCTCGGGCAACAGCAACAGCTTCCACATGATGGCCGCGAGGATCGGCGCCACCATCAGCGGCACGATCAGCACCTTCTCGAACAGCTTGCCGATGAGCGTGCTGCGGTTGAGCAACAGCGCGACCCCGACGCCGAGCACCGTCTCCAGCCCGGTCGCGGCCAGCGCGAACAGCAGCGTGACCCGGGCCGACGCCCAGAACTCGCTGCTGGCGAGGATCTCCTTGAAGTTCGCGAAGCCGACGACGTTCGGCTGCGGGTTCGTGGCCGAGAAGTCGAAGAAGGTGTACGAGACTCCGAGGAAGAACGGGTACAGGATCCCGGCGCACAGCAGCACGGCTGGCACCGAGAGCAGGTACGGCCGCAACGCCTTGCGCCGCCGCGAAACCCGGGGCGCGTTGGCCAGCGGCGGTGCCTGCGCTGTAGCACTGGACATTAGCTGTTGACCGTCCCTTCGAGATCACTGGCGAGCTGGTTCAACGTCGAGGTCGCGCTGGCGCCGTTGTAGATGTCCTGCAGCGCGGCCGCCCACGACGTGGTCGCGTCGAAGAAGGCGGTCTGCGGCGTGAACTGGATGGCGGTCTGCGGCATGACCTCCTGGAAGGTGTCGACGAAGTCGGTCGCCGCCGACAGCCGATCTTTGTAGGCGGCCGATCCGGCGACCGACTTGCGCACCGCGTCGATGTGCTGCTGCTTGGTCGCGGCGTACTGCAGGTGCTCCTTCGAGGTGGCCCACTGCAGGAACCACCAGGTGGGCTCCTTGTTCACGGACGCGGCGTTCATGCCGAGCGACCAGATCCACATGTTGGTGTCGAGCGCGCCGCCGGGGCCCTTGGGGCCGGGGTGCCAGGCGAGCTTCCCGGCCGCCGGGGTGCCCTCGTTCTGGAAGTAGGCGGCGATGTCGGCGTCGAAGAGCATGGCGGCGTTGCCCGCGCCGAGGTCGGCGGACGCCTGGTACCAGGTGTAGGACGTCCAGCCCGCCGGGCCGGAGTCGCGCACCATCTTCGCCCACTTGTCGGTGAAGTCGACCGCCTCCGGCGAGTTCATCGCCGGCATGAGCTTGCCGCCGTCGACCTCGAAGTCCTTCAGGCCCATGCGGGAGTACATCGTCATGAAGCCGGGATGGATGGTGGCCCACTCCTTGGAGCCGCGCACCGCGATGCCGTACATGTCGCCGAAGCCCTTGGACGACGCGTTCTTCGTGATCGCCGCCGCGGTGTCGATCAGCTCGTCGAACGTCTCGGCGGGCCGCAGGCCCAGCTTGTCGAAGACGTCCTTGCGGTAGCAGACGGTGTTGGTCTCGAAGCCCCACGGCAGCATCCACTGCCGGTTGCCGCCGAGCGGGGAGCCGTTCTCGAAGTTCCACTGGCCCGCGGTGATCAGCGGCGAGAAGAAGTCGTCCGGGTCGTACTCGGCGTTGGTGGCCGACGAGTTGTCGATCCACGGCTGGAGGTCCTCGAGGTAGCCGGGCGGGCCGTACTGCCACACCATGTACGCGCCGAGCATGAAGGCGTCGTAGTTGCCCTGCTGCGACCGCAGCTCGAGGGTGAGCTTGTCGAAGTAGTTCGACTCGGGGAACTCGTCGATGGCCAGCGTGATGCCGGTCTTCTGCTCGAACTCCTCGCGGTGCGCCTTGAGCGCGTCGGTGTACGGGTGCTTGTTCATCAGCAGCCGCACGGTCTTGCCCTTGTGCTTCTTCCAGTCGAAGGCGCCGGTGACGTTGTCGGCCTCCGACTCGCCGGTGAGGCCCTCCCCGCCCCCGAAGCCGCAGGCTTGCAGCAGTGGCGCGGATGCCGCCGCGGCCGTCGCCGCCCCGGCCATGCGGAGCAGGCGGCGTCGGCTGAGCCCGCGGCCTGCGATGCTGGTCATGAAGTGGTTGTCGTCCATGGCGCTCAACGAACCTCCGTTGCTTCGGGCGCTTCACGCATGTGGTCTGGGGGACCCGGCTGAGCCGTCAGCCGGTCGTTGTTATCCCTTGCCCGGGATCACACTCGATGGTGTGCTGTACCACAGACAATGCCGTGATGTTCACACGAAGTCAAGTGTTGTTAACAAATAATCTTGTTAAGTTCCGGGTTGAAGTCGGTAAGCTGCCACGTCCTGCGCCGGTGATCGTGAGCGAGCACCGCCCCGGACACGTTGTGCACCGACGGGAACTCACGGCGATAGCGAGCCGGGTCGATTCCGGTGAGCGCGCAGGTCACCAGCCGCAGCAGTGTGCTGTGGCAGACCGCGAGCACCACCTCGTTGTGATGCCGGGTGACGATGTCGGCCGCGGCGGCGGTGCCGCGTGCGATCGCCTGACGCGGGTCCTCGCCGCCGGGCAGCGGGTTCGCGACCGGGTCGTGGACGAACGCGGCGCGCCGGTCCGGCCAGCGCTCCGACATCTCGGCGGAGGTCAGCCCTTCCGCCTCGCCGAAGTCGACCTCGGTCAGCCGGTCGTCGACCCGCACCGGCAGCCCGGCGGCGCGAGCGGCGGGTTCGGCGGTGCGCGCCGCCCTGACCAGCGGGGAGCTGTAGACCGCGTGCAGCCCGGCGTGCGCCGCCCAGGCCGCGAGCCGCTCCGCCTGGGCCAGACCGGCCTCGGTGAGCTCGATGTCGGTGCGGCCGCAGTAGCGGTTCTCGGCGTGAAACGGCGTCTCGCCGTGGCGGAGTAGGTACAGGGTCGTCATGCCGCCACCCCCGCCAGTGCGGTGCCCGCCAGCGCGGCGTCGATCCAGCCCAGCTCGGCCAGCCCGCGCACCAGCTCGGCGTAGGCGGCGTCGAACCGCTCGGGCGCGCCGTCTCGCGGGGTGAACGTCCGCACCCGCCCCAGCATGCGCTCGGCGGTCGCGGTCAGCCGGGCGCCGGCGTCGCCATCGGCGCCCGCGGCGGCGAGCACGGCCATGCCGACCGCCCCCTCGGCCACCTCGGGCACGGCCACCTCCCGGCCGAGGATGTCGGCCTGCAGCTGGCTCCAGTACCGGCTGCGGGTCGCCCCGCCGGTGATCGTGACCGGGCCGCGCACATCGGCGCCCAGGCCGCGCAGGTGATCGAGACAGAGCCGTTCCACGAAGGCGACACCTTGCAACACCGCGGCGAAGCGATCGGCGTCGTCACGAGCATCACCCCAGCTCACGCCGGTGGCATCGGGCCGGAGGAAGGGGAAGCGCTCCCCGACCCCGGCCAGCGGGTAGGTGACGCTCGAGGCGGGTTCGCGCCCGGCCGCCCGCCGTTCCAGCGCGGCGAGGTCGGCGTCGGCGAACTCCTGGCTCAGCAGCCCGGCGCCCGCGCTCGACGCGCCGCCGGGCCACCACCTGCCGTCCGGCGCGCGGTGCGAGTACAGCGCCCCGGTGGGATCGGCCAGCAGCGTGTCCGAGACACCCTTGAGCACCGTCGTCGTGCCGACCACGAAGCTCCATTGGCCGGGCCGGAGTACGCCGGAGGCGATCTGGGCGGCGCAGCCGTCGGTCATGCCGGCCACCACCGGCACGCCGACCGGCAGTCCGGTCTGCTCGGCCGCGGCGGGGCAGACCTCGCCGAGCACCGTGCCGGGCCGGACGAGCGGCGGCAGCAGTGCCGGGTCGAGGCCGAGTCGTGCCAGGTCGGCGGCGGGCCAGCCGCCCTCGGCCGGATCGGCGCCGGACTTGAGCGCGTGGCTGGTGTCGGTGGGCGCCGGGCGACCGAGCAGCCGGGAGGTGACGACGTCGGCCTGGTGCGCGAGCCGCACGCCGGGCGCCGGGGCGCCGTCGCGGAGCAGCCACAACGCCTTCGGCAGCGCCCAGGAACGTTGCGGCGTGAGCCCGGCGGCGCGCCAGGCGGGCGCGGGGTCGTCGGCCACCCGGCGGGCCTGCTCGGCGGCGCGGCCGTCGTCGTACATCAGCCCGGGTGTCACCGGTTGCGCAGGGTCGCCGGGGACCTCGCGTACCAGCGCGATGGTGCCGGACGTCGCGCAGCAGGCGAGCGCGGCGACCTCGACGTCGCCTGCCTCGGCGAGCGCGTGACGAGTGGCCGCGACGACGGCCTGCCACCAGTGCCGTGGGTCCTGTTCGTGCCTGCCGTCCGGCCAGCGTGCGCTGGTCAGCGGTTCGGCGGCCGAGCCGAGCACGGCACCGTCCGCGCCGACCAGCACCGCTCGTGCGCTCTGGGTTCCGAGGTCGATCCCGAGCCAAGCCGGTGTCATGCGGTCACCCTTCACAAAGTCCACCTGTTATGTGTATGTTAATTTAACACTTTATATTGATATGAGGAAGCGCCATGACCGTCGAGACCCTGCATCCCGGACAGCTGGCCATCCTGCGTGCCGTCGCCTCCGGCCGCGCGGAGATCACATGCAGTTGCGAGCCCGATCTCTACGTCGACGGCGTACCGTGCTGCAACCAGTGGGTGGTGCACGGGCTGGTGCACTCCGGCCACGTGCGCGCGAGCAGGCCCGGCCGGATCGGCCAGCGAGTCGCGGCGGTCCTGACCGACAGCGGCCGCGGCGTCCTCCACTCCCCCGCCCCAGCGAAGGAGATCGCGTGACATCCGACCTCACCACGCCCCGGCTCCCCGGCGACTGGACCGACCTCGACATGCGCGCCGTCGACACCGCCCGGGTGCTGGCGGCCGACGCGGTACAGCACTGCGGCAGCGGCCATCCCGGCACCGCGATGAGCCTCGCGCCCGCCGCGTACGCCCTGTTCCAGCGGGTGATGCGGCATGACCCGGCCGACCCGGGGTGGCTGGGCAGGGACCGGTTCGTGCTCTCCTGCGGACACAGCAGCCTCACGCTCTACATTCAGCTCTTCCTCGCCGGGTACGGCCTCGAGCTCGACGACCTGCGACAGTTGCGCCGCTGGGGGTCACTCACGCCGGGGCACCCCGAGCACGGCCACACGCCCGGCGTCGAGATCACCACCGGACCACTCGGCCAGGGGCTCGCGGCGGCGGTCGGCATGGCGATGGCCGCCCGCCGCACCCGTGGCCTGCTCGATCCCGACGCCCCGGCGGGCGAAAGTCCGTTCGACCACCACGTTTACGTGATCGCCTCCGACGGCGACATCGAGGAGGGCGTGACCTCGGAGGCGTCGTCACTGGCGGGCCGGCAGGAGCTGGGCAACCTGGTGGTGATCTACGACGACAACCACATCTCCATCGAGGACGACACCGCGATCGCGCTCAGCGAGGACGTCGTCGCGCGGTATGACGCGTACGGCTGGCACGTGCAGCGGGTGGACGGCGACGAGAACGTCGCCGGACTGCTCGCGGCGCTCGCGGCCGCCAAGGTCGAGACCGAGCGACCGTCCTTCATCGCACTGCGCACCGTGATCGGCCACCCCGCGCCGACGCTGGCCGACACCGGCACCGCCCATGGCGCCGCGCTCGGCGAGGAGGAGGTGGCCGCGGTCAAGCAGCGCCTCGGCTTCGACCCGGAGCGGCACTTCGTTGTCGAGGAAGGCGTGCTGGCCCACACCCGGCAGGTGCGCGAACGGGGCGCGCGGGAACGGGCCCGCTGGCAGCAGGCGTTCGAGGAGTGGTCGGCGGCGAATCCGCAGGGTGCCGAGCTGCTGGAGCGGCTGCGACGGCGCGGCCTGCCAGAAGGCTGGGAGCGGAAGCTGCCGCATTGGGAGCCCGACGAGCAGGGTGTGGCCACGCGGAAGGCGTCCGGCGAGTGCCTGAACGCCGTCGCCGAACTGCTGCCCGAGCTGTGGGGCGGGTCGGCCGACCTGGCGGGCAGCAACAACACGCTGATCGCCGGCGCCGACTCGTTCGGGCCGACCGGCGCGAGCACGAAGCAGTTCACCGCGCACCCGTTCGGCCGCAACCTGCACTTCGGCGTGCGGGAGCACGCCATGGCCGCGATCGGCAACGGCATCGCGCTGCACGGGCTGACCCGGCCGTACTGTGCGACGTTCCTGATCTTCTCCGACTACCTGCGGCCCGCGGTGCGGCTGGCGGCGCTGATGCGGCAGCCGGTGGTGCACGTCTGGACGCACGACTCCATCGGGCTCGGCGAGGACGGCCCGACCCACCAGCCGGTCGAGCAGCTCGCGGCGTTGCGCGCGATCCCCGGGCTCAACGTGGTGCGCCCGGCCGATGCGAACGAGACCGCGGGCGCCTGGCGCGCCGCCCTGACCACAACCGACGCCCCGACCGGGCTGGCGCTGACCAGGCAGAACGTGCCGGTGCTGGCGGGCAGCGACCCGGACGCGGTGGCGCGCGGCGGGTACGTGCTCGCCGAAGCGGACGGCGGCGAGCCCCGGGTAGTGCTGATCGCCACCGGCTCGGAGGTGCAGCTCGCCGTGGTCGCGCGAGAGACGTTGCAGGCCGACGGCGTGCCGGTTCGGGTGGTGTCCATGCCGTGCGTGGAGTGGTTCGACGCGCAGGACGCCGGGTACCGGGACGCGGTGCTTCCGCCCGAGGTCACCGCGCGGGTGGTGGTCGAGGCGGGCATCGCGCAGCCGTGGCACCGGTTCGCCGGGGACGCGGGCGAGGTCGTGTCGCTGGAGCACTTCGGCGCGTCGGCCGACTACCAAACGCTGTACCGCGAGTTCGGCATCACCGCTGAGGCCGTGGTCGCAGCGGCACGGCGTTGTCTCACGCGGCAGGACGGGTAACCCCGAGTTGAGGACTCCCGCCGGAAAGGATGACGATGACTGACCGACTGGCACAGCTGAGCGACGCGGGCGTGTCGATCTGGCTCGACGACCTGTCGCGACAGCGACTCACGTCCGGACAGCTCGCCGAACTGATTCGCGATCACCACGTCGTCGGCGTGACGACCAACCCGACCATCTTCGCCACTGCCGTGGCCAGCGGCGACGACTATGAGCCGCAGCTGCGTGAGCTGGCCGCGCGCGGCGCCGAGCTGCACGACGCCGTCCGCGAGATCACGACAGCCGATGTCCGGGACGCGTGTGAGCTGTTCGCTCCGGTGTACGACGCCACCGGCGGTGTCGACGGCCGGGTGTCGCTCGAGGTCGATCCCGAGCTGGCGCGCGACACCGAGCGCACCGTGGCCGAGGCACTCGAACTCGCCAAGGCCGTCGACCGGCCGAACCTGTTCGTCAAGATCCCGGCGACCCAGCAGGGGCTGCCCGCGATCACCCGCACGCTGGCCGAGGGCGTCAGCGTCA
>WHUB01000094.1:0-207 GCA_009377395.1 Actinophytocola sp. | reverse complement strand
TCTTCGTGTCCCGTGTGGACACCGAGATCGACAAGCGGTTGGAGGCAATCGGCACCGACGAGGCGCTGGCGTTGCGCGGGCAGGCCGCCATCGCCAACGCGCGCATCGCGCACGCCGTGCACCGGGAGCTGTTCGACTCCGACCGCTGGCACGCGCTGCGTGCCGACGGGGCGCATGCGCAGCGTCCACTGTGGGCATCGACTGGCG
>WHUB01000093.1 GCA_009377395.1 Actinophytocola sp. | reverse complement strand
GGAGCTGCTCGACTTCACCCAGCGAGCCGCCGACCTGCCTACCGAGGCGGGCGAGAAACCAGTGCTCATGGTGACGATGACTCTTGACGATCTGTGCGGCAGCGGCGATACAGCACCGCCATTGCTGAACGGTGACATCCCGGTCAGTGCCGAAGAGGCCCGGCTACTGGCTTGCGATTCCCGAGTCATTCCCGCTGTGCTCGGCAGCAAAGGCGAGGTGCTCGATCTCGGCCGCGAAGAGCGGACCGCAAGCAGAGCCCAACGCCGCGCCTTACATCTTCGCGACCGAGGTTGTGTCTTTCCGTCGTGTACGCGTCCCGCTCATTGGACGCAGGCTCACCACATCCGAGAGTGGATCGACGGTGGGCCTACTGATCTCCGCAACTTGGCGCTGCTGTGCGGACAGCATCACCGGCTCATCCATGCCAGCGACTGGTCCATCCGCATGGCCGCCGACGGCAAACCTGAATGCATCCCGCCCCCGTGGCTGGACGCCACCCGAGCACCGCGACGCAACCGGACGTTCGCTCCGCTCGAACTCGACACGGGCTGACCCGGAGCAGTCACCTGCCCGCACGCCCAGCGCCCGCTGTCACGACGAGCAGCCGGTCGCGGTCGCACAACCCGTGCCGGTCTGGGAAAGTTGATGTCGAGCGGAAGCCACGGGAGGCGACGCGATGGCACAGGGGCAGGAACTGTGGACGGGCCCGGTCGTGGTGGGCGTTGACGGCTCGCAGCCCGCGCTGCGGGCGGTGCGCTGGGCCGCCCGCGAGGCCGTCGGCCGTGGCGTCGCGCTGCGCGTCCTGCACGCCATCGGGGTGCCGGAGTTCTTCCCGGGCGGGGCGATCTCGCCATCGACCGAACTGTTCCATTTGCTCGAACAGGACTCCGAGAACGTGCTGCGGGAGGCGGAGATCGCGGCGGAAGAGGCCGCGCCCGGCATCGACGTCCGATCGGAGTCCACAACGGACCCGCCGGTGATCGCGCTGATCGAGGCGTCCAGCTCGGCCCGCAGCATCGTGCTCGGCGAGTCCGGTCGGGGTGCGTTCAGCGGGCTGCTGCTCGGTTCGACCACCATCACCCTCGCCGCGCACGCGCACTGCCCGGTCATCGCCGTGCGGGGCGAGGCCGATCGAGGTTCCGACGCGCCCGTCGTGGTCGGGGTCGACGGCAGTGAGCTCAGCGAGCACGCCGTGGGGTGCGCGTTCGCGCAGGCCGCCTATCGCGGCACGCGGCTGATCGCGATGCACGCCTACTCCGACACCGACTCCAAGGCGGTGTTCAGCGAGGCCAGGATGGCTCACGACTGGGAGTCGCTCGATGCAGCCGAGGAGCGGCTGCTCGCGGAACGGCTGGCCGGCTGGACCGAGCGCTACCCCGAGGTCGAGGTCCAGCGCGACCTGGTGCGGTCCAAGCCGAGGGAGCGACTGCTGGAATGGAGCGAGTCCGCATGTCTCGTCGTGGTCGGCAGCAGAGGCCGGGGCGGGTTCAGCGGGCTGCTGCTCGGCTCGACGAGCCAGGCGCTGCTGCATCACGCGCACTGTCCGGTGCTGGTGGTGCGGCAACATCCCGAGCGGTGAGGAACTCGTCGAGGTAGCGCCAGGTCGTCTCGCATGCACCCGGCCCGGTCAGGATGCCGAGGTGGCTGCCCTCGGTGGTCTCGAACCGCACCGTCGTCCCGCTGAGCACCCTGGTGCCTGCGCGGGCCGCCGCCGCGGTCGTGATGACGTCGGTGGTTCCCGCGACCAGCAGCACCGGCACGGTGACGTCCGACAGGTGCACCCGGCGGGCGCCGAGCTTCAGAACGCCGCGCGCGAGGTCATTGTGGATGATCAGCCTGCCGTTGACCTGGCCGTAGAACCGGCCGGGATAGGCGGGCATCGCGGCGATGAACCGGTCGACGGCCTGCATCCTGCCCAGCGCATCGCTGTCGAGCAGGTTGCGGGCGATGAAGACCGGTTTGGTGAGCATGCGATCCAGCGCGGTGACGCTGAACGCGGTGCGTACCAGGGCGCCGGGGATGCCGCCGGCGAGCCGGTAGACGCTGGTGACGGGCTCGCCGCCGGTGAGCCTGCCGATCCGCCGCCATGGCTGGAGCATCGGCAGCTTCCCGTAGTCGATCGGGCTGCCGACGGCGGTGATGGAACGGATCGGTAGTTCCTGGTGTGCGGCCGCGCTGAGCAGGCTGAGAGTGCCGCCGATGGACCAGGCGACGATGTCGACGGCCGCGCCGTCTTCCGCGGCCGAGGTGCGGCTGACGGCGTTCGGGATGATCTCGTCGATCCAGTGCTCCATGCCCAGGTGCCGGTCGGCGAAGCTGATCTCGCCGTAGTCGACGAGGTACGTCGGCCTGCCGGTCGAGACAAGGAACTCGGCAAGACTCTGGCCTTTACGCAGGTCGAAACAGCTCGCCGGGGCGGCGAGTGGCGGCACGAGCAGCACCGGCGACGACGACGTCGGCTCGCCGCTGGTGAAGCGACGCAGCCGCTGATGCGGCTCGTCGTGAATCACGGTCGACGGCGTCGCGTGCCGTGGTTCGATGCCGTCGCCGAACGCGAGCGCCCACGCGTTGCGTGCCGCGCCGGTCACGCGCGTTGTCAGATGCCGCACCGCCCGACCCTCCAAACCTACTCACGCGTAAAATAACGCGTGGAGGCCAGGAGAGATAGTGCTTGTATCCAGGGTCACGAGAAAACGGCCCGCTGACGCCATTGTCTGCGGGCCGCGTCGGGGGATCGGCCGGGTTACGCGATGGGCCGGTCGGTCGGGTTGATCGGGCGGGGCAGTACGTCGCGGCCGGTCAGGTAGGCGTCCACCTCGGCCGCCGCTGCGCGGCCCTCGGCGATCGCCCACACGATCAGCGACTGCCCCCGGCCGATGTCACCGGCGTTGAACACGCCGTCCACAGTGGTCTGGTAGTCCTGACCGCGGGCGACGTTGCCGCGCTCGTCGTAGTCGACGCCCATGTCTTCGAGTAGCGCGCCCTTCTCCGGCCCGACGAAGCCCATCGCCAGCGTCACGAGCTGCGCCGGGAGCTCCCGCTCGGTGCCCGCAACCGGTTCGAACCGGCCGTCGACGCGCTCGACGTCGACGATCTTCAGCGCCCGCAGCTTGCCCTCGTCATCGGCGAGGAACTCCTGGGTGTTGACCGCGTAGACGCGCTCGCCACCCTCCTCGTGCGCCGAGGACATCCGGTAGATCATCGGGTAGGTCGGCCACGGGTTCGCCTCGCTGCGCGACTCCGGCGGCTGCGGCATGATCTCCAGCTGGGTCACCGACCGCGCGCCCTGCCGGTGCGCGGTGCCGAGGCAGTCGGCCCCGGTGTCACCGCCGCCGATGATCACGACGTCCTTGCCCTTGGCGTCGATCGGCGTGTCCGAGAGGTCACCGCTGGCGACCTTGTTCGCCGGCGGCAGGTACTCCATCGCCTGGTAGACACCCTCGGCTTCGCGACCCGTCACCGGTAGGTCCCGCCACTGGGTCGCGCCACCGGCGAGCACGACCGCGTCGTACTCCTCCCGGAGCTGCGCCGCCGTGACGTCGACGCCGACGTTGACGCTCGTCCGGAACTCCGTGCCCTCGGCCCGCATCTGGTCGAGCCGCCGGTCGAGCCGGAACTTCTCCATTTTGAACTCGGGGATGCCGTAGCGCAGCAGGCCACCGATCTTGTCGGCCCGCTCGTACACGACGACGTCGTGCCCGGCACGGGTGAGCTGCTGCGCGGCGGCGAGCCCGGCCGGACCGGAGCCGACGACCGCGACCCTCTTGCCGGTCTTGGCCTCCGGCAGCATCGGCTTGACCCAGCCCTCGTCCCAGGCGCGGTCGATGATCGAGATCTCGACGCGCTTGATCGTCACGGGGTCGTCGTTGATGCCGAGCACGCATGCCGACTCACACGGAGCCGGGCACAGCGTCCCGGTGAACTCCGGGAAGTTGTTCGTCGCGTGCAGCCGCTCGATCGCGTCCTGCCAGTCGCCCCGCCACACCAGGGTGTTCCAGTCCGGGATCAGGTTGCCCAGCGGGCAGCCCTCGTGGCAGAACGGGATGCCGCAGTCCATGCAGCGCCCGGCCTGCTTAGGGAGCTTGCCCGCGGCGAACTCGGCCGGGTCCTCGTAGACCTCGCGCCAGTCCTTCAGCCGCAGCGGCACCTGCCGAGTCTTCGGCACCTCGCGCTCGGTGGTCAGAAAGCCCTTGGGGTCAGCCATGCGCTGCCTCCATGATCGCCTCGTTGATGTCGCGGCCATCGCGCTCGGCCTGAGCCTGAGCGGCGAGCACGCGCTTGAAGTCCTTCGGCATGACCTTGCCGAACCGTTCGACGGCGGTGTCGAAGTCGGTCAGCAGCCGATGCGCGACGGTCGAGCCGGTCTCGGCGTAGTACCGCTCGACGGCGTCCCGCAGGAACTCGCGGTCGGTGTCGTCGAGCGGGTCGAGATCGACCATCTCCCGGTTGACTCGGTGCTCCTTCGCGGCCAGGTCGTAGACGTAGGCGATGCCGCCGGACATGCCGGCCGCGAAGTTGCGCCCGATGCCGCCGAGCACGACGACCCGGCCGCCGGTCATGTACTCGCAGCCGTGGTCACCGACGTCCTCGACGACGGCGAGCGCGCCGGAGTTGCGAACACAGAACCGCTCACCGACCTTGCCGCGCAGGAAGATCTCGCCGCCGGTCGCGCCGTAGGCGATCACGTTGCCCGCGATCAGGTTCTCCTCGGCGACGAACTGCGCGTCGGCGTGCGGCCGGATGATGACCCGGCCACCGGAGAGGCCCTTGGCGACGTAGTCGTTGCCGTCACCGATCAGCCGCAGCGTGATGCCCTTCGGCACGAACGCGCCGAACGACTGGCCCGCGGTGCCGGTGAAGGTGACGTCGATGGTGCCGTCCGGCAGGCCCTCGCCGCCCCAGCGCTTGGTCAGCTCGTGGCCGAGCATGGTGCCGACGGTGCGGTTGACGTTGCGCACCGGCAGCTCCAGGTTGACCGGGGTGCCCTGGTTGAGTGCGCCCTCGGCGAGCTGGATCAGCGTGTTGTCCAGCGCCTTGTCGAGGCCGTGGTCCTGGCGCACGACCTGGTGCCGCGCCGCGCCGTCCTCGATCTCCGGCACGTGGAAGATCGGCGACAGGTCGAGGCCCTTGGCCTTCCAGTGGTCGACCGCCTTGCTGGTGTCGAGCATCTCGGCGTGGCCGATGGCCTCGTCGAGCGAGCGGAAGCCGAGCGCCGCGAGGTACTCGCGCACCTCCTGCGCGATGTACTCGAAGAAGTTCACCACGTAGTCGGCCTTGCCGTTGAACTTCTCCCGCAGCTTCGGGTTCTGCGTCGCGACCCCGACCGGGCAGGTGTCGAGGTGGCAGACCCGCATCATGATGCAGCCCGACACCACCAGCGGCGCGGTCGCGAAACCGAACTCCTCGGCGCCGAGCAGCGCGGCGACGACCACGTCGCGGCCGGTCTTCAGCTGGCCGTCGGTCTGCACCACGATCCGGTCCCGCAGCCGGTTCGCCAGCAGCGTCTGCTGCGTCTCGGCCAGGCCGAGCTCCCACGGCGCACCGGCGTGCTTGATCGACGACAACGGCGAGGCGCCCGTGCCGCCGTCGTGACCGGAGATCAGCACCACGTCGGCGTGGGCCTTAGAGACTCCCGCCGCCACGGTCCCTACTCCGACCTCGGACACCAGCTTGACGTGGATCCGCGCGTTCGGGTTGGCGTTCTTCAGATCGTGGATCAGCTGCGCCAGGTCCTCGATCGAGTAGATGTCGTGGTGCGGCGGCGGCGAGATCAGCCCGACACCCGGCGTCGAGTGCCTGGTCGTCGCGATCCACGGGTACACCTTGGTGCCCGGCAGCTGACCGCCCTCGCCGGGCTTGGCGCCCTGCGCCATCTTGATCTGGATGTCGTCGGCGTTGACCAGGTACTCGCTGGTGACGCCGAACCGGCCGGAGGCGACCTGCTTGATCGCGCTGCGGCGCTCCGGGTCGTAGAGCCGCTCGACGTCCTCGCCGCCCTCACCGGTGTTCGACTTCGCGCCGAGCCGGTTCATGGCGATGGCCAGCGTCTCGTGCATCTCCCGCGAGATCGAGCCGTAGGAGATGGCGCCGGTGGAGAACCGCTTCACGATCGCCGAGACCGGTTCGACCTCGTCGATCGGTATGGGGGCTCTTAGTACGCCCTCCTTGAGTTCGAACAGCCCGCGCAGCGTGGCGAGCCGCTCTGCCTGGTCGTCGACGGCCTGGGTGTATTCCTTGAAGATCTCGTACTTGCCCGCCCGGGTGGAGTGCTGCAGCTTGAACACCGTCTGCGGGTTGAACAGGTGGTGCTCACCCTCGCGACGCCACTGGTAGTCGCCGCCGAGCTCCAGCTCGCGGTGGCTGGCGTGCACGCCGTCGGCGGGGAACGCCACGCGGTGCCGCTGCGTCACTTCCTCGGAGAGGGTGTCGAAGCCGACGCCGCCCAGCCGGGACGTCGTGCCGGTGAAGCAGGTGTCGATGACCTGCGCGCCGAGCCCGAACGCCTCGAAGATCTGCGCGCCGGTGTAGGACGCGACGGTCGAGACGCCCATCTTCGACATCGTCTTGCGCACACCCTTGCCGAGCGCCTTGATCAGGTTCTGGGTGGCGTGCTTCGGGTCGGTGTCGTTGCCGAGCACACCGCGCTCGGCCATCTCTTCGACGGTGGCCATCGCCAGGTACGGGTTGACCGCCGCGGCGCCGTAGCCGATCAGCAGCGCGATGTGGTGCACCTCGCGGGCGTCACCGGACTCCACGACCAGGCCGACCTGGGTGCGCAGCTTCTCCCGCACCAGGTGGTGGTGCACCGCGCCGGTGAGCAGCAGCGACGGGATCGGCGCGTGGTCGGCGTCGACGCCACGGTCGGAGAGCACGATCACCCGCGCGCCGTCGTGGATGGCCTCGACGACCTCGGCGCGGATCTCGTCCAGCCTGCGCACCAGCGCGTCGCCGTCGCCGTGCACGGGGCAGCGGCCGTCGATGGTGACGGCCTGGAACTCCGGCAGGTCGCCGTCGTCGTTGATGTGGATCAGCTTGGCCAGCTCGTCGTTGTCGAGCACCGGGAACGGCAGCACGATCTTGCGCGCGTGCTCGGGACGCGGGTCGAGCAGGTTCGGCTCGGAGCCGAGCTGGGCGCCGAGCGCGGTGACGAGCTCTTCGCGGATCGCGTCCAGCGGCGGGTTGGTGACCTGCGCGAACAGCTGGGTGAAGTAGTCGAAGAGCTGCCGCGAGCGCGCCGAGAGCGGCGCGAGCGGCGAGTCGTTGCCCATCGAGCCGATCGGCTCGGCACCGGCGCGGGCCATCGGCGCGAGCAGCACCGACAGCTCCTCCTCGGTGTAGCCGAACGCCTGCTGGCGCCGGACCAGCGAGGAGTGCGTCGGTACCTCACGCTCGCGGTCGGGCAGCTCCGCCAGCCGCAGCATGCCCTTGTCGACCCAGGAGCCGTAGGGGTGCTCGGCGGCGAGCCCGCCTTTGATCTCGGCGTCGTCGATGATGCGGCCTTCGGCGGTGTCGACCAGGAACATCCGGCCCGGTTCGAGGCGGCCCTTCTTGACGATCGAGGCCGGGTCGATGTCGAGGACGCCGACCTCGGACGCGGCCACCACCAGGCCGTCCTCGGTGACCCAGTAGCGGGCGGGACGCAGGCCGTTGCGGTCGAGCACCGCGCCGATCTGGGTGCCGTCGGTGAACGCGACCAGCGCCGGGCCGTCCCACGGCTCCATCATCGTCGAGTGGTACTCGTAGAACGCCCTGCGCTCCGGGTCCATCTCGTCGTGGTTCTCCCACGCCTCGGGGATCATCATCAGCACGGCGTGCGGCAGCGACCGGCCGCCGAGGTGCAGCAGTTCGAGCACCTCGTCGAACGACGCCGAGTCGGAGGCGCCCCGGGTGATGATCGGGTAGACGCGCTCGAGCGCGCCGGGGAACAGCTCGCTGTCCAGCATGGACTCGCGCGCGTCCATCCAGTTGCGGTTGCCGCGCAGCGTGTTGATCTCGCCGTTGTGCGCGATGTAGCGGTACGGGTGCGCCAGCGGCCACGACGGGAAGGTGTTGGTCGAAAACCGCGAGTGGACCAGGCCGATGGAGCTGGTGACCCGCTCGTCGGTCAGGTCGAGAAAGAAGTTGGCGACCTGCGGCTCGGTGAGCATGCCCTTGTAGATGATCGTGCGCGAGGACAGGCTCGGGAAGTAGACACCGATGTCTGCGAGGGCATGCTCGGCGCGCTTGCGCACGATGAAGCCCAGCCGCTCCAGTGCCAGCCTGGTGACGGTCTCGTCGCGTGGCGCGAGGAAGAGCTGGGAGAAGTGTGGCATCGTCGCGGCCGCCGTCGGGCCGGCGTGCTCGGTGTCGACCGGCAGCTCCCGCCAGCCGAGCGGGCGCATGTCCTCCTCGGCCGCGATGCGCTCGATGGTGGATCTGGCCTTGCCGCGCTCCTCGGCGTCGGTCGGCAGGAATGCGGTACCCACCACGTAGCCGCCCGCCTCGGGCAGCTCGAAGTCCACGACATCGCGGTAGAACGCGTCGGGCACCTGGATGAGCAGGCCGGCGCCGTCACCGGTGTCCGGTTCGGCGCCACGCGCACCTCGGTGCTCCAGGTTTCGCAGGGCGACGAGAGCCTTACGCACGATGTCGTGGTCGCGCCTTCCCGCGAGGTCGGCGACGAAGGCGACGCCACAGGCGTCGTGCTCGAACGACTCGTCGTAGAGCGCCGCGCCGCTGCGGGTAAGGGGGTTCTGGTGGGTCACGGCTGGCCGTCCTCCCATGGGTGTCGGCGCTACCGGGCGTAGCCGATCGCACGCTGGCTAGTCCGATCCAGCGGTGCTGAGAATCGGCAGCTAACGCTGCTGCCCGGAGTCGCGATGGTGAGACTGAGCTGCCCTATAGGGCAGGCGATCACACCGCACTGTGTGACCTGCCGGCACACGACGTTGTGTGCCATGTGCGCGCATGCGCCGCCTCCGGATGACGGAAGCCGCAGGCGCGCACCGCACTGCGCCCCGGGATTTCCGGGGTCAGATTACTTTAGTGTGAAATTCGGGTTATGTGGATACCCGCGGGCCGAGTCGTGGGAAATCCCACGTCAGATTGACCCTCCACCGGGCGCTGCATGTCACGCATACGCCTCGTAGTTTGCGGGGAGGTATCGAACGGGACATTTCCGCGAGGAGCACTCCATCGTGCATTGAGCCCGTTCACTCAGTATCCACGATAACGCCATGCGAGCCACCTGCTTGCACAGTGCTTGCAGCTGCACTTGACACCGTCTGGCGCGATCGCTCATGCTACCTTCAGGTAACCGTTACCATCAGTAACGTGTGTGGAGGAAGCATGGCGCAGTCCGAGCGGGCCAAGGTGATCATCGTCGGGACCGGGTTCTCCGGCCTCGGCATGGGCATCCAGCTCAAGAGTGCCGGCATCGACGACTTCGTCATCATCGAGAAGGCCGATGAGGTCGGCGGCACCTGGCGCGACAACACCTATCCGGGCTGCGCCTGCGACATTCAGTCGCACATGTACTCGTTCTCTTACGAGCAGAACCCGGACTGGTCGCGGGCGTTCTCCGGTCAGCCGGAGATCTTCGACTATCTCAAGCGGGTCGCCGACAAGTACGGGCTGTGCGAGCACATTCGGTTCGGCGTCGAGATGGCCAGCGCCCGCTGGGACGAGGAGCAGCAGACCTGGACCGTCACCGGCACCAAGGACGAGAGCTTCACCGGGCGTTTCCTGGTCTCGGGCGTCGGCGCGCTGCACATCCCGAACATCCCGGCGTTGCCCGGGGTTGAGACCTTCGAGGGGCCGTCGTTCCATTCGGCTGACTGGGACCACGACGTCGACCTGCGCGGCAAGAAGGTCGCCGTGGTCGGCACCGGCGCGAGCGCGATCCAGTTCGTGCCGCAGATCGCGCCGGAGGTGGAGCGGTTGACGGTGTTCCAGCGCACGCCGCCGTGGGTGATGCCCAAGCCGGACCACGAAGTGCCGGCGTTCGCGAAGTTCCTGTTTCGCACGCTGCCGTTCACGCAGCGGCTGGTACGTACGTTTCTGTACTGGTTCCTCGAGTCGCGTGCCATCGGCTTCAACGGTCAGCCCGCCCTGATGCGCGCGGCCGAGCGGATCGCGAAGTGGCACATGCGGCGCGCGATCAAGGACCCGGCGCTGCGGGCGAAGCTGACGCCCGACTACACCATGGGCTGCAAGCGGGTGTTGCAGGCCAACGACTACTACCCGGCGCTGGCCCGGGAGAACGTCGACGTCGTGACCGAAGGCATCACCGAGGTGCGGGAGCACAGCGTCGTCGACGCGGCCGGGGTGGAGCAGGAGGCCGACGTGATCATCTACGGCACCGGCTTCCACGTCACCGACGCCTTCGACTACATCGAGATCACCGGCGTCGGCGGCAGGGACCTGGCCAAGACCTGGCGTGACGAGGGCATGACCACGCACAAGGGCATCACGGTGGCCGGGTTCCCGAACCTGTTCTTCCTGCTCGGGCCGAACACCGGGCTGGGACACATGTCGGTGGTGTTCATGATCGAGTCGCAGGCGCGGTATGTGCTCGACGCGATCCGGCTCGCCGAGCGCAGCGAGGCCGCCGCGCTCGAGGTGCGTCCCGAGGTTCAGCAGCGGTTCCAGACCGATATCCAGCGCAAGCTCGGCGACGGCATCTGGACCACCGGCGGCTGCACGTCGTGGTATCTGGATTCCCAAGGCGTCAACCGCACCATCTGGCCGGGCTTCACCTGGAAGTACTGGCTCGGCACCCGCAAGGTCAAGCCGACCGACTACCAGCTCGTCGGGCGCGCGTCCGAGCGAGGTTAAGCCCGCGCCGCGTCGAGCAGCAGCTGCACGCAGTGCTCGACCAGCCGCTCGCGGGGGACGTCGAGCGTGCCGTTCAGATAGCCCGTGAACAGGTTCGTCAGCGCCCCGGTGACGCCCACCGCGGACAGCCGCCGGTCGGTGCCGTCGATGCTGGCCGGCAGCTGGTCGTGGATCAGTGTCGTGAACGACGGCAGCAGCTCGGAGCCGCGCCGGATCAGCGCCGGGTCGGTCAACGGTGCGAGCAGCAGCACCCTGCCCTTGCGCGGGTCGTCGATGATCAGCTCGACGAACGACGTCACCGCCGCACGCACCAGCTCCGTGACGTCGTCCGGGGCGTTGGCCACGGCCGCGACCAGCGCCTCGTGCGCCTGCTGCGCCACCTGGTCGTAGACGGCGAGTAGCAGCGCGTCACGGTCGTCGAAGCTCTCGTAGAAGTAGCGCTCGGTCAGCTTGGCGGTGCGGCACACCGCGCGCACCGACACCGCCGACGTGCCGTGGCTACCGAGCAACTCGAGACCCGCCTCGATGAGCTGGCGGCGCCGGGTGGCGCGCCGGTCCGTCAGCGTCGTGCCCGCCCAGGTCCGCTGTGGCGCCGTCACGGTGATGCTCCTCGCCTTGACTACGGTCGTTGTCAATCCTAACGTGACAACGGGTGTAGTCAGATACCGCAACGCGGAAGGGGCCGGGATGAGCCAGGACGTCACGCCGCTGGGGCCGGAGTCGCTGACCTGGCGTTACTTCGGGGACTGGCGCGGGCTGCTGCTCGCGCTGTGGGCAGGCTCGATGCAGAACATGCACCCCGGCCTCGGCGCGGGCGTCGAGCAGCACTCCCGGTTCTTCGAGGAGCGTTTCGAGCGGCTCTTCCGCTCGCTATACCCGATCGGCGGCGTGGTCTACGACGGCCCGAGGGCGCACGCCACCGCGCTGCAGGTGCGCGGCTACCACGACACGATCAAGGGCGTCGACGCCCACGGCAGGCGCTACCACGCGCTCGACCCGGACACCTACTACTGGGCGCACGCGACGTTCTTCCTGGTCACCCTCTACACCGCCGAGGCGTTCGCCGGCGGGCTGACCGAGGCGGAGAAGCGCAGGCTCTACGACGAGCACGTGCGGTGGTACCGGCTCTACGACATGAGCATGCGCCCGGTGCCCGCGACGTGGGACGAGTTCTGGGACTACTACGAGCACATGTGCACCGAGGTGCTCGAGGACAACAAGGCGACCCGCGACGTGCTCGACCTCGCCGACCTGCCGAAGCCGCCGCTGGTGGCGTGGCTGCCCGACCCGCTGTGGCGGTTGCTGCGGATCCCGATCGGCCGCGGCTACGTGTGGCTGAGCGTCGGCTTCTACCACCCCGCGGTGCGGCGGCGGCTCGGCTACCGCTGGACGTCGTGGGACGCCCGGCTGCACCGGCTGGCGGGGAAGGTGATCAACGTCATGTTCTCGCTATTGCCGTTCGAGCGGCGCTACCACCCGAGGGCCCGAGCAGGGTGGCGGCGCGTCCGTGGCGCGATCGCCCCGGACGCGCCGCTGGTGGAAACCCCGGCGCGCAACCTGCCGCCTCTTGCCGAGCGCGACAAGCCGACGCACTATTCCCCGCAGGTCTGACTCAACGGCGAGGGAGCACGCGTGAAACTCGGCTACCACATCGGGTACTGGTCGTCCGGCCCGCCGGAGGACGCGCAGGAGACGATCCTGGAGGCCGAGCGGCTCGGGTTCGACTCGGTCTGGACGGCCGAGGCGTACGGCTCCGATGCCTTCACCCCGCTGGCCTGGTGGGGCGCGGCGACGTCGCGGATCAAGCTGGGCACCAACATCGTGCAGCTCTCCGCCCGCACCCCGGTCGCCACCGCGATGAGCGCGCTCACCCTGGACCACCTCTCCGGCGGACGGTTCATCCTCGGGCTCGGCGTCTCCGGGCCGCAGGTGGTGGAGGGCTGGTACGGCCAGCCGTACCCGAGGCCGCTGGAACGGACCCGCGAGTACGTCGACATCGTGCGGCAGGTGCTGGCCCGGAAGGAGCCGGTGACCTACGACGGCAAGCACTACCAGCTGCCGTTGCAGGGCGGGACGAACCTCGGCAAGCCGCTCAAGTCGATCGTGCACCCGCTGCGCGCGGACATCCCGATCTACCTGGGTGCGGAGGGGCCGAAGAACGTGTCGCTCGCCGCCGAGATCGCCGACGGCTGGTTCCCCATTTTCTTCTCGCCCACGATGGACCCGTTCTACCGGGAGCGGCTCGACGAGGGCTTCGCCCGGCCCGGCGCGCGGCGCGGCAGGGAGGACTTCGAGGTCGCCGCGTCGGTGCCGCTCATCGTGTCCGACGACGTCGAGCAGGCCGCCGACCAGATCCGGCCCTACCTGGCGCTCTACATGGGCGGCATGGGCGCGAAGCAGATGAACTTCCACCACGAGGTCTTCGTGCGGATGGGCTACGAGCAGGTCGCGAACACGGTGCAGAAGCTGTACCTGGAGGGCCGGAAGGACGAGGCGACCGCCGCCATCCCGACCGCGCTGGTCGAGGACGTCGCGCTCATCGGGCCGCCTGCCAAGATCCGGGACGAGCTGGATCGCTGGCGCGAGACCTGCGCGACGACGCTGCTGTTGCAGGGCGACGCGGCGAGGCTGCGCGCGGCTGCGGAGGTCGTGCTCAGCTAGCCAGGCAGCCCGGCGGGACTCCAGTCCAGCGTCGGCGGCAGCGCGCCCTCCAGCGTGAGCAGCCAGCGCTTCACCTCGAGGCCGTCGTGGCCGGCGCCGCCGCTGTACCCGCCGAGTCCGTCATGGGCGAGCACCCGGTGGCACGGCACCACGATCGGGATCGGGTTGCCGCCCATGATGGTGCCGATCGCCCGGGCCGGTACCCCGGTGCCGGACAACGCCGCCAGCTCGCCGTAGGTCACCGAGGATCCGTAGGGAACTCGCTCGTACAGCGCCTGCAGCACGCGACGTTGCGTCTCGGTGGTGCCGGCCCAGTCGAGCGGGACGTCGAACTCGCGGCGCTCGCCCCGGAAGTACTCCGCGAGCTGGCCGAGGACGGCATCGGCGCGCTCGTGGTCACGACCGCTGTCGGCGAGCTCGGCCGCTGAGCACCACCGGATCGCGCGCACGCCCGCGTCGCTCACCGCGACCGCTACCCGGCCCACGGGCGTGGCCAGGTCGGCGGTCGCGAGCGAGCCAGGGGAGTGGTTCATACCCGCATTGTGCCCGCGGGCACCGACAGAACGTGCTATCTGCCGAGCGTCTGGTAGTACTTCACCAGTCTGCGCGGCACCAGCTTGCGTGTCGCGCGTCAGGATTCCTGGCAGGGCTGTTGTGTCAGTCCTGAAGGAGAATCCACGACATGGGAAGACCACCAGCGATCCCGGCTGAGAAGAAGGCCCGGATCGTGTTGAGCGTGTTGGCCGGCGAGATGACGATCGCCGAGGCGGCGCGCAA
>WHUB01000092.1 GCA_009377395.1 Actinophytocola sp. | reverse complement strand
CTCTGCACGCCGCGGAAGCCGATCGTCTCGCCCACCTCGACGGCCCTGACCAGCTCCGTCACACCGCGGGTCCGGCACGCTCGTAGGTGTCGATGGCCTCGGCGAATCCCGTGAGCCGCTTCGGGCCGCAGGGCGTGCACCTCCACCCGGCGTTGCGGGCCTGCTGCAGCGCCGTCGGCTGCCCGTACGTCGCGCTCGCCGTCCGGAACACCTGGATGAGCTCGATGTCGGCTTCGGTGAGGACGCTCTCGGCGCCGTTGGCGTCGCGGAGGCCGATCGCACGCCCTATCCGTGCGACTTCCTCGACATCGATGCCAGTGTATGCGTCGGTCTCAGACTGGTGACTCGCGATCGATATCAGGGTGCCTGTTCCTGTTCGGGGCGCGGTTCATCGGAGGTGTTCGGCGAGATCCCCAGGTGCTCCTGGATGGAATCGACCTTCCTTTCCAGGCGCTCTTGATCTCCGGCGTCGGCCTGGAACAGCCAGTGCTTGGCGCCCAGGAGGAGTATCGCCTGGAAAATGAGCTGCAACCACTCGCTTTGCCAGTTCTCCAAGGTGCTGGAGAAGAACTCGGGCCAGAAGTCGGCCCAGATGAACGGTTCGCCGTGTGTCGACTGCTCGCTGCGGAACTGAGCCATCTGGGTGAAGAACTGACCGACCCATGATCCGGCGAACAGCAGCACCAGCAGGTACACCGCGCCCCACCGGCGAAAGTGCCGCATTGCTACTCCTTTCGACGCTCCGGATGCCCGTTGTGCGATGACCAGCGGTGGCACGCTCCTGCAGATCGACACCCGGCATCGGTCCTCCGGCCCGACTCCGGGGTACCCGTATGCGAATCGCGCATTCCCGCACGCCGAGCGCCTGCTACGCCCCCACGGATGCCTCAGGAAATCCGGCGACCTGTTTGCCCGGAGAATCGGCTCGCATACCGGCTGCCAGACGCATCAGCCGGGGTGGGTTTCGCCGCCGAGCGCGGCGATGACCTCGCCGGTGTAGTACGAGGACAGCTGGTTCGCGGCGAGGAACACGAACGACGGGGCGATCTCGTCGGGGTGCGCCGGCCTGCCGAGCGGCACGTTACCGCCGAACTCCGACACCTTCTCCGGCCCGAACGTGGCCGGGATCAGCGGTGTCCACACCGGACCGGGCGCGACGCAGTTGACCCTGATCCCCCGGTCGGCCAGCGCCTGCGCCATGGCGTACGTCCATGAGTGCACCGCGCCCTTGGTCGCGGAGTAGTCGATGAGCGACTTGTTCCCGCGCAGCCCGTTCACCGAGCCGCAGTTGACGATCACGTCGCCCTCGCCGAGGTGCGCCAGCGCGGCGCTGGTGACCCGGAAGAAGCTGTGGATGTTGACGTCGAAGGTGCGCAGCCACTGCTCCTCGGTGATCTCGTCCGGCTTGTCCACCGGGATCTGGGTCGCCACGTTGTTCACCAGGATGTTGAGCCCGCCGAGCTGGCCGACCGTCTCCTCGACCAGCTTCCGGCAGTGCTGGGCGTCGTCCATGTCGCCGGGCAGCAGCAGGCACCGCCTGCCCTGGCCGCGCACGTGGTTCGCGGTCTCCTCGGCGTCCTCGTGCTCCTCGAGGTAGGCGAGCGCGACGTCGGCGCCTTCCTTGGCGAACGCGATCGCGACCGCCCTGCCGATGCCGGAGTCGCCGCCCGTGATGAGCGCGGCGCGACCGGCAAGCAGGTCCCGGCCGACGTAGTCGGCCATGGTGTCGCGCGGCTGCGGCCGCATTGGCGGCGTCTCGCCGGGCGGTTGCTGCTGTTGCGGCGGTTGCTGCTCGGTCATGCCGCCCGGGTACCCGGTCGAGGGCAGGGGGCCGAACCGGACACACGTGTGCGAGCCCGCCGGGGTGGGTATCCAGCAGCGTGCTCGGTGTCCCGTCGAAACAAGGAATGACATGTGATCGGGGTCTTCCGCTCAGAGGCACGGTTGAGACGGCGTCAGGAGCATTCGGGAGCCGAGGAGATCTCAATGTGCATTGGCAGCAGAGCTTGTTCGGGTATGTCGATGCCGACACGGGCCGGTGCAGCACCATCTCCTTCACCACGTACCTGCTGGTGAGGTTGACCGATGACCTAAACTGACAGTCGCTCGTCGCGCCAAATCAAAGCCTGCGGCGATTCTCACCGGCGGCAAGGTCGTTCGTTCTCGGCTCTATCCGTGCGGTCGGTTAACTTTGCCCGGTTCCGCAGCAACGAGGGGCAAACACCAGATAACCGGGGAACCCTTGCAGAGGTCCCGCGTCATAGATAAGGAGCAGGCATGCCCCGGTGGATTCGCTGGTTCTGGGAACGCTTCCGGCAGCCAGTCGGCACCCCGCGGGAATCCGACGTCGTGACGGACCCGGCCGTCGCCTCCTCCCGTCCGCCGCGCCGCAGGCGCGACGCCAACGCGTCGATGACGGGACCGGGCTCCGAGACCTTCGTCGGCAGGCTATCCGGCGACTTCAGCGCCGAGGAAGAGGATGGCGCGGAACGACGTAGGCATGGCACGAGCAGCGCGGGTGAGGCACCATGGAAGTAGGCGAGGATCGGGTGTGCGATACCGTCCACACCCAATGACGCGCACGCCCTGTGCGCGGCGGGAACTCGGGCTAGAGGGGGTTGCGCGTATCCGGCGGTCGACGTGGGCATGCGTGCGGTGCCGCACCGCACGACGGGCTGGCTAAGACCTACGACGGGTGGTGCGTGATCGACCTGATCCACCGGCCGGATCGGCGTCCTGTCATTGACGCGCTTCGCTGGCGGCGGTGCGCGGTGGTTCGGCAGCGGTCGTGGTGGTGCGGCCCGCAACCGATGTGGTGAATCGATAAGCTGCTGGTTGCTGCACGAGCATCGCTGCGACTTTGCCGATGCCGGCGGCCTGGTGCGACGGGGTCGACTGGGCCACGGTGCCTACGCAAGCGGGCGTTCGCGCTGCTGTCGCCGCTGAGACCGGCCGCGTGGCCGGAGGCATCCGCGCCGGTTTCGGTGGAGGGCATGTGGGAAGGAGGATGAGCATGGTCGAGGACCACGACAGCCAGGCACCCCACGACCCCGCCGCGCGGCTGCACTGGGCGCTGGCTGAGAACCCGAGTACCGCCGAGCTCGGCGTGACGGTCACGGTGCGTGGTGATGACGTGCTGCTGACCGGCACGGTCGCATCGGCCGAGCGCAAGGCCGAGATCGACCTGGTGGTACACGAGACCGAACCGGGCCTACGGGTCACCAACGACGTCCAGATCGTCAGCGCGGCAGAGCCACCGGGAGCGGAGGACATCACCTGACCATCCTCGTGGCGTTGGCGAGGTCCACCTCGATCAGGCGAGGCTGGCCGGTTGCGGCCGCGCTGCTGCGGCTCGGCGGTAGGGCGGACATGCTGTGGCTCGCAGGCTGTGGCTCGCAGGTGATCTCTTCCGGCACGGCGCCATCGGCAAGGCGGGGATGGCTGCCGAGGAGTTCGACGGACTCGACGTCCCTGCCGTGTCGATGCTGGCAACTATTGGCACTGCTGCCCTTGCTGGGGTGACTGCCGTGTTCACCGACGCAGGTATCACGTGCTGGTAGGCGACGGTATCGTGCGGCCGGTCGGCGAGCACATCTTGGTGCCGCGGCGGCGTCGGTGGGATCGACACGCTGATGCTGACGGCGATCCGGTAGCAGCGCATGAACTGCTCGTCAGCGCCGCGACCTTGCTGCCCGCTTGCCCTGAGGGCACGACGGTGTCCGCGGCGCTGGACGATCCGCGTTGGTCGCCTCGCACCAGCCTGACCGAGGGGCTGCGGCAGACGCTGGCCTGGTTCGAACACGGCCAGTGAACGAGACCCGGCTCTAACCCGGTCGTTGTTTGGCGCGCCGCTGCATCGGGTAGCGACTCCGTAGAGGCGGCACATCGGCCGCCGCCCGATCCGCTTGGGAGGACGTCATCATGCGCGTGCTGGGCATCAACGCCGTGTTTCACGACCCGGCGGCGGCCGTCGTCGTCGACGGGCGGATCGTCGCGGCCGCCGAGGAGGAGCGGTTCTCCCGGCGCAAGCACGGCAAGCGCCCGGTGCCGTTCGCGGCTTGGGAGCTGCCGGAGCAGGCGGCGAGGTGGTGTCTCGACGAGGCGGGGCTCTCACCCGCCGATGTGGACGTCGTCGGCTACTCCTACGACCCCGGCTTGGTCGATGACTCCCTCGCCGGGCTCGACCCGGGGTGGGAGGACCTGCGCACCACCTACGCGCGGCGGGCGCCCCGGTTCCTGGCCACCGCGCTGCCCGGCCTCGACCCGGCCACGGTCCGGTTCGTGCGCCACCACGTCGCGCACGCCGCTTCCTGTGGGTTGGCCGCTCCGCTCGGCGACTGCGCCGTCATGACGGCCGATGGCCGGGGCGAGGCGGAGTCCTATCTGGCCGGTGAGTACCGCGACGGCAGGCTGGCCGAGCTGGCGCAGCAGCGGCTGCCCGACTCGCTCGGCCTCTGGTACGAGGACCTCACCGAGCACCTCGGCTTCACCCGCGCCAGCGACGAGTACAAGGTGATGGCGCTGGCCTCCTACGGCCGGCCGCGCTTCGCGCGGCGGCTCGCCGAGGACGTCCACGCCACCGGCGACGGCGGCTTCAGCGCCCCGAAGCCGGACTTCGCCCGGTTCGCGCCCCGGCGCGAGCCCGGCGAGCCGATGCGCGACGAGCACGCCGACCTGGCCGCGAGCGCGCAGCACTGTCTCGAAGAGGTGCTGCTCGACCTCGCCCGCTGGCTGCACCGCTGCACCGGGCAGCAGGACCTCGCGTTCGCCGGTGGCATCGCGCTGAACTGCGTCGCCAACACCCGGCTGCACCACGAGAGCCCGTTCCATCGGGTGTGGGTGCAGCCCGCGGCCGGCGACGCGGGCACCGCGCTCGGCGCCGCGCTGCACCTGGCCACCGAGCTGGGCGACCGGGTCACCCCAATGGCCGGTGCCGATCTCGGCCGGAGCTTCGCCGACGACGAGATCGAACAGACGTTGCGCCGGGCGAAGATCCCGTTCGAGGAGCCGGACGACCTCGCCGCCGAGGTCGCCGAGGCGCTGGCCGACGACAAGGTCGTGGCGTGGTTCCAGGGCGGCGCCGAGTTCGGCCCCCGCGCGCTCGGCAACCGTTCGCTGCTGGCCCATCCCGGCATGGCGGACAACATCGAACGGCTCAACGACGTCAAGGGCCGCGAGCAGTTCCGGCCGGTGGCGCCGATGGTGCGCGCCGACCGCGCCGACGAGCTGTTCAGCCGGGGGCCGATACCAAGCCCGTACATGCTGTTCGTGCACGACGTCGCGCCGTCGTGGCGGGACCGCATTCCCGCCGTGACCCATGTGGACGGTACCGCCCGCATCCAGACCGTCGACGCGGACGACCAGCCGCTGCTGTCGGAGATGCTGACCGCTTTCGAGAAGCGAACCGGCCTGCCCGCCGTGGTCAACACCAGCCTCAACACGGCGGGCCGCCCGATGGTCGACGACCCGCGCGATGCGTTGGAGTGCTTCGGATCCGCGCCGATCGACGTGCTCGCGATCGGCCCGTACCTGGTGAGGCGCGCATGACGACCGTCATCGACTACACCGTCGTGATCCCGACGACCGGCAGGGACAACCTCGCCGCGCTGCTGTCCGCATTGGACAACGCCGACGGGCCGCGCCCGGCCGAGGTCATCGTCGCCGACGACCGGCGCCCGGGCGAGCCGCTCCCGCTGCCACCGCTGTCGCTGCCGGTCCGGGTGATCGCCTCCGGTGGCGGCGGTCCCGCGGCGGCGCGCAACGCGGGCTGGCGCGCGGCGCGCACCGAGTGGATCGCCTGCCTCGACGACGACGTCAGCATCGGCGCCGACTGGCCACGGGCACTGGTCACCGACATCGCCGCGCTGGCACCGGACTGCGCGGGCAGCCAGGCGCGGCTCAGCGTCCCGCTGCCGGAACGCGCGCTGACCGACAGCGAACGCGACGCGGCCGCGCTGATGACGGCGTGGTGGATCACCGCGGACATGGCCTACCGGCGGTCGGTGCTCGCCGAACTCGGCGGGTTCGACGAGCGGTTTCCCCGCGCCTACCGGGAGGACTCCGATCTCGCGCTGCGGGTGCGTCGCGCTGGATACCGCATCGAGCCCGGCGAGCGGGTCACCCGCCACCCGGTTCGCTCCGAGGCGTTGCTGACCAGCGTCCGCGCCCAGCGCGGCAACGCCGACGACGCGGTGATGCGGCACAAGTACGGCGGGCGGTGGCGCGAGCTGGTCGGCGCGGGTCCCGGCAGGTTGGGCGGCCATGTGCGGGCGACCGCCGCGCTCACCGTCGCGGTGCTCTCCGCCGCTGCGGGCCGCCCGCGTGCCGCGCTCACCGCGAGCGCGGTGTGGGCGGCGCTGACGGCCGGGTTCGCGGCCGACCGGATCCGGCCCGGTCCGCGCACCGCCCGCGAGGTCACGACCATGGCGGCGACGAGCGCCCTCATCCCGCCGGCCGCGTGCTGGCACCGGCTGCGCGGCGAGCTGTCGGTGTGGCGCCACCGCGAGCGCAGCCGGGAGCGCACGGCGGTGCTGTTCGACCGCGACGACACCCTGATCGAGGACGGGCCGTATCTGGCCGATCCCGGCGGTGTCCGCCCGATGGACGGTGTTGCCGCGTCGCTGCGCCGCCTCCGGGCGGCCGGGGTGCCGGTCGGCGTGGTGAGCAACCAGTCCGGCGTGGCGCGCGGGCTGCTGACCGAGCGCCAGCTGGCCGCCGTCAACGCGCGGGTCGAGGAGCTGCTGGGCCCGTTCGACACCTGGCAGGTGTGCGTGCACGGCCCGGACGACGGCTGCGGCTGCCGCAAGCCACGCGACGGTTTGGTGCGGCGGGCGGCGTCGGTGCTCGGCGTCGCGCCCTCGCGCTGCGTCGTCATCGGCGACACCGAGGCCGACCTGCGCGCGGCGGACGCGGCCGGTGCCCGTGGCGTGCTGGTGCCGAGCCCGCGCACCCAGCCGGTCGAGGTGCTGCGTGCCCGGCGCGAGCAGCGCGTCGCCGACGACGTGGGCGGCGCGCTCCGGCTGGCGTGTGTGACATGACCGGGCGGGCGCTGGTCGCGCGCCTGGACAACCTGGGCGACGTGCTGCTGGCGGAACCCTGTGTGCGGGCCGTGGCCGGCGCCGCCGAGTCGGTGGTGATGCTCGTCGGTTCGCGCGGGCGCGCCGCGGCCGAGCTGCTGCCCGGCGTGGCCGAGATCGTGTCGTGGCGCGCGCCGTGGATCGATCCGGAGCCCGAGCCGGTGACGCCGGAGCTCGTCGACGACCTGGTGGCCCGGGTACGCGCGCTCGACCTCGACGCCGCGCTGATTTTGACGTCGTTCCACCAGTCGCCGCTGCCGCTCGCCCTCGCGCTGCGGCTGGCCGGGGTGCCGTGGATCGGCGCCATCAGCGAGGACTACCCTGGCTCGCTGCTCGACCTGCGCCACCGGGTCGACGGCGACCCGCCGGAAGCGCTGCGGGCGCTGTCGCTGGCCGCCGCGGCCGGATACCGGCTGCCGCCCGGCGAGACCCGGCACCCGCGCGTCCGCCGTCCGCTGCCCGACGTCGAGCCGCTGACCGGCGATCCGGGCTACGTCGTGGTGCATCCGGCGGCATCGGCGCCCGCGCGGCAGCCGTCGGCCGCGACCAGTGCCGCCGTCGTGCGTGCGCTGACCGGCGCGGGCCATCGGGTGGTGGTCACCGGTGGCCCGGACGACACCGAGCTGACCGCCGCGATCAGCGACGGCGGCGTGACGGACCTGGGCGGGAAAACGTCGCTGCCGGAGCTGGCCGCTGTGCTCGACCGCGCCGCGAGCGTGGTCGCTCCCAACACCTCGGCCGCCCACCTCGCCACCGCGGTCGGCACCCCGGTGGTGTCGTTGTTCGCGCCGGTCGTGCCCGCAGGGCGGTGGGCGCCCTACGGCGTGGCGTGCGTGTTGCTCGGCGACCAGCTCGCGCCCTGCCGCGACAGCAGGGCCCGGAGCTGCCCCGTCGCCGGGCATCCGTGCCTGGACTCCGTTGATCCCGATCAGGTGGTTGCCGCCGTGTCCCGGCTCGGGCCCGGCGCGAACGGCCACAGCGAGGAGGTGACCCGCGATGACCAGCCTCTCGCCGGTTGACGCGCACTGGTCGGCGCTGACCGAGGTGTTGGAGCGTTCCCGGTTCGCCGCACCGACGGTGACCGCGTGGGGCCGCCGGCTCGCCGAGGTGCTCGGTCAGGGCGGCCGGCTGCTCGCCTGCGGCAACGGCGGCAGCGCCGCCGAGGCCCAGCACCTGACGGGCGAGCTGGTCGGCAAGTTCGTGCACGACCGGATGCCGCTGGCGGCGATCGCGCTGCATGCCGACACCTCGACGACGACCGCGATCGGCAACGACTACGGCCAGCACGAGGTGTTCGCCCGCCAGGTCAGGGCACACGGCAGGCCGGGCGACGTCTTCGTCGGCCTGTCCACCAGCGGCCGCAGCGGCAACGTCATCGCGGCGGCGAAGACGGCGGCCGACTGCGGCATGACGACCTGGGCGCTGACCGGCCCGGCGCCGAACCCGCTCGCCGCGCTGTCCGACGACGCGGTCGCGGTGCCCGCCGATCACGTGGCCACGGTGCAGGAGATGCACCTGGCGATCGTGCACGCGCTGTGCGCGGCGCTCGACCAAGCCTTGGAGGTGACATGAGAGCACCGCTGGTGATCGTGGGCGACAGCCTGCTCGACGTCGACCTCGACGGGCACGCCGACCGGCTCTGCCCGGATGCGCCGGTGCCGGTGGTCAACGTCGACGACGAGTGGCTGCGGCCCGGCGGAGCCGGGCTGGCCGCCGCGCTGGCCACCCGCTCGACGCCGGACGTCGCGCTGGTCACCGCCATCGCCGACGACGAGACCGGCGGCAGGCTGGCCCGGCTGCTCGGCGAGGTCGCCGAGGTCGTGCCGGTGCCGCTGGCGGGCGGCACGGTGTGCAAATGCCGGGTGCGCGTCGGCGGCCAGTCGCTGCTGCGGATGGACTCCGGGGACGGCCACGTCGAGCGGGCGCCGCTCGACGCGCGGGTGCACCGAGTGCTCGACGCGGCGGGGGCGGTGCTGGTCTCCGACTACGGGCGCGGCATCACCGCGAACCCGGAACTGCGTGAGCGACTCACCGAGCTGGCGCGGCACATCCCGGTGGTGTGGGACCCGCACCCGGCGGGGGCCGCGCCGATTCCGGGAACCCGGCTGGTCACGCCGAACGAGGCCGAGGCGCGGCGGCTGTCCGAGGACACCTCCGGCAGCGTCGCGGACGTCGCAGCGCGGCTGCGGCGGACCTGGCGGTGTGACGGCGTCGCCGTCACCCTCGGGGCCGACGGGGCGCTGCTCGCCGCCGCCGGCACCACCCAGACGATCCCGGTCTCGGCGGGCGCGCGCGAGCGTGCGGGCGGGGCACATGCCGACACCTGCGGGGCGGGCGACCGGTTCGCGTCGGCCGCCGCCGCGGCACTGCTGACCGGTGCCGGCACCGAGTCGGCGGTGACGACCGCGGTCGACAGCGCGGCGAGGTTCGTCGCGGCGGGCGGGGCCACCGGGCTGTCGCTGAAGACCCCGGACCTGCCGGCACAGCAGGCCACCTCCCCCGGCTCGGCCGAGTCGGCGTTCGACGTCGCCGAACGGGTGCGTCGCGACGGCGGCACGGTGGTGGCCACCGGCGGCTGCTTCGACCTGCTGCACCCCGGACACGTGCGGCTGCTCGAACGCGCCCGCGAGCTCGGTGACGCACTCATCGTGTGCCTGAACTCCGACCGGTCGGTGCGGCGGCTCAAGGGCGACGGCAGGCCGATCGTGACCGAACGCGATCGCGCCTGGCTGCTGCTCGCCATGGCCGCCGTCGACGCGGTCGTGATCTTCGACGAGCCGGCCCCGGCCGCCGTGCTCGACGGGCTCCGCCCCGACGTGTGGGTCAAGGGCGGCGACTACGACCCGGACACGTTGCCGGAAGCCGCCGTCGTGCGCGGCTACGGCGGCCGCATCGAGGCGCTGCCGCTCGTCGGCGACTACTCCACCACCCGGCTGGCCGCGACCGCGGCCGGCACCCAACCACCGCAGGAGGCGACGTGACATCACTGGGCACCGTGCTGGTCACCGGCGGAGCGTCCGGGCTCGGCGCGGCCACCGTGGACGCCATCGCCAAGGCGGGCGGCACGCCCGTCGTGATCGACCGCGACGCGCCGCCCGCCGAGGTTGACCACGTCCGCGCCGACCTGGCCGACACCGCGGCCGCCACCGAGGCGGTCGGCGAGCTGGCCGACCGCGCAGGCCGGATCGACGGGGTGTTCACCGCGGCCGGCGTCGACGTGCCGGGCCCGCTCGAGCAGGTGCCGACCGCCGACTGGGAGCAAGTGGTGCGGATCAACCTGTTCGGCACCGTCGCCGTCGTGCGCGCCGCGCTGCCGCACCTGCGCCGCACCAACGGCACGGTGGTGACCTGCTCGTCGACGCTGGGGCTGCGCGCGGTCGGCGACGCCACCGCGTACTGCGCGTCCAAGTTCGGCGTCACCGGGTTCAGCCGCGCGCTGGCCGCCGAGACCTCGGGCGAGATCGGCGTGACCATGCTGGTGCCCGGCGGGATGCACACCGCGTTCTTCGACGACCGTCCCGAGCAGTACCGGCCACCGGAGGGAGCCCCGCTCAACGCGCCCGCCGACGTGGCCGAGTCGGTGGTGTTCGCGCTGCGCCAGCCACCAGGCTGCGAGGTGCGCGAGCTGGTGCTGGCCTGCTCCGAGGAGGGATCCTGGCCATGACCGCCGCGACGGACGGGGTGCTGGTGCTGCGGGCGCTCGGACTCGGCGACCTGCTCACCGGGCTGCCCGCGCTGCGTGCGCTGCGGCGCGGCCTACCCGGCCGTCACATCACGCTCGCCGCGCCGGGCGCGATGGCGCCGCTGGTGCGGCTGGCGGACGCGGTCGACGAGCTGCTGCCGACGCGCGGGCTCGGCGTGCTCGACTCGCCGCACAGCCCGACACCGGCGCGGTGGACGTGGTGGTCGGTCAGCTCGGCGCGCTGCTGCCGGACGGTGCGGTGCTGGTGAGCAAGTCGACCGTCCCAGTCGGCAGCGCGCACCGGGTCGCGCGGCGGCACGCATCGTCATCGGCGCCTCCGACGACGACGCCGTCGCCGCCGTCGAGCGCGTCTACGACGGCATCGCCGCACCGATCGTGCGCACCGACCGGCCAGCGCCGAACTGGCCAAGTACGCCTGCAACGCGTTCCTCGCGGTCAAACTGTCCTACACCAACCTACTGTCCGCGCTATGCGAACAGGTCGGGGCCAACATGGACGAAGTGGCACGGGTGATGGCCCTCGACAACAGAATCGGAGCATCGTTCCTGCGACCAGGACCCGGCTGGGGGCGGTTCCTGCCTGCCCAAAGACACCCTCGCGCTACTACGCACCGGCAGCCGCGCGGGTTAGTCGTCGAGCGTCCTGCCGCGGGCGGCGTTGAGCAGCAACGCCACCCGTTCGTCTGTGGTGTGGTGGAAGTCGTGGTACCACATTGCGACGGCGCCGAAGCCCGTTGGTGTTGTCAGGCAGACCACGTCGTCCGCTTCGTGTCGTAGCCGTTGCACAATGTCCGGGAAGCACACCGGTGCGGCGAATACCGTGCGGCGGGGCTGTTCCTCGGTGACCGCGCGTAGCGCGGCCGTGGCGGTCACGCCGTTGGCGCGCCCGTCGTCGATGACGAGGACGTCCCGGTCGCGGCGCGGGATGCGCTGGCTGCCACCGTGGTAGTAGTGTGCCTGCCTGTGCGCCTCGGCGCGTTCGGCGGCGCAGCGCTCGGCGACGTCATCGGGCGCGAGGCCAAGCGCCTGTAGGGACGTCCGGTTGTAGTACGGTGGCCCGTCGGCGGGTGACGGCGCCGACGCCGAGTTCCGGGCGTCCTGGTGCGCCGATCTTTCTGACCACCAGAACATCGAGCGGGGCGCGGAGCCGGTCGGCGATCGCGTCGGCCACCGGGACACCGCCGCGGGCGAGGCCGAGCACGACTGGCTCGGTCCAGTGCTGCTCGGCGAGGACAGTGGCGAGCCGCTTGCCCGCGTCGTCGCGGTCGGCGAAGGTGATATCGGCCGTGGTGTCGGGCATGATCAGATCTCCGTGGCGGGTAATGCGCAGTCCGGGATTACCCGGACCAGCCTGGGCGGCAAACCGGGCGGTTGACGCGGCACAAGACCGGGTACCTCGTGGGCGACCATTTGACGAGCTGACAAACGATGGAATAACCGCGCGACAGCTGAGAACTGGGCCCGCAGGAACCGCCCGTCCGATCTTGGGGAAGGGGCGCGCGGCATCGGAACGCCGGCACGCAGCCGGAGCGCGAGCCGCACGTCGCCGTGCGTGACGAGGATCTGCGGCCGCTCTTGGTACCGAGGCCGACGAGGCGCGGTTGCTGCTGCAGGAAGGCCGCGTGCAGGTGCGCACCCGCAACGCCAGCGAGGACAAGACCGGCGCGGTGACAGTGGCCTCCTGCGGCGAGCTCCGTAACTGGCTCGCGGGCGTCTGTGCCGGACGCCCGGCGGCTGGCGGATCAGGCCGTCGAGTGGACTCGCAGCTCTCCTCGCTCGGCGCGTAGTCGTCCTTTCATTCGCGGCGAGTGCCGGTTCGAGGGCGGCGTAGACGTCAGAGTCGAAACCCATCGCGGTGGGCACGCCGCATACCTTTGACAGATTCGGCGTCCAAGTACTTGGCACCGTCGCCAGGACGAGGGTGTCGTACGGCAGTACACCGCGGCGGCGGGTGGGCAATGAGGCGGTGAGCGCCCACCGGTTGTCGCGGTAGCACCCGCCGATGAAACAGTCCTCATCGATCGGTTCGGGTATGCCTGCACCGGGCAGCCGGTATCGGACGACGTTCGGGTTGGTGCGCGTGTGAATCGCGCCGGGCTGCCAGCACCACAGCGCCGCGCCAGATCGGACCGGTCGGCGGCGAGCGTGTCGAGCCAGCCGCGGTGCGGGCCGAGGACGATGACCCGCCTGCCGGGGCACCCAGAGATACCGCCAAGGACTCCCCTTGGAGGGATCTCATGAACACCCCAGACCCCGTCGCCAGCATCCGCGAGCACACCGAGGATCTGTCGGACGCGCACGCTTGGTGGTCAGCGCGAGACCTCGACAGCTCCGACGCGGTGGCGCGCGCGGTGCCGCCACGACGGCGGTCGAGTCGATCGACGGCCTACTGCGCGAGCTGCACCAGCTGCGCTCGCAGATCATCACCCGAGGCCCGTCAGTACGACGACGCGGTTAACGATCGTGCCGACGCGCTCATTGCGCGAGTCCGTGCCGATCGGCGCACCCGCGTGATACTGCGCGCCGAGCTGGCGACCGCGCCTACTACGAGCCGGTGCAGCCGCGAGTCGCCTGCAGCGGTTCGAGGACTGGTCCGGTGTCCCGCTCCGCTGGTTCGCGCGCCGCGTTTCTACTCGGCGAGCGTCGCCGCCCTGGCCTCTGTCGCGATGGCGGTGCTCGTCGTGGCTGTGGAGTTGGCACAGCAGTGTGCCGCGCGTCGTCGACGTCGGCATCGCGGGGGAGAAGTGCTTTGCTCCGGGCGGGCGAACTTGCCGCGTCGGAGCAGCGAGTGGTAACCACCGGCGCGGTAGCCTCTACCGCGCCCCAACGAGGATACGAAGATGGTAGACGACGGACGGTGTCCGGAGTGCGGTCTTATAGCGACTGGCAGCCCCGGTTCATCGGCGCCCATCCACAACCGAGCCGGGGAACCCGAACAGGATGCCCTGGCAGCGGGCAGACCATCCAACCGCGCTAAGGAGGTGCCCGTGACGCAAGCCATCCATCATGTGTGCTCGATGCCCGGCTGTGACCAGGAGATCTGGTACACGCCGGACGAGCACGACGCGTGCGCGGGGTGCCGGAAGCGCGGCGGCCCGCCACCGCCTCCGTCGGCTCCGCCGGATCCCGAACCGATGTGGTACGAGGCTCGGCCGGACATGCGGTGCAGCACCCCCGAAGTGCGGGCGAGTGATCACCGCGCCGCACCGCACCGGCAAGCGGTGCATGCGCTGCTACCGCGAGCACCGACCCGAGCTACGCGGCGCCGAGCTGTACGTCGACACAGCCCATGGCCGGACCTACTTGACGGCGACGGGCGCGCGGTGATGCACTGCGCGTCGTGCGGCGGCGGGCGCGAAGGTCGCGTGGGTGGCCGACGAGAACCCCACGGAGTTTACCGCCGAGCCCGGCGCCGTTGAGCGCATGCACGACGCTGAGGGCAGGCCGAACTGCGGCTGCTGCCACTGATCCAGGGGACCGGAACGCAGCGCCTCCCGCCGACCGTGGCGGGGGTGTTGTCGTGCGTGCTACCACGCGAGCCCCAATTTGCTACCGGCCGGTATCCCACGAATGGGTGTTTCGCCCGGGAGCGTAGGTGGGTCACAGTCAGGGTTGCGCCAGTTTGCGGACGCTTGCGAGTCGCGAAGGTTCAGTCGCAGCGTCTGCGTCTGCCCCGCCCCGGAATACGCTGTCCGGGGCGGGGTCCATTTTTGACCGCGTATATGGCTATCCGGCCTGTGGCTCACCGAAGATGTCAGCGTTGCTGGATGTGGGCGATCCGGCTGCTGCGCCGATGCCGATTCCGAACACGAAGGCCGCGACGATGCCGACGATCCATGGCCACCTTCTTGGCTTCGGGGGTTGCTAGTGGACTGGTCATTGGCGATCCTCCTCGTGTAGGTCGCCCGAACAGGGCTCCGCTGCCCCCTACCGCGGCA
>WHUB01000091.1:2495-14726 GCA_009377395.1 Actinophytocola sp. | reverse complement strand
GACACATTGGGCGTGTCGCCCGAATCAAGCAGCAACCCTTACTGAGATCACCTCATTGAGTCACCGACGTCGCAAAAAATGGACGTCGTCGTCACAGCGACCTTGAACTACAAGACGTCCGCAGACGATGCCGTAGCCATCACAGGCATCTACCGGAGTGCTGGCCAAGTTGGCAAACTCAACCCCGGTGCCTGGGTCCTCACATCACCATCCGCGAACCGATTCACCACAACAACGGTGACGTGGGTAAGACATCAGTTGCCCGCTGCGGGTAGGGAATACATCTTCCGGCTGGCAGCAGATCCGAGTCCAGGAAAGACAACCAACATGAACGCACGAGGAAAGAAGGTCACGCTGTCTATAGACATGCGCCCATCCGCTGAATAATTGCGTCTGTATGATGTGGATTGATAAAGGCGAGCTGAATTCGGCGCCTGATCCTCCATAGGGCTAGTATGTCAGCTCGCCAGGTAAACCCTCCGAGCGTCGGTCCAGGGGAAAGAAGCCGGTGCACGGAGGGCCTACATCTTCAGTGTGCACAGCCTAGCTGACATTTGCCCCAGTTACGTCAAGCACGCGAAGCGTTATTACGGCACGGCAGTACATGGCTGGTAGTTAACCACTTGGTAGCCGAGTGTGTGTTGCCGTTCCATTATCAGAACACCGAGCTGGGGGCCTGGCGGTGTGGTCGGTGTACCCGTCAGTATGTTTCCCCATTCCAGTCGGCAGGCGTTGGCGCGCACGCGGTATCCGATTTTCGGGGTGAAGATGTGCGCGGGTGGCCACATGTCGGAAACGTAGGTGCGTAGGTCGCGGCATGGTGTGGACGGCTGCTGGGCAGTCGGTGGCGTCTATGCTTCGGTGAACTGCTGGCGTGCTGTTTCTGAAAGCCGCCAGACGCATACGCCGTGGACGTCCAGCTCCGCGATGTTCCCGAGAAGCGAGCGCACGAGGGCTTGTGGGGTGCGCGGCATCGCCCGAGCCATGCGCTCTTCCCGCGCGATGTTCTCAGCTCGGTCTCGCCGCGCTTCCTCCTGCTGCGCGTGCACGACATACATGATGAGGAACACGGTTGACAGCAGTAACCCCACGGTGATGCCGGTGACGGCCGTGCGACGTGGCACGTCCCACGGAAGCTGGCGTGCGAACGCGAGTCCACCCACGCTGGCCAGCAACAGCCCCGCCGTGGTGCCGAAGGCCCACGGCGATACCCGTTGACTCAGAGAGCGACGAGCACGACGGCCAGCGCGATGGAGAGCGCGGCCCGCTCGCTGATCCAGTTGTTCAGCCGAAGCACGCGCAGGATCGTCAGCACTGCCAATCCGTAGAGTCACGGCCACCAGGACCAGCCAGCTCACGGCCAGAGCGTACGCACACCCCGGCCAGCATCAACGGCGTGAGCGCTTCACTCCGTTGTCGCCGTCGAACTGGCCGTTCCATTGAAACAATGCTGCTAGAGTCAGCCGCTTATCTCGACCGGCCTCGACCTTGAGGTCCCGGGCATCGTGTGAGGTGGCAGTGGTGATCAACGTGGTGCTTCCCTCCTACGCGACACGGGCGATCTCGCGGATAGTGTCCCGCACGCGCTCCGTCTCAAGCGGCTCGGAGACAGCCTCGAATGACCCGCTACTGCTGTACTCAGCAGAAAGGCCCTCTCCTGATCTTCGGGAAAGGGCCTTTGACTTGTGTGGAGCTGAGGGGAATCGAACCCCTGACCTCCTCGATGCGAACGAGGCGCGCTACCAACTGCGCTACAGCCCCTTGCGGCCCGACGAGCATAACAGGGCGGGTGATCGGCTTCGTGTGCCGGGTCCTGTCTCCCGCGCTACTCGCCGACCGCCCTGCGGTACGCCGGTGGGCCGGGCTCGTCGAGCTGTTCGAACTCCGGGTCCTCGTCGTCGATGTCGACGACGACGGTGTTGCGATGCCGCATCCGTGAGTGCGGGCGCGGCTTGCGCTCGACGCCGGGAATGGCGCGCTCCTCGGACACCGGGTGCCTCGGGGCGCGGTAGTCGGCGTCGTATCCGTCCTCGTACTCGGCGTACTCCACCTCGTAGTCGTCGTAGCCCCGGTCGTAGCCGTCGTCCACGTCGTCGCGCCGCAGCCTGCGTGGCGTGGTCGCGCCGTTGAGCCGGTCGAGCCTGCGCTGCCTGATCTCGGTCTCGATGCGCACCTGCCTGCGCAGGTAGCCCAGGTATGTCGCCAGCGTGGCGGCCGTGACACCGGTGACCCACCACACGACCGGCAGCACGAGCCCCGCGACGACCGCGCTGATCACCACGGTCGCCATCAGCGCGAGCACCACCCGCTGCCGGAACGCGTACTTCGCCCGGGCCGCGATCTCGGCCGCCTCGGGATCGAACCCGCCCCTGCCGGGACGGTAGCCGCCCACCCGCGTGGTACGCGGCGGCTCGCGCCTCGCGTCCTCGTAGTCCTGGTCGTAGTCCGCCTCGTAGGCGTCGTCGACGACGTCTTCTTCGTCGGGCACGACCGGCTCCTCCGGCTGGAGGTCGTCGGCGCGGTCGCCCGGTGTCGCGGATTCGGACATCACATGCTCCTCCCGCCTGTAACCGCCCGCGCTTCCCCGTCGCACGATCCGTGCCGCGAGGGCATCGTCTCCCGTCTGACCGACTTCCTGTCGCTTCCGCGCGACCATCGGCACGAGCACGATGAGCCATGCCGCGGCCAGCGCGACGATGATCAACGAGCTTGGCATCTCCAGACTCCCCGACTTACACAACTGCTTCCCGTGTCGCCACGCTAGTCACAGCAGTCACAGATCGGGCGGAGCCACGCCGCATGATCACAGAATGACGTCACCAGATTCGGTGAATCGCGCTACCCAATTCGGGCGTAGGCGGTGACCGCCCTGCGCTCGTCAGACGCGCTCGGCCTTGCCCGCGTCAACGATCCGGGCGACAAGGCCACCGCCGACCTCCTCGGCCGTGATCGCGAAGCACAGGTGATCCCGCCAGGTGCCGTCGACGTCGAGATACCGCTCGAACAGCCCTTCCTGCCGGAAGCCGAGCTTGGTCAGCACGCGCACGCTGGCCGCGTTGTCCGGCCGCACCGTCGCCTCGAGCCGGTGCAACCCCGCCTCGGCGAAGGCGTGGTCGGCCGCCAGCGCGACCGCGGCCGTCGCCGCCCCGCCCGACGCCTGCGCCGACGCGACCCAGTAGCCGATCCACGCCGACCGCAGCGACGCCCTGATCACGTTGCCGATGGTGAGCTGACCCGCGAACTCGCCGTCGATGGTGAGTGCGAACGGCAGGCACACGCCGCGCCGCGCGAGCGTGCGCAAGCCGAGCCACTGCGGTGGCCAGGCCATCACGCTGTGCCGTTCCTCCCAGCTTCCCGGGGCGTTCGGCTCCCACCGTTGCAGGTACTCGCGGTCCCGCGTCCGCACGGTGCGCCACGCCCGGCCGTCGTGGTAGCGCACCGGCCGCAGCCGCACCACCCCCGCCGGCACCCGCAGCGGTCCGAGACGCGCAGGCCAGCCGGGATTTCTGCGCTCGGCGGCGCCCGCTCCTGCCTCGGGGTACAGCGGTCGCGCCATGGTCACCGTTTCGCTAGCCGCGCTGCGCCAGGAACGCCACCCGGACCTGCTCCCCGACGGTGATCTCGGTCTGCATCTCCCCCACCGTGATCAGGCAGTTCGCCTCCGCGAGCGAGGCGAGCAGGTGCGTGCCGGACGTGCCGAGCGGCTGCACCAGGTACTCGCCGTTGCTCTCGTCCCGCAGCAGCTGCCCCCGCAGGTAGCCCTTGCGGCCCCGCACCGACGTGATCGGCGAGAGCAGCCGGGCGCTGACGACCCGGCGATGCGGGTTGCGGGTGCCGCGCGCCGACCGGATCAGCGGCCGGATGAACACCTCGAACGCGACCAGCGCGCTCATCGGGTTGCCCGGCACGAGGAACGTCGGCACCGCGTCCGGGCCGAGCCTGCCGAAGCCCTGCAGCGACCCGGGGTGCATCGCCACCCGGCTGAGGTCGATCTGGCCGAGGTCGCTCAGCGTGGACACCACGTCGTCGCCCGCGCTGCCGCTGGTGCCACCGGCGACGATGACCACCTCCGACATCAGCAGCCTGCCCTCGACGACCTCCCGCAGCCGGTGCCCGCTACTCGGGGCGATGCCGACCCGGTTCACCTCGGCTCCCGCGTCACGCGCCGCAGCGGCGAGCGCGTAGGAGTTGACGTCGTAGACCTGCCCGATGCCCGGGGTGCGGTCGATGTCGACCAGCTCGTCGCCGATCGAGATGATCGACACCCTCGGCCGGGGATAGACCAGCACCTTCGCCTTGCCGACCGCGGCGAGCAGGCCGACCTGCGCCGCGCCGATGATGTCGCCCTTGCGGACGGCGACGTCGCCGATCTGGACATCCTCGCCGGTGCGCCGCAGGTAGGCCGCCGACGGCACCGACCGCGACACCGACACCACGGCGGGGTGGTCGTTGGTGTACTCGGCGGGCACGACGGCGTCGGCGAGCGTCGGCAGCGGCGCACCCGCCGCGACCCGCACCGCCTGGCCGGGCTGCAACCGCCGTGGCTGCCGCGAGCCCGCCTGGATCTCCCCGACGACCGGCAGGTCGATCGGGTTGTCGGCATCGGCGTCGCGGACGTCGACGCTGCGCACCGCGTAGCCGTCGACGGCGGACTGGTCGAACCCGGGCAAAGCGTGCTCGGCGACGACCTCCTCCGCGCACAGCAGGCCCTGTGATTCCGATATCGCTACCCGGACCGGCCTGGGCCGCACCGCGGCATCGAGCACCATCGCCAACTGGTCGTCGACGGAGCGGAACTCCACGTCGGGTTCGGGCTCGGGCACGACGTCGACCGCGTCCGGCGAGGCTTCGCCGTCGCTGAGCTCGGTGTCGCGCGCCTGCTGGTCGGGTGTTGTCATCGCCTAGCTTCCGATTCGTTCAGCCAGCCACGTACGTAGGGAAGGACCGTACTCCGGGTTTTCCAGCGCGAAGTCGACCGCGGCGCGCAGGAAACCACCCGGGTTGCCGAGATCGTGCCTGCCACCACGATGCACCACAACATGAACCGGATGCCCCTCCTCGATCAGCAGGCCGACTGCGTCGGTCAGCTGCAGCTCCCCACCGGCGCCGGGCGTGATCCGGTCGAGCGCGTCGAAGATCGCCCGATCGAGCAGGTACCGGCCCGCCGCAGCGAACGTGGACGGCGCGTCCTCGGGCGCGGGCTTCTCGACCATGCCGTGGACCCGCTTCACGTCGACGTCCGATGTGTCGGTCACGTCGAACACACCGTACGCGGAGACGTCGCCGTCCGAGACGTCGAACGCGCACAACACACTGCCGCCGTGTTCGGCGCGCACCTTGGCCATGCGTTCGAGCACGCCGGTCGGCAGGATGAGGTCGTCGGGCAGGAGCACCGCGACGGCGTCGTCGTCATCGCGGAGGTTCGGCCGCGCGCAGGCGACGGCGTGCCCGAGGCCGAGTGCCTCCTGCTGGATCGCGACCTCGACGTCGAGCAGGCCGGGTGCCTTGCGCACCTTCTCCAGTAGCGTGTCCTTGCCCGTGCGCGCGAGCGTGTCCTCGAGCGCGGGTGAGGACTCGAAGTAGTCGGCGACGGACTGCTTGGCCGGTGACGTCACGATCACCAGCCGGTCGGCGCCCGCGGCGGCGGCTTCGGCCGCGACCAGCTCGATGCCCGGCGTGTCGACGACAGGCAGCAGCTCCTTGGGCACGGCCTTGGTGGTCGGGAGAAATCTCGTACCGAGTCCAGCGGCAGGCACGATGGCGGTCCGGATCGTCTTGTCGTTAGCGCTTGGGCCTGTCATGGTGCGAAGCCTAACCGCTCAGCCCCCACCACCGTGGCAGCAGCCACGCATGACGGCCAGATGGTTGGGCATGACCTCGTAAGCTGGCCCGGTGATGGATTCTGGCAACCCCGGCGAGGACGCTCCGGGCTCGCGGACGAAGGCGGCATGGCGTGCACGGTTGCTCGCCGAGCGTGACGCCGTGCCCGCCGCCTCGGCGACACGGGCCGCCGAGGCGCTGGCGCGACGAGCGGCGGACGCCGTCCCCGGTGACGCCACGGTGTGCTGCTACGTCCCGTTCGGGTCCGAACCCGGCTCGCTCGCCATGCTCGACGCGCTGCGCGCCACCGGCGCCGAGGTGCTGCTGCCGATCGTCCCGGACGCGCCGGGGCCGCTGGACTGGGCGCGCTACGACGGACGGGAGACGCTCCGGCCCGGCCGGTTGGCCGGCGTGCTCGAACCGGCAGGCGAGCGCATCGGCCCTGATGGGCTCGGGCGGGCGTCGCTGGTGTTCGTGCCCGCGCTGGCGGCGGATCACCGCGGCGTGCGGCTCGGCAGGGGCGCCGGGTACTACGACCGCTCGCTGTCGTTCGCCGCGGCGTCCGCCCGGCTGGTCGCCGTGGTCAGGGACGCCGAACTCGTGCCGGAGTTGCCCGCCGAGCCACACGACGTGCGCATGACGGGCGCGCTCACCCCGGAGCGCGGGCTGGTGCCGCTGCCATTCGCGGTGTGACAAACCCCCGATTGCGCTCCGCGGATGACGTCACGCATTATGGAGCTAGCACTCTCGTACGTTGAGTGCTAGCTGACGAGGGAGCTTGAGGTGCCCACTTACCAGTACGCATGCAAGCAGTGCGACCACCGGTTCGAGGCCGTCCAGTCGTTCACCGAGGACAGCCTCACCGACTGCCCCGAGTGCACCGGGCAGCTACGCAAGCTGTTCGGCTCGGTCGGCGTGATCTTCAAGGGCAGCGGGTTCTACCGCAACGACTCCCGGTCGAACGGCAAAGCCAACGGATCCACTGGCGGGGCATCGAGTTCATCCGATTCGGGTTCCAAGACGTCCAGCGGCGACTCGTCGGGCAGCTCCACCAGCTCCTCGTCGTCCTCGGACTCGTCGAGCTCGTCCAGCTCCTCCAGCGGCTCGACCAGCACCAGCACGTCGAGTTCGAGCACGTCCACGGCGAAGGCGTCCTGACCCCCGCACTGCGTTTATCCACAGCGCATCGGCTGTCCACACCCTGATCAGCGAGCTACCGCACCCTCGGCCACGCCGCTAGCGTCGCTCGCATGTTCGATTCGCATTGGCTCGCCCTGCTGCGTCGACCGCGCGACTGGCTGCGCCGCAGACCCGGCGCGTTGTCGCACCATGGCGCCCTAGCCCGCAAGGTCCTCGCGGCGTCCCTGCTCGTCACCGCTGCCCTGCTCGCGTTCGCACCCGGTGACGCCGGTGCCGCGCGCGCCTCTCCGGTGGTGGTGACGGCGCGCGACATCGCCACCGGCACCACGCTGAGCCCGAGCGACGTCGCCGTCGCGCGACTGCCGCCCGCCGCCGTCCCCAGCGGCGCGCTCACCGGCATCACGGTGGCGGTCGGCGCGGTGCTGGCCGGGTCGGCCCGCGCCGGTGAGCCGCTGACCGACGCCCGCCTCGTCAGCGGCCACAGCTCGCCCCGCACCGACGACGAGACGGCCACGGTGCCGATCCGGCTGTCCGACCCGGCCATCGCGGGGCTGCTGCGGCCGGGCACCCGCGTCGACGTGGTCACCGCGGACGACACCGCCGACGAGGGCAGGGTCCTCGCCAGCGACGCGACCGTGGTGACGGTGACGCGCGATCCGCCGCACGCCACGGCCGCCGCCGGCCCACTGGTGCTGATCGCGTTGCCGACCGACACGGCGACAACGGTCGCCGCCGTCTCACTTCGCCAGCCGGTGACGGTTACGCTGCGATAGCCTTCGCTCCACTCCGGACAGTGCGGAGCACGAGCCCGGCCCCGGGAAGCCGTCGTGGCGTCATCGCCCTATCACGAAGAGGGGACCGTGCTGAAGGGCTTCAAAGAGTTCCTGTTGCGAGGGAACGTCGTCGATCTCGCGGTCGCGGTGGTCATCGGCACCGCGTTCGTCGCCATCGTCACCGCGTTCACCGAGAGCGTCATCGAGCCGCTGGTCAACGCGCTCGGTGGCTCGGATGCCGTGCAGGGGCTCGGCTTCCGGGTGCTGCCCGACAACCCGGCCACCTTCATCGACATCGGCAACATCGTCAACGCCGTGATCAGCTTTCTGACCATCGCGGCGGTCGTCTATTTCCTGATCGTGGTGCCGGTCAAGCACCTGGAGGAGCGGCGTGCGCGCCAAGGCGACGGGCGAGGAAGTCGTCGCGCCGACCGAGGCGGAACTGCTCACCGAGATCCGGGACCTGCTGCGGGAGCGGGCAGGCCAGCCCGACCCTCAGTGATGCGGCGGGCGGTTCTCCAGGTACCAGTCGTCGCCGGAGTCATCCGCATCGTGCCCGGACGGATGATCGCGCTCATCGGAGGTGGTCTCAGGAAGAACCTGACCGAACACCTCGTCGAGCCGCGCCGCATCCCGACGCGATGACGACGGCTGCGGTTCCGGTGGCGTTGGCACGGGCCCATTCTCGCACGTCATAGCTCGCGGATCGGTGGCGCCGGTGCAAGGATGAAAGCGTCTATTCAGCACTGACAAAGGGGCCACACATGAAACTCGACAAGGCGAAAGAGATGGCGGCCAAGGCAACGGAGAAGGCGACCGAGGTCGCGGGCGACCTGGCGGAGCGGGTCGGCCCGCTCGCCGAGAAGGCGGGCGAGGCCGCCGCCCGGGGTGTCGAGACAGCGGCCGGTGCCGCCAACCGGGTCACCGGCGGCCGGTTCGAGGACCAGATCAGCTCCGCCGCCGACAAGATGGAGGGTGTCCTGCACAAGGAGGACAAGCCGGGCGAGAAGCCAGAAGACGCGAAGTAGTCAGCGGGATCGCCCCGCGTGTCGGCTCACGCCTCGGCGGCCAGCCCGCCGGACAGCTCCCCGATCACGTGCGGCACCAGCGAGGACAGTGTCGCCATGCCGTCGCGCACCGCACCACGGGACCCGGCGAGGTTGACCACGAGCGTGCTACCGGAGACGCCGACGAGCCCGCGCGAGACTCCGGCGTCGACCGCACCGGCGGTCAGTCCTGACGAACGCAGCGCCTCCGCGATCCCGGGAATGGCCAGGTCGAGCACGCCCTGGGTGGCGTCCGGGGTCACGTCGCGCGGGGACACGCCCGTCCCGCCGACGGTGATGACGAGGTCCGCGCCGCCGATGACGGCGGTGTTCAGGGCGTTGCGGATCGCCACGGTGTCGGCGTGCACCGTGACGTTTCCGTCCACGATGAACCCTTCCTCTTCCAGCAGTTCGGTGACGAGTGGTCCCGATTTGTCCTCGTGCTCGCCGTTGGCGATTCTGTCGTCCACGATCACGACAAGAGCCCTGCCGAGCCGTTGCGCGCTGCGTTCCATGGCGACAACGGTAGTGATGACGATTCCCTGACGTATCGCCGGGTAGCCCGCGACGTGCCGGGATTCCCGCTAGCGTCGGACACCGTGCGGGTACTCATCACGGGCGGCGCGGGGTTCGTCGGCAGCCATGTCGCGGACCTGCTCGCCGCCACCGGGCACGAACCGGTACTGCTCGACGCCCTCGTGCCCACCGCCCACCAGAACGGCCGTCCCCCCGGCTACGTGTCCGGACACCGGTTCGTCGCGGGCGAGGTCACCGACGCGGTGTTGCTGGGTGAGCTGCTCGGCGAGGTCGACGCGGTCTGCCACCAGGCCGCGCTGGTCGGCCACGGCCTCGACCCCGCCGACGCCCCGGCGTACGCCTGGCACAACGACTACGGCACGGCCGTGCTGCTCGCCGCCATGTACACCGCTCGCGTGCGGCGGCTGGTGCTGGCGTCGTCGATGGTCGTCTACGGCGAAGGCGTCTACACCTGCCCGGTCGACGGCGCGACGCCACCGGCGCCACGCCGGACGTCCGACATCGACGCCGGGGTGTTCGACCCGCGCTGCCCGGTCTGCGACGGCACGCTCACCCCGGAGCTGGTCGACGAGTCGGCACCGCTGCTGCCGCGCAGCACCTACGCCGCGACGAAGGTCGCCACCGAACATCTGGCGGCGGCGTGGGCGCGGCAGACCGGCGGCACGGTGCGGGCGCTGCGCTACCACAACGTCTACGGCCCCCGGATGCCGCAGGACACCCCGTACGCGGGAGTGGCGTCGCTGTTCCGGTCGGCGCTGCGGCGCGGCGAGTCGCCGCTGGTGTTCGAGGACGGCCGACAGCGCCGGGACTTCGTGCACGTCCGCGACGTGGCACGGGCGAACCTGCTCGCACTGCTCGCCGACCCGCCACCGGGCGAGCTGGTGCCCGTCAACATCTGCTCCGGCACGCCACACACCGTCGGCGAGCTGGCGGCCGAGCTGGCCCCCGCCTGCGGCGGTCCGCCACCGCGGATCGTGGGCGGCGCGCGACCCGCGGACGTGCGCCACATCGTCGCCAGCCCCGCCCGCGCCCGCGACGACCTCGGCTTCACCGCCCAGGTCGATTTCGCCGACGGCATCGCCGAGTTAGCCACCGCCGAGCTGCGCACCCCGGTCCACCCCGCGCGAGTCCCCTGATCCGGGGCCGCGAGTCCCCCAGATCCGTCAGGACGTCGCCAGCGGCAGCCGGACCTCGAACCGGCAGCCGGGGCCGTGGTTGCGCACGCCGATGCGGCCGTGATGCGCCTCGACGAGACCCTTCGCGATCGCCAGCCCCAGCCCGCCGCCAGCATCGCCGGAACGCTGTGGGGTGCGGGCGGCACTGCCCCGGAACGCGACGTCGAACACCCGGCCCAACTCGTCGTCGGGAATGCCGCCGCAGGCGTCGTCGACCCGGAGCAGCGCCGAGTCGCCGTCGACGCCGATCGACACGGCGACGGTGCCGTCCGGCGGGGTGTGCCGGATCGCGTTGGACACCAGGTTGCGCACCACCCTGGTCAGCTCGGGGTCGCTGCCGAGCACCACCGGCCGCGCCGTGTCCTCCGCCCGCACCCGCACCCGCTTGCGCTGCGCCACCGCCGTCTGCGTCTCCAGCGCGCCGCCGACGACGTCGGCGAGCGGGAGCGCAGACATCGTCAGCCGCAGCCCACCGGCCGTGATGCGGGACAGCTCGAACAGGTCGTCCACCATGCCGGACAGCCGGGTCGCCTCGCCGCTGATGCGATGCGCGTAGTCGGCCACCTCGTCCGGTTTGGACACCACGCCGTCGGCGAGCGCCTCGGCCATCGCGCGGATACCGGCCAGCGGGCTGCGCAGGTCGTGGCTGATCCAGGCGACCAGCTCGCGGCGCGCCGCCTCGGCCGTGCGCTCGCGGTCGCGGGCCTCGCGCTCCCACACGCTCTGCCGCGCGAGGTAGCGCCCGGACAGCACGGCTGCCGGGATCGTCACCGCCGCCACCAGCAGCCCGACGAGCAGCCAGATCGCCAGCGTCGGGGTGAACATGAACCCGCTGATTCCGAGCATCCCGACCAGCGTCGCCACCACCGGCAGCAGCGCGAGCACCGTCATCGCCGCCGCGATCGAGCGGGTGCGCATGCGGTGCAGCAGCCACGCCCCGAGCAGCGCGACCGGCAGCGTGAACCCGACCGCGTACGGCAAGATGTCCCAGATGTGGCCGAGCTGCTCGGTCACCGTCTCCGCCGCGAGGATCATGGCTGCTCAACGGGGTCGTAGCGGTAGCCGACGCCCCAGACCGTCGCCACCCGCCTCGGCGCGGCCGGGTCCGGTTCGATCTTCTCCCGCAGCCGCCGCACGTGCACCGTGACCGTGGACTGGTCGCCGAAGTCCCAGCCCCACACCTTCGCGAGCAGGTCGGTGCGGGAGAACGCGGTCCCGGCGTGGCTGAGGAAGAACGCCAGCAGGTCGAACTCCCGTACCGTCAGCGCCAGGTCGGTGCCGGCGAGCGTGGCCTTTCGGGCGGCGAGGTCGAGCCGCAGGTCGCCGTCGGACAGCTCCCGCTGCGCGGCGTCCGGCGCCGTTCGCCGCGCCCGGCGCAGCACCGACGCCACCCGCAGCGCCAGCTCGCGCGGGCTGAACGGCTTGGTGACGTAGTCGTCGGCGCCGAGCTGCAATCCCGCGATCCGGTTCTCCTCCTCGCCGAGCGCGGTCAGCATCACGATCGGCACTTCGCTGGTCGCGCGCAGCTCGCGGCAGACTTCGAGGCCGTTCTTGCCGGGCATCATGACGTCGAGCACGACGAGGTCGGGCGGCTGCTCGGCGAACCGCCGCAGCGCCGCCTCGCCGTCCCCGGCGAGGTCGACGTCGAACCCGGCGCGCTCCAGGTAGCGGCGCACCACGTCGCGCACCGTCTCGTCGTCGTCGACGACGAGCACCCGGCCCTGCTGTTCATCCATGCGC
>WHUB01000091.1:0-2487 GCA_009377395.1 Actinophytocola sp. | reverse complement strand
AGCCACCAGAACCCGGCCAGCGCGAACGCGGCGACGAGGGCCAGCGCACCGGCGATCGCGATGGGCAGCACCCGCCAGGCGCGCAGGTAGGCGATGACGGCGAGCGCGAGCGGGCCGAGCAGCAGAAAGCCGTACGACAGGAAGATGCCGAAGCCGAGCAGCGCCCCGGCGAGCAGCGCGAGGAGGTCGCGGCGCGGCCCGCTCGCCCTGGCCGCGAACGTCAGCACCGCGACGGCGCAGGCCATATACCCGGCGAACAGGCCGTCGGCGGAGGCGCCGATCCACACCGCGCCAGGGAAGAGCACCGCGAACGGCAGCATCGCCCTGGCAACGTCAGGCGCGCCGAGGGCGCGCAGCGTGACCGGCACGGCCACGGCGGCGAGACCGCCGATCAGCACGCAGGCCAGCGCGGCCGGGCCGCCGCCGGAGAGTCCGATCCGGTCCAGCCACACGAACAGCAGCAGCGCGCCCGGCGGGTGGCCCGCGACGTGCACGGCCCAGCTGTCCGGCTCGCCGAGCAGGATGCGGTCGGTGAACCCAGCGAGCATCGCCGGGATGTCGGTGACGCCCGGGACCTCGTCCAGGTACTCCCAGCGGGTGTCCAGCCGGTCGGCGAGCCCGCGCTGCCAGCCGTCGATCAGCGCCAGCGTCAGGGTCCAGCCCACGGTCGCGGCGTAGGTCAGCGCGAGCGCGATTCGCCAGCGGAGTCGCCGGGCAAGGCCGGGACCCCAGGTGATGACGGCGACCGCGAACAGCGCGGCGACCACGGCGGCGAGGCCGAAGCGGAGGTCCCAGCGGCCGTACAGCGGTGCCGCGGGCGCCCACAGCACGACGTCGGACTCCGGCCGGTTGAGGTATTGCCCGACGGCCAGGGCGACCGCGACGAGCCCGGCGGCCGCCGCGACGGCGAACAGGTCGAGGCGCGCACCCGGCGCTCGGCGCGGTGCGGGTGCGTCGGTACCGGCGTCGACGTCCGGCGCGGCGGGAGGCACGGCCATCGTCTCGAACGGTAGTCCGGACGTGCCGCGCAGCGGTAACCGAACCGGGTGGACGTCAGGATTCGGTAATCAGCCGGAGGGTTACCCTCGGCGGCGGCGCTGGCTAGCGTCGAAGACGTGGACAAGATCGACGTCGTGCTGCCCTGCCTGAACGAGGCGGGCGCGCTGCCGGATCTGCTGGCCGCGCTGCCGGAGGGTTATCGGGCGCTCGTCGTCGACAACGGCTCCACCGACGGCTCGGCCGAGATCGCCGCGCGGCTCGGCGCGACGGTGCTGCACGAGCCGCGCCCCGGCTACGGCGCCGCCGTCCACACCGGACTCGAAGCGGCGACGAGCGACGTCGTGTGCTTTCTGGACGCCGACGGCTCGCTCGATCCGGCGGAACTGCCCGCGCTGGCCGCGCCGGTGCTCGCGGGCGCGGCAGACCTGGCCGTGGGCAGGCGGGTGCCGGTGGCGCGGGGCGTGTGGCCGTGGCACGCCCGGGCCGGGAACCTGCTGCTGTCGCGGTTGTTGCGCGGGCGGGGGCTCGACGTCAACGACATCGCGCCCGCGCGGGCGGTGGACCGGATGCTGCTGCTCGCGCTCGGCGTGACCGATCGAGCGTTCGGCTACCCGCTCGAGTTGCTGATCAAGGCGCAGCGGGCGGGCTGGCGCGTGGTCGAGCACGAGATCAGCTATGGCGCACGCGCGACGGGCACGAGGTCCAAGGTGTCCGGCTCGGTGCGCGGGACGGCGCGAGCGGTGCGCGATATGACGCGGGTGCTGCGGCAGTGAGCGCGCCGTTCCTGCTCGTCCTGGCGAAGGCGCCGATCCCGGACTTCGCCAAGACGCGGCTGTGCCCACCGGCCACCACGAGGCAGGCGGCGCTGCTCGCAGCGGCGTGCCTGCTGGACACAGTGGACGCGGCCATGGCGACCGGGGCGCCGGTGGTCGTCGCGCTGACGGGGCCGGTGCGCGACGGCGTGCTGGCCGCGGACGTCGATCGTGCGCTGCGTCGGGTGGACGTCATCGGTCAGCGGGGCGGCGGGCTGGACGAGCGGCTGGCCAACGCGCATGCCGGCGCGGCTCGGCTACGGCCCGGTGCGCCGGTGGTGCAGATCGGCATGGACACACCGCAGCTGACCGCCACCCAGCTGGCGCACGCCCTCAACGTCGTGTCCGTACACGACGCCGCCATCGGGGCGGCGACCGACGGCGGCTGGTGGGCGCTCGGCCTGCACGACCCCGCGCACGCGGCCGTCCTCCGCGACGTGCCGATGTCCACACCGGACACCGGCGCCCGGACCCGGCTGGCGCTGCGGGCGCGGGGCCTTCGGGTCGCGGAGCTGCCGGTGCTGTCCGATGTCGACACCATGGCCGACGCGCTCCGCGTCGCGTCCGCCGCACCGGACACCCGCTTCGCCCACGTGCTCGACGAGGTGCTCGCAGTGCGGAACACGGCGTCCTGAGCGATGCTCCTATGGTTGGTCAAGGGGTGAGGGTGGCGAGG
>WHUB01000090.1 GCA_009377395.1 Actinophytocola sp. | reverse complement strand
CTTGTGGCGTTCTTCGGGACCATGTATTTCGCAGCGCTCCGTCCAGAGGAGGCCGCTGCGTTGAACAAGCGGCACTTATCCTTGCCGTGTCCGAAGTGGAACGAGGAAGCCGAGAAATTCGAGTACGAGTGGGGCGAGCTGTACCTGGATGATGCGAACCCGCACGTTGGCGGTCGCTGGACGGATAGTGGCAAACCGCGAGACCAGCGGCAGCTCAAGTCGCGTTCGGTCGGTGAAGGACGCACCGTGCCGTGCCCGCCCGAGTTGACCGAACTCTTGCATGAGCACATGAAGCGGTATCCGCCGGCGGCCGACGGGCGCATCTTCTCCGGAGAGAAGGGTGGGGAGGTTCCGATGATTACGTACACGCGCGCCTGGCGTGCTGCTCGGCGTGCCGCCCTGACACCGGAGGTACGGAGCGGCCCGCTCGCCAGACGGCCGTACGAGCTTCGCCACGCGGCCGTATCCACGTGGTTGACCGGGGGAGTAGAGCCCGCGCGGGTCGCGGAGTGGGCTGGTCACTCGGTATCGGTGCTGTACGAGGTCTACGCCGCGTTCCTCGATGGCGGAGACGAGCTGGCGCGCAAGCGCGTACAGGCTGCGCTGGGACATGGGGCCTGAACCGTGGCCGGGCATTGGCCGGAAACACCCGTCGACGGCGGGATTCGGCTGGACGTAGCCGGACACGCGGTGGAGTGGCGAGAAGAGGTGTTTGCGCTGGTCGGGGGCCGTTTTGCGGCTCCCGGCTGGGCGCCCTCGGCAGGATTCGAACCTGCGACACCCGCCTCCGGAGGGCGGTGCTCTATCCACTGAGCTACGAGGGCTCACCGGGCTTCCGGTGCGTCCTCGAAAGCGTATCGCATGCCGTCGCCGCCGGTCGCACTGAGGGGCACCGCGTTACCGTGCGAGGTGGGACACACCCCGCCCGGCCATCGCTTGCACATATGCATACTTCGCAATACGTTCGCGGTAGGGGATGACACGGGAGGCTTAGTGGCACATCAGCACGGCCCGTCGGTGCCGCCGGCGAGCGCGTCCGGCCGCTACATCGGGCGGCTCGCCGCCGCCTTCGCGATCGGCTTCGGCTTCATGGTGCTGGAGTTCATGGTCGGCATCGTGACCGGATCGCTCGCCGTCCTCTCCGACGCCGCGCACATGCTCACCGACGTCTTCGGCCTCGGCGTCGCCCTGCTGGCGATCCTGCTCGCCAAGCGCACCACCCCCACCGCCACCAGGACCTTCGGCATGTACCGCGGCGAGGTGTTCTCCGCGCTGGTCAACGCCGTCCTGCTCTTCGGCGTCGCCGGGTTCGTGCTGGTCGAGGCCATCAACCGGTTCCGCGACCCGCCCGAGGTGTCCGGTCTGCCCGTCCTGCTGGTCGCGCTGGCCGGGATGGCGGCCAACGCCGCCGCGTTCGTGCTGCTGCGCTCGGGCGCGAAGGAAAGCCTCAACCTGCGCGGCGCCTACCTCGAGGTGCTCGCCGACTTCGTCGCCTCGTTCGGCGTCCTCGTCAGCGGCGCGGTCACGCTGCTGACCGGCTGGCGCTACGCCGACCCGATCGTCGGTGTCGGCATCGCGCTGTTCGTGCTGCCCCGGGTGATCGCGCTCGCCCGGCGGTCGCTGCGGATCCTGCTGCAACACGCCCCCGAGCGGATCGACGTCGACGAGGTCGCCACCAAGCTCGAAGCCATCGGCGGCGTCGCCGACGTGCACGACCTCCACGTCTGGACGCTGACCTCCGGCATGGAGGTCGCCTCGGCGCACATCGCCGTCGACGATCACGTCCACGGCACCAGCGTGCTCCACGCCGCGCAGCGCGTGCTGGCCGACGACTATCGCATCGAGCACGCAACGCTTCAGGTCGAAAGCTGTGACGCCGCGCGCCGCTGCGACCACCTCACCTGGTGAGTCATCCGGCGCGATCGCCGCACGCGCCTTAAGGTCTCCTCGACAGGACGGTCGGCCCTCTTGTTTTCGTGCACCCGTGCACGTAACTTGCTCGACAAAACGTTCGTTATGCCGCTGAGGGTGCCAGGTGAGGAGCGGAGGTCGCATGACGGCTGTCGTCGAGCGGGACACGTCCACACCGCAGCGGCAGCGCACGCCCCGCAGACACCGCCCCGTCTCAGCCAGCGTCCGCGAGGTCGGCGAGCTGGTCGGTTTCGCCGCCGACACCATCGTCGCGATCTGGACGTCGATCACCCGCCGCAAGTTCTCCTGGCGGGAGTTCATCATCCAGCTCCAGTTCCTCGCCTCGGTGTGCTCCATCCCGGCGATCCTGGTGATGATCCCGTTCGGCGTCGTCGTCGGCGTCATCGTCGGCTCGCTCGCCGCCAACGTCGGCGCGGAGAACTACAGCGGCGCCGTCGTCGCGTTCCTCATCGTCGGCCAGGCCGCTCCGCTGGTCTCCGCCTTGATGATCGCCGGGGTCGGCGGCTCGGCCATGACCGCCGACCTCGGCGCTCGCAAGATCCGCGACGAGGTCGACGCCCTCGAGGTCATGGGCATCTCGGTGCTCGAACGCCTCGTCGTGCCGCGCGTGTTCGCCGCCGTCATCGTCACCATGCTGCTCACCAGCCTGGTCATGGCGCTCGGCATCGGCGCCAGCTTCTGGTTCCAGGTTGCCGCCATGGACGTCACCGCGGGCAGCTTCCTCGACACCATGACCGACTTCGCCTCCCTCAACGACTTCATCGTCGCCCAGATCAAGGCTGTCCTGTTCGGACTGACGGCATCGGTCGCCTGCTGCGCCAAGGGACTCACCGCGAAGGGCGGCCCCGGCGGCGTCGGCAACGCCGTCAACGAGGCCGTCGTCATGGCGTTCATCTTCGTGTTCTTCGTCAACGTCGGCGTCGGCGAGGTCTACGCGCTACTGCTGCCGCCGGGAGGTGGCTGACATGGCGGTCCCGGGCATCCGGCGCGTCGGCGCGAGCCTCGCCCGGCCCGCCGACGCGGTCGGTTCCCGGCTGGCGGAGGTCGGCAACCACCTGGTGTTCTACGCGCGCGTCATCGGCTACATCCCGATGGCCCTCGTCCGGTACTGGAACCACATCGTCCGGCTCATCGCCGAGATCAGCTTCGGCACCGCCACCATCCTCGCCGCTGGCGGCACCGTCGGCGTCGTCTTCGCGATGTCCTTTGTGTCCGGCGCGCAGGTCGGGCTCGAAGGTTTCCGTGGCCTCGACCTCGTCGGCCTCGCCCCGCTCTCCGGCGCGGTGTCCGGACTCGTCAACACCCGCGAGCTGGCTCCGGTCGTGGCGGGCATCGCGCTCGCCGCGAAGGTCGGCACTGGCTTCACCGCGCAGCTCGGCGCCATGCGCATCTCCGAGGAGATCGACGCGCTCGAAACGATGTCGGTCAACTCGCTGCCGTTCCTGGTGACCACCCGCCTGATCGCGGCGTTTCTGACCGTGATCCCGCTGTATCTGGTCGGGCTGTTCGCCGCCTACGCGTCCACGCGGTTCATCGTCGTCAACGTCAACGGCCAGTCGTCCGGCAACTACGACCGCTGGTTCGAGCTGATGCTGCCCACCGAGGACGTCTTCTTATCCCTGGTCAAGGCGCTCATCCTCGCCATGGTCGTCACCCTGATCCACTGCTACTACGGCTACAACGCCAGCGGCGGGCCGGAAGGCGTCGGCAGGGCGGCCGGTCGCGCGCTGCGCACCAGCATCGTGATGATCATGATCGTCGACATCCTGCTCACCTTCGCGTTCTGGGGCGTGTTCATGGAGCTGCCCGGCCTCGGGGGCCAGCCATGAAACCGCCGCCGAGCAAGCTCGCGCTCGCCACCCGAGGCGCGGTGGCCTGCCTGCTGCTGATCGCGGCGATGGTCTACATCACCATCGCCAGCACCGGCGCGCTCTCCGGCGACCCCGAGATCACCGCCGCGGTTCCGGCCAGCAACGTCGGCATCAGCGAACAGGCCCCGGTGGAGTACCAGGGCGTCGTCGTCGGCAAGGTCGTCCAGGTCGAGACCCGCCAGACCACCGCCACCGTCACCCTGCGCATCTACGACCGGCAGGCTGGCGCCATCTCGTCCCGCTCGCAGGTGCGGGTGCTGCCGCGCACCCTGTTCGGCGACCAGTTCATCCAGCTCATCCCGCCACCCGACGGCCGGGCGGGCGAGCCGATCGTCGACGGCGACCGGCTCATGCCCGACACCTCGACCGAGACCGTGCAGCTCTACGACGCCTACGTGCGACTCACCACCCTGCTCGACGAGATCAAGCCGGAACAGATCGCCACCGCGCTGCACGCCATGGCGCAGCTGCTCGACGGCAGGGGCGAGGAGTTCGGCCGCATGATCGACCAGCTCTACGAGCTCACCGGCGATGTGCCCGGCCTGCTCGACCTCGTCGACGACGGCGCCACTACCACCGCCACGCTCAGCGACCAGCTTGCCACCGCCGCCCCGCCCGCCATCAGCGCCCTGCGCGACGCCATCTCGCTCTCGAAGCGCGTCGTCGCAGAGCGGCACACCCTCGCGAGCGCGCTTACCGGCGGCATCGCGCTCAGCGAGCAGGGCACCCGCTTCCTCGCCGACAACACCGACCGGTTCATCAAGCTGCTGCGCGCCTCCGGCCCCGCCATCGACGCGCTCGCCCGCCACCCGCGCGCCCTGCCCGACACCGTGGCCAACGCCCGCACCCTCCTCGAAGCGGGCATCCCCACCTTCCAAACCGGACCGTGGTTCCGCATCAGGGCCAACCTCACCACCGAGGAGCCGTACCCGTACACCCGGGAGGACTGCCCCCGCTACGGCGAGCAGGAAGGCCCGAACTGCCCGTCCGGCTCGCAGCGCCAGCAGGCGTCCTACGGCGGCACCGTCGGCCCGGTCGGCAGCGCCCAGGAGACTCGCACCCTCACCGAGCTGCTGCGAGCCGGGCCCGGCGCGGCGGACGAGCAGGCCAACGGGATGGTCGGCGTGCTGCTCGGCCCGCTGGTGCGCGGCAACCAGGTGGTGATCCCGTGAACGCCGAGTCGATGACGTCCACAGTGGTCAAGCTCAGCATCTTCGTGCTGGTCACCGGGTTGTGCACGCTGCTCGTCGGCAACACCCTCTACCGGCCGCTCGGCCAGCCGACCACCACCTACCGCGCCGCCTTCACCGACGTCGTCGGGCTCAAGCAGGGCAGTGACGTCCGCATCGCGGGAGTGCGCGTCGGCCGGGTCAACAGCCTCGACCTCACCGGCGACCACGCCACCGTCACCTTCGAGGTCACCAACGACCAGACACTGCCGGCCGACCTCACCGCACACGTCCGCTACGCCGACCTGCTCGGCGCCCGCTACATCGCGCTGCTGCCCGGCCACAGCGAGCGGGAGCTGCCCGAAGACGCCCTCATTCCACTGGCGCGTACCCAGCCCGCCGTCGACCTCACCGCGTTGTTCAACGGCTTCCAGCCGGTGTTCGACACCCTCCAGCCGCAGGAGATCAACACGCTGGCGCGGCACCTCATCGCCGTGTTCCAGGGCCAGGGCGCCACCATCGACAGCCTGCTCAGCCACGTCGTCGCGCTCACCACCAGCGTCGCCGACCAGGACAAACTCATCGGCGAGGTGCTGGCCAACCTCAACAAGGTCACCGACTTCGCGCTGCGCAACGAACCGGACTTCACCCGGCTCGTCGACAGCCTCGCCGCGCTCACCAAACGGATGGCGTCGAGCCGCGAGCAGATCGGCACCGTCCTCGACGCCTCCAGCAACCTCGCCCGAGGACTGTCCGGATTGGTCACCGACCTCCGGCCCGAGCTCGACGCCGACCTGCGGTCGCTGAACCGGGTCGCTGGCACGCTCGCCGCGAACTCCGGCGAGTTCACCCGCACCATGCGGGCAGCGCCGGAGCTGTTCACCACGGTCAACCGGGTCTCCGAGTACGGCGCCTGGGTCAACGTCTACCTGTGCACGCTGATCGTCGAGTCCGGCGCGCCGCTGCTCGGTTCCGTGAACACCGGCGCGGGGCCGCATTCGGAGGTGTGCCGGCGATGAGGGTGCCCTTCCGGGAACGCGACCCGAGAACGCTCGCGATCGTCGGCACGCTGGTCGTCGCGCTCGTCGTCGCCTCGGGACTGCTACTGCCGCAGGCGATCTTCTACGCCCGCACCACCAACTACAGCGCCGAGTTCGCCAACGCGGCCGGGCTGCAAACCGGCGATCCGGTCTACATCGCGGGCGTGCCGTCCGGGCGGGTCAGCACCATCGAGCTGGCGGGCACGCACGCGCTCGTCGGCTTCCGGATGGAGACCGACCGCAGGCTCGGCGCACTGACTTCGGCAGGCATCAAGATCCAGACCGTGCTCGGCAAGCGCTACCTCGACCTGGTGCCGCGCGGCGGCGGCGAGCTCGACCCGGACACCCCGATCCCGCTGGCCCGCACCTCGGTGCCGTTCTCACTCGACGACCTCTCCCGCTCGGCGGCCAAGGCCACCGAGGAGATCGACCTCGGCGCGCTGCGCGGGCTGCTCGACACGCTGGAGCAGGACTCGCCCGACCCGCGCCTCGCCGGTGCCGCCCTCGACGGCATCGCCCGTGCCAGCGCGGTGTTCGTCAAGCACAGCGCGGCATTCGAGCGGCTGATCGACGGCGCCGAACGGGTCACGACCAGTCTGCTGCGGCAGAAGGAGACGCTGGTCTCGTTGCTGGGCGACGCCGACCTGATCGCGGTGACACTCGCGCAGCGATCCGACGCCATCGGCATGCTGATCAACGACATCGCCAACCTCAGCATGCAGTTGGAGTCCTTTCTGGACACCAATCGGCCGCGTATCGAGTCGATGCTGACCCGGCTCGACACCATCACCGCGACCCTGCAGCGAACCCAGCGCGACTTCAACGAGACGCTGGTCCAGTTCGCCCCCGCGTCGCGCTACATCAGCAACGCCTTCGGCCACGGGCCGTGGGGCGATGTCGTCGGACCGGCCGCGATCGTGCCCGACAACGTGCTCTGCTTGACCGGCGTGGTGCGGGGGTGTTCATGACCACCGTGCCGCGCAAGAGCCTCGCCGCCTTCATCGTGGTGACGCTGGCCGCCGCCGCGCTCTACCTCTGGGTACGTCCGGAGCCCAGCCTGACCCTGCACGCCGACTTCGCGCAGGCGGACGGCATGTACGTCGGCAGCAACGTCGCGGTCCTCGGCGTCAACGTCGGCACCGTCGAGGCACTGGACCCACGCGGCGACCACGTCCGGGTCACCATGTCGCTGCCCGCCGACACCGAGATCCCCGCCACCGCGCAGGCGTGGGTGATGTCGCCGAACGTCGTCTCCGATCAGTACATCGAGCTGACCCCGCCGTATCAGGGCGGGCCGACGCTGCCGGACGGCGCGGTGATCGGGCTCGGCCGCACCCACTCGCCGATCAAGTGGGACACGCTGGTCAAGTCGGTCAACGAGCTGCTGACGACCTTCGGCCCGCAGGGCGTGAACTCCGACGGCTCGCTGGGCAGGGTGCTCCACGACGCCGCCAGGCTGCTCGACGGCCGGGGCGAGCAGCTACGGACGGCGATCCGCAACCTGGCGCAGGCCACCGACGTCGTCGGCGGCTCGATGCCCGACGTCAAACGACTGCTGCACCGCCTCGACCGGCTGGTCGCCGTGCTCGCCGACAACAAGTCCACAGTGGATTCGCTGACCAGCTCGATCGACGACGTGGCAGGCGAGTTCGCCCGGCAGGAAGGCGACATCGCCAACGCCATCGGCTCGTTGTCCAGTGTGCTGACCGAGGTCGGCGGGCTGGTCGAGCGGCACGGCGCGTCGATGTCGGCCAACGTCGACCGGCTGGCCAAGGTCTCTGTGGACCTGGCCAGGCACCAGCGGCAGCTCGTCGAGATCATGGACACCTTCCCGCTCGCTGCCGACAACATCACCCGCGCGGTCACCGACGACGGCAAGCTGCGGATCCGGCTCGACGTCTCGACCAACCTCTCGCAGAGCGAGTGGGGACAGCGGCTGTGCGATGAGGTTGCGCTGTGGCTGTGCGAGGGCCCCGGCATCTACAATCCGATCCACTTCCCGCCGACGTTGCCGCCCGCCCTGCTGGGAGGGGGTAGCTGATGCGCCGCGTGTTCGCCGTGCTGCTAGCCCCGCTGCTGCTGGCCGGCTGCGGGTTCAGCCTGCAGAACGCACCCATCGGCCGGGGCGTCGACGGACCGTCCTATCGGGTCACCATCGAGTTCGCCGACGCCACCGGACTGCCACTCGGCGGCAAGGTCCGCATTGGACCCGCCACGGTCGGCAGGGTGGAGTCCAAGACGGCGAAGGACTTCGTCGCCCACGTCGTCGTCGTGCTGCGCGAGGACGTCGGGCTACCGCGCGGCACCACAGCCGGACTCGAGCTGAGCACCGCGCTCGGCGACCAGTACGTCGCGCTGCATCGGCCGCCCGAGCACGGCGGCGGGCTGATCGGCGACGGCGGGCGCATCCCGCTCGCCGACACCAAGCGGAGCCCGACCATCGAGGACACTATGGCGCTGCTGGGCAACGTGCTCAACAACAGCGGCATCGAGCAGGCGCGCACCATCGTCACCGAGCTCAACACCATGCTCGCCGGTCGCGACGACACCGCCCGCGCGTTGCTCGGCAGGCTCGACACCGTGCTCGGCGCGCTCGAACAACGCACCGGCGAGTTCACCCACACACTGCGCTCGCTCAACCGGCTCGGCACCACCGTCGCGGACAACCGGGCGGTATTGGGGCGGGCGCTGCACACCGTCCGCCCCGCCGTCGACGAGGTGCGCCGCCAGTACGGCGACGTCGAACGGCTGATGAGCAGCGTGACCGAGCTGTCTGGCGAGGTGAACACCGCGCTGCGCAAGACCCGGGGCACGATGACGCACCAGGTGCGGGCGCTGCGGCCGGTGCTGGCCGAGCTGACCACCATCCGGGGCGACCTCGGCGCGACGATGCGCCGGTTCGAGACGTTCGAGCGGGTGTTCAGCCGCGCCGCGCCCGGCGACTACCTCAACCTGTACGGGCTGGCCAACGTGCCCGAGAGCGTCACCGGTGTGCTGACCGGGCTGGACGGCTACCTGGGCGGCGGCTCGGCGGCCACCGGGGCCGGCGCCATGGAGCGGCTGCTGCGGAAGGGAGCCCGCTGATGACCAGCCTCAAGCAGCGGCTGCCGCTGGGACAGATCGCGCTGTTCCTGGTGATCGCGCTGGTCAGCACCGCCTACGTCGCCGTCAACGCGGTCGGCCTCGACGCGGTGGCCCCGCGCAACCACTACACCGTGCTGATGAACAACGCCGGTGGGCTGACCCCGAGCGCGCCGGTCACCTACCGGGGCGTGACCGTCGGCGACGTCATCGACGTGGTCGCGCTGCCCGGCGATCAGGGCGTGCGGGTGGAGCTGTCGGTGTTCGAGGACGTCAAGATCCCCACCGACACCGAGATCGTCGTCGCGCAGGACACCCCGGTCGCGCTCAAGCACATCGACCTGCGCCCGCCCGACGCGGCTGGGCCGTATCTCGCCGACGGCGCGACGGTCGGTCCCCGCCGGACCAGCAGGCCGCTCGCACTGGAGGAGGTCCTGGTCAACCTGATGAAGCTGACCGACTCCATCGACATCGACGACGTGTCGGTGCTCGCCGAGGAGCTGTCCACCGGGCTGGCAGGCACCGGGCCGGAGTTGGAACGCCTGGCCGACAACAGCTTCGCGCTCGTCGACGACCTCGTCGAGCTGGAGCCGACCGCGCGCAGCCTGATCGGCAACGGCACCGAGTTCCTCGACGCGACCGGCGCCGCGTCCGGCAGGCTGCCGCGCATCGCGCGGGCGTTGGCGCGGATCAGCGAGCAGCTGCGCAGCGTGGCGCCGGAGGGCATCGAGCTGGCGCGCAAGGTGCCGCCGCTGACCGAGCGGCTGGTGCCGCTGCTGCGGGAGACGCAGCCGTCGGTGAGCGTGTTGCTGGCCAACCTGGTGACCCCGGCGCAGATCGTGTCCGCCCGGATTCCGGCGCTGGAACACGGGTTGATCTTCATCCCGCGCTCGTTCGCGGAGCTGGCCACGATCGGCGAGGGCAACACCGCGAACTTCGAGTTCGTGATGACGCAGGGGCCGGTGTGCTACTACGACTCGCCGCGCCGGACGCCGCAGCAGACCTGGCCGAAGCAGCCCGCGCTGAGCTACCACTGCCCGCACGACGTGCCGGTGCGCGGTGCGGCCAACGCGCCCCGGCCCGCTGAGGCGCGACAGCGTCCGGTGGTGACCATGGCCGATCCGGTGACCGGCCGGGCCGTCCTGCCCGGCGGCCGGTCGGTGCGGCTCGGCAGCAACGGCGGCCAGGCCGACGTGCTCGGCGCCGACTCGTGGCAGGCGATCTATCTCCAGGGAGTGCAGCCATGACCATCCGACGACCGTCTCCGGTGCCCCGAAAGGAGAACACGGCGGCAGGAACGCAGGACACACAGGCAGGAACGCAGGACACGGCGTCCCCAGCGCGGGACACGGCGCGGCGGGGGAGCGGGCTGACCATCGCGCTGGCCGTGGCGGTCGCGGTGTTGCTGGGCGCGTCGGCCACGTTCGGGGCGCTGTGGTGGTCCGAACACCGCCAGGCGGCGCAGCGGGACGAGGTGCTCGGGCTGGCCGAGCGCATCGCCGTCGACGTCACCAGCTACGACTACCGCCACATCCAGCGGAACTTCGACCACGTCGCGGCGCTGTCGACCGACAAGTGGGCCAGGGTCTACCGCGACGAGCGAGCCGACCAACTGGCCGAGGTGATCATTCAGGGTCAGGCGATCTCGGAGGGGACCGTGCGGGACGCGGGCATCGCCGAGCTCACCGAGGACAGGGCGGTCGTCGTGGCCTTCGTCGACCAGACCATCACCAACGTCCACACCCCGCAGCCGCGCATCGACCGCAACCGGATGCGGCTGACGCTGCGCAACGTGGACGGCCGATGGCTGCTCGACCGCTACGACCTCGCCTGAGCGAGGTGACGTTCCCTCTTGCCTGTCAGCGCGACGGCGGCGTCGGCGAGCTTGAGATTATTGGCGCGGCAGTAGTTTCTCAATAGATGGAACGCCTCGTCCACGTCCAAATTGTAGCGTTCGGACAGTACGCCTTTCGTCTGCTCGATCCTGATCCGGCTGTCCAGCGCGCGCTGCAGTTGTTCGCTCAACGTCTTGTAGTGGTCGAGACGTTCGCGCAACGCCGCTTCTATCTCCGCGTCCATGTGGTTGCCTCCAGGAAACCGATCCTGGCAACAAAGTGGAGGTAAGGAAAGGGAAAAAGGTCCCTCATCATCGCAGCGGCACGGACCACACGAGCTGGGTTCCGCCCGCGGGCGGCTTCTCGACGCGCAGTGACCCGTCGGCCGCCGTCGCCCGCTCGTGCAGATTGTGCAGCCCGCTGCGAGCGACCACGTCGGGGATCCCGATACCGTCGTCGGAGACGGCGATGGTGAGGTCGTCGCCGACCGAAACGGTCAGCGACACCGTGGACGCGCAGGCGTGGCGCACCACGTTGCTCACGGCCTCCCGCACCACGGCCTCGGCGTCCTCGGCGAGCTCGGCGTCGACGACGCCGAGCGGTCCTGACATGCGCACCGTGGTGTGCAGCTCGGCGTCGGCGGTCAGGTCGGTCAGCGCGTGGCTGAGCCGGTCCCGCAGCCCGGACGACGAGCCGACCCCGCCGTGCAGGTCGAAGATCGCGGTCCGGATGTCGCGCACGATGTCGTGCAGGTCGTCGACGGTGCCGAGCAACCGGCTGCGCACCTCGGGCGTGCGCACCCTCGGCATGACGCTCTGCAGCGACAGACCGACCGCGAACAGCCGCTGGATGACGTGATCGTGCAGCTCACGCGCGATTCGGTCGCGGTCGGCGAGCACGTCGAGCTCGCGCACCTGCCGCTGGCTCTGCGCCAGCTGCACCGCGAACGCCGCCTGGTCGGCGAACGACGACGCGACCGAGAGCTGCTGGTCGGTGAACGGCGCGGCGCCCGGGGAGCGGGTCGTGACCAGCACCCCGGACACCGAGCCCGCCGCGCGCAGCGGCAGCACCAGTGCGGGCCCGAACTCCAGTCCGCCGGGTTTGAAGGTCAACCCGTCGACGCGGGAGGGCGTGCTGGTGCGAAACGCCTCGCCCGAGGTCGACTCGCTGACCGGGATCATCTGGCCGTTGACCTGGTTCGCCTTGTCCCCCTCGGTGACGGTGATGAACAGCTCGGCGACCTCGAGGATCGGCTCGTCCGGGTCCTCGGGCACCGCGAGGAAGGTGTCGTCGGAGTTGGTCAGCTCGCGTGCCCGCCGCGCGATCAGCCACAACACCTGGGACGGTTCGGTGCCCGCGAGCAGCTCGGTGCTGATCTCGGCGTTGGCTTCGAGCCAGTCCTGCTGGATCCGGGCGTCCTCGTACAGCCGTGCGTTCTCGATCGCGATGCCCGCCGCCGCGGCGAGTGCCTTGACCACGACCTCGTCGTCCTCGGTGAACGACTTCCCGTCGGCCTTCTCGGTGAGGTAGAGATTGCCGAACACCGCGCCGCGCACCAGGATCGGCACGCCGAGGAAGCTGTGCATCGGCGGGTGGTTCGCCGGGAAGCCGACCGAGTCGGGGTGGGTGGAGAGGTCGTCGAGCCGCAGCGGCTCCGGTTTCTCGAACAGCGTGCCGAGCAGGCCCTTGCCCTCTGGGAGGTTGCCGATCAGCTCGCGCTGGGGATCGTCGACGCCCTCGTAGACGAACTCGGTCAGCGCGCCGTCGTGGCCCCGGACGCCGATCGCGCCGAAGCGCGCGTCGACGAGCGTGGTCGCCGCCTGCACGATGCGGCGCAGCGTGGCGTCGAGCTCGAGCCCGGACGAGACGGCAAGGACGGCCTGTAGCAGGCCGTCCATCTGGTCCCGGGTGCCGATCATGCGCTCGATGCGTTCCTGCACACCCGCGAGCAGCTCTCGTAGCCTCAGCTGGGAGAGTGTCTCGCGGATCTGCGGTTCTCGATACTCATGATCTGGCACGTTCCGATCCACTGCCTCACTCTCGCACCAGGAGTCTTGATCCACCAGAACCGCCAACGGTCTGTTATCGGCGGATTATGAGACTTTCACTCAATCGGCCCACCATGGGTATCGATTCGGCTATCGGTTGCTTCGTTGCTGGTCACGCAGCTTGGTCGCGAGCACGGCGACCTGGGTGCGCCGTGCCATGCCGAGCTTTGTCAGCAGCCGGGAGACGTAGTTCTTCACGGTCTTCTCCGCGAGGAACATGCGCTCGGCGATCTGCCGGTTGGTGAGTCCCTCCCCGATGAGTTCGAGCAGCGTGCGCTCCCGCTCGGTCAGCGAGGCGAGCGGCCCCTGGTCCTCGGCGTCGGCCCGCAGCCTGGACATCAGCGCCGCCGCGGCGCGGTTGTCCAGCAGCGACCGGCCGCTCGCGACCTCGCGCACCGCCTCGATGAGGTCCATGCCCTTGATGTCCTTGATGACGTAGCCGCCCGCGCCCGCCAGGATCGCGTCCAGCATCGCCTGCTCGTCGGTGAACGAGGTCAGCACGAGGCAGTTCAGCTCCGGCATCGCCGAGCGCAGGTCCCGGCACAGCTCGACGCCGTTACCGTCGGGCAGTCGCACGTCGAGCACGGCGACATCCGGCTTCAGCGCCGGGATTCTCGCCATCGCCTGCGAGACCGTGGACGCCTCTCCGACCACCGTCAGCTCGGGGTCGGCTTCGAGTAGGTCGGCGACCCCCCTGCGCACTACCTCGTGGTCGTCGACGAGAAACACTTCAATCATGCGGCTTCCTCCAGCCTTGTCCAACGTACGCCAGGAAGCGCACGGCGCATAGACTGGCGTGTCACCCATGATGCCTAGTCAGACACCTTCGATCATGGGTCATCGGACCTCGTTCGGGTCGCCATTGGACTCTTGGTCCCCATTTCGGGTACCCGGCATGCTGACGATGGCAGCAAGGGTGATCGGCGAATGGAGGCATCGATGGCCGAGGACACGGCTCCCCGCCCGATCGTGGCCGGGGTCGACGGCTCGTCGTCGGCTCTCGCGGCGGCGACGTGGGCCGCGCGGGAGGCGGCGCTGCGGCAGACGTCACTGCTGCTGGTGCACGCCTGCGACGTGCCTGCGGTGCACCCGCGCAGCCCGGTCTCGCTGCCGCGCAGCTACGCCGACGCGTTGCGGTTGTACGGCGACGACTGGCTCCGCGACGCGCAGAGCGCCGTGGCCGCGGCGGAGCCGGACGTCGAGGTGCGGACCGCGATCGAGGACGGCCACCCCGGCAAGATCCTGATCGACGCGGCCGCCTCGGCGCAGCTCGTGGTGCTCGGCTCGCGCGGGCTGGGCGGGTTCTCCAGCCTGCTCATCGGCTCGGTGGCGGTGGCCGTCGCCTCGCACACGCAGTGCCCAGTCGTCGTGGTGCGCGGCGACGGGCTGCCGTCGCTGGCGCGGGACCCGATCGTCGCCGGGGTGGACGGGTCGCTGCCCGGCGACCGGGCGCTGGGGTACGCGTTCGAGGCCGCCGCGCTGCGGGACGCGCCGCTCATCGCGGTGCGCGCCTGGACCTACGCGACCACCGAGATCGGCTGGCCCGCCGTGCCCATGGCGGTCTCCGACGAGGAGATCGCCGGCAACGAGCGGCGGCTGCTCGGCGAGAGCCTCGCGCCGTGGCGGGAGAAGTTCCCGGACGTCGCCGTCGAGGAGCGGGTGGTAGCGGGGCGTCCGGTGCGCACCCTCCTCGCGGAGGCGGAGACGGCCAGGGCGCAGCTGATCGTCGTGGGCTCCCGGGGCCGCGGCGCACTGGCCGGCCTCGGCCTCGGCTCGGTCAACCAGGGCCTGCTCCACCACGCCGACCGCCCCATCGCCATCGTCGGCGCCTGAGCGTCGTGTCCCGCGCCCAGGACGTCGTGTCCTGCGTTCGTGCCTGTGTGTTCGACACTCACGCCTGCTCCGAACGCGGAACACGGCGGCGTGAGCGATGCTCCTATGGTTGGTCAAGGGGTGAGGGTGGCGAGGTCGGTGCGG
>WHUB01000008.1:402-91753 GCA_009377395.1 Actinophytocola sp. | reverse complement strand
AGGCCGCCACCCGCCTGCACCCAGATCGCCACCATCAGCGCGATCATCACGACGTAGACCATCGGCGCCGCCCAGTTCAGGTAGCGGGTGATCCAGTCGATCCCCCGCAGGAACAGCCCGACCTGGAACACCGCGACGATCACATAGGACAACCAGCCGACGACGGTCATGCCGAGGAACATCGGCCCGCCGGACGACCCGGTGAGCGCGGTGATGAGCAGCGCGATCGCGGTGGACGCGAAGTAGGTCTGCACGCCGTACCAGAAGATCGCCACGATGCCACGCACCAGCGCGGGGAACTGCGCACCGCGCACGCCCATGCTCGCGCGGGCCATCACCGGGTACGGGATGCCGTAGCGGACGCTCGGCTTGCCGGTCAGGTTGACCAGGCCCTGCACGATCAACCCGGCGAGCACGATGCCGCCCATCACCGCCCAGCCGTTGAGGCCGTAGGAGACGAACAGCGTAGCCGCCAGGGTGTAACCGAACAGGCTCTGGATGTCGTTCGACCACACGTTGAAGATCTCGAACGCTCCCCATTTCCGCTTGGCATGCGGCAGCGGGGCGAGGTCGTCGTTGTAGAGGGTCGGGTCGCCGGTGGGCACCGACAGCGACTCCGGTTCGGCTGCGAGGGTGCTGTGGCTCGGCGCGGCGATCTGCTCGTTACTCACCGGAGTCTCCCGAGTGTCGTGGCCTATTCCGCTTTACGGAAAAACGCTTCCGTTCATGGGGAGTACAGCACCACGGTGTGACATACGTCAATAGAATGGCGGCATCTTTGTGAAGTTATAGCTGAACACCTGCGGCCCCATAGACTCGGAGGCGCCATGGCGCACTCACTTCAGGACGTTCCGCCCGAGTCGCACGACGACCACGACTTCGGCGCGCGGATCCGCGCGCTGCGCCGCGCGCGCGGCACGTCGTTACGGGCGCTGGCCGGCGAGCTGGGCATCAGTCCGAGCGCGCTGTCGCAGATCGAGCGCGGCACGATGCGCCCATCGGTCACCCGCCTGATCCAGATCGTCTCGCGGCTCGATGCCCCACTCGCAGCGGTGTTCGACCCGGACACCACCGGCGCCCGACAGCTCGACGACGACGTCGTCATCGCGCGCGGTGCCGACATCCCGGTGCTCGAACTCGGCCAGGGCGTGCGCTATCGGCGGCTCACCCCGGAGACCGTGCCGGGCATGGAGATCTACGAGTGCACCTATCCGCCAGGCGCGGAGTCCACACAGGACGGCGAGTTCCTGCGCCACAGCGGTCACGAGCTGGGCAGCGTGCTGTCCGGGGCGCTCGTCGTCGAGGTCGGCGGCGACAGCCATGAACTCGCCGCGGGTGACGCGATCAAGTTCCCGTCGGCGACACCACACCGGATCGCCAACCACGGCGCGGTTCCCGCCGTCGCCATCTGGGTGAACCTGGCGTGAGCGCGCCTCAGCACTCGCCGCGGCGCAGCAGCGTTCCGGACGGCTGGTCGCCGGTGATCTCGGCGCCGCGCAGCCAGGTGCCGCGCGCCGCGCCGGCGAGGGTGCGGCCGTGGTAGGCGCTGACCGGGTTGCGGTGGCGCAGCGCCGCCGCGTCGACCACGAAGGACTCATCGGGTGCGAACACGCAGAAGTCGGCGTCGTAGCCGGGCGCGATGTGTCCTTTGTGGCGCATCCCAGCCTGCGCGGCGGGGCCTGCCGCCATCCACCGCACCACGTCGGTCAGCGCGAACCCACGCCGCCGCGCCTCGGTCCAGATGGCTGGCAGGCCGAGCTGCAAACCGGCGATGCCGCCCCACGCGACGCCGAAGTCGCCGACGTCGAGCCGCTTCAGCTCCGGCGTGCAGGGCGAGTGGTCACTGACGACGCAGTCGATGAGGCCGTCGGCGAGGCCCTGCCACAGCAGTTCCTGGTTGCCCGCCTCGCGAATCGGCGGACAGCACTTGAACTGCGTCGCGCCGTCGGGGATCTCCTCCGCGGTGAAGCACAGGTAGTGCGGGCAGGTCTCCACGGTGAGCGCGACGCCGTCGCGGCGGGCATCGGCGATCATCGGCAGTGCGTCCGATGAGGACAGATGCAGGATGTGCACCCTGGCGCCGGTCCGCCTGGCCAAATCGATGACCCGGGCGATCGCCGTGTTCTCCGCACCGCGCGGGCGCGATCGCAGGAAGTCCTCGTACCGCTGTCCCTGGGTGGCCGGTGCGTGCGCGATGATGTCGGAGTCCTCGGCGTGCACGATCAGCTGGGCGTCCAACTCGGCCACCGTGCGCATCGCCTGCTCCAGCTCGTCGGCGTCGAGCGGCGGGAACTCGTCGACGCCGGAGTGCAGCAGGAAGCACTTGAAACCGAACACGCCCTCCTCGTGCAGTGCCGGGAGGTCGCCGAGGTGCCCCGGCACGGCGCCGCCCCAGAACCCGACGTCGACGTGGACCTTGCTCTCGGCAGTCTTGCGCTTCACCGCCAGCGACTCGACGTCGACCGTGGGCGGGATGCTGTTCAGCGGCATGTCGACAAGGGTGGTGACGCCGCCCGCCGCGGCCGCCCGCGTCGCCGTCTCGAACCCCTCCCACTCCGTGCGGCCGGGATCGTTGACGTGCACGTGGGTGTCGACGAGGCCAGGCAGCAGCACCACGTCCGCGTCGAGATCGATCACGCGGCCGGCGTCGAGATCGGCGTCGTACGGCTCGACGGCCACGATCTTCCCGCCTGCGACGCCGATCGACCGGGCCTGCTCACCGGCCGAGGTGATGACCCGCCGCGCTCTGAACACCAGGTCCACCAATGACCTCCGAACTTTCGCTGTACGAAATCTAACTACCGTTATACGAAAACCATCGTCGTCCACTCCACGGTCGTAGTCAAGCTTGGCCATGACGTGCGCATAGTGCAGGATCAGGGCCACATCCGCGAGATCACCACGACTGGCAGGAGGGCACCGTGACGTCGGACGACCAGGTCTCGACTCCCACCCAGGAGGAACGCCGCAACCCCGTCGATCGTTTCTTCCGGCTCAGCGCGGAAGGCACCACGATCGGCAGAGAGGCCATCGCGGGCGTCACGACGTTCCTCGCCATGGCCTACATCCTGTTCGTCAACCCCAGCATCCTCGGCGAGACCGGGATGCCGACCGACGCGATCTTCGTCGCGACCGGGCTCGCCGCCGCGCTCGGCACGCTGATCATGGGTCTGTGGGCGCGCTACCCGATCGCGCTGGCGCCCGGGATGGGCCTCAACGCGTTCTTCGCGTTCACCGTCGTGCTCCAGCTCGGCATCCCGTGGCAGACCGCGCTGGCAGGGACGCTGGCGTCCGGGGTGCTGTTCTTCCTGCTCGCGGTGTCCGGAATCCGGGAGGCGGTCATCAACGCCATCCCGCTCCAGCTCAAGCTCGCGACCGGCGCCGGGATCGGGCTGTTCATCGCGTTCATCGGACTGCGCAACGCCGGGGTGGTCGTCGACAGCGAGGACACCCTGGTCACCCTCGGCGACCTGACCTCGCCGGGCACGGTGCTGACGGGGTTCGGGCTGCTGGTGACGACGGCGTTCCTGGTGCGCGGCGTCCGGGGCGGGGTGTTCTACGGCATGGTGCTCACCGCGGTCGCCGGGGTCGTGACCAGCTACATCGAACCGCCGAGCGGGATCGTCGACGCGGTGCCGAGCATCGCGCCGACCTTCGGCCAGGCGATCATCAACGTGCCGGAGCTGTTCACCGCGCAGATGGCGATCGTGGTGTTCACGATGCTGTTCGTCGACTTCTTCGACACGTCGGGCACGCTGATCGCGATCGCCAACCAGGCCGGCCTGCTGCGCGACGGCAAACTGCCCCGGGCGTTGCAGGCGTTCACCTCGGACTCGATGGCGACCATGGGTGGCGCGGTGCTCGGCACCTCGACCACGACGTCCTACATCGAGTCGTCCGCCGGCGTCGCCGCGGGCGGCCGGACCGGGCTGACGTCGGTGGTGACGGCGGTGCTGTTCCTGCTGTCGCTGTTCTTCTCCCCGCTGCTGGCGGTGGTGACGCCCGAGGTGACGGCACCGGCGCTGATCGTCGTCGGGGTACTGATGGCCACCGGGCTCGGCGGCATCGAGTGGGACAAGCTGGAGTTCGCGATCCCGGCGTTCGTGATGGTGATCGTGATGCCGCTGACGTACTCGATCGCCAACGGCATCGCGCTCGGCCTGATCTTCTACCCGCTGATGATGCTGTTCAAGGGCCGCTGGCGGGACGTGCACCCGGTGATCTACGTGCTGCTGCTGGTGTTCCTGGCCTACTTCATCTGGTTCGCGCCGTAACCCGGAGTCAGCCGGGCCAGGCGTCGACCTCGGCGAGCAGCCGCTCCTTGGCCTGCTCGTCGAGGAAGGACGCGCGCACCGAGTTGGCGGCCAGCTCGCGCAGCTGCTTCTCGGTGATGCCGAGGTGCTCGCGGATCGCGGCGACGTTGGCCTCGACGTATCCGCCGAAGTAGGCGGGATCGTCGGAGTTGATCGTGACGAGCAGGCCCTCGTCGAGCATGCGCGGCAGGGTGTGCTCGCGGATGTCGCCGAACACGCCGAGCCGGACGTTGGACAGCGGGCACACCGTCAGCGGGATCTGTTCCCGCACCAGCCGCGCGACCAGCTCGGGATCGTCGAGCGCGCGGATGCCGTGGTCGATGCGCTGCGCGCCGAGCACGTCGAGCGCCTCACGGACGTACTCCGGCGGGCCCTCCTCGCCCGCGTGCGCGACCACCCGTAGCCCCATGTCGCGGGCGCGCCGGAAGACCTCGGTGAACTTCGACGGCGGGTGGCCGACCTCGGCCGAGTCGAGCCCGACACCGACGATGCGGTCGAGGTACGGTTCGGCGGCCAGCAGAGTCGCCATGGCCGACTCGGCGGTGTCGTCGCGCAGGAAGCACAGGATCAGGCTCGCGGTGACCCGGTCGCGGTGTTCGTCGATGGCATCGGATAGCCCGGCGATGACCGTTTCGATCGGCACGCCGCGCTTCAGGTGAGCCTGCGGGTCGAAGAAGATCTCCGCGTGCCGCACGCCCTGCTCGGGGCAGGTGCGCAGGTACGCGTCGGCGAGATCGTGGAAGTCCTGTCTCGTCCGCAGCACGACCATGTTCTCGTAGTAGATGTCGAGAAAGGACTGAAGATCGGTGAAGCGGTACTTGGCTTCGAGTTCGGCGATCGAGTCGTAGGCCAGGTCGATGTGGTTGCGGTGGGCGAGGTCGAAGACCATCTCGGGTTCGAGTGTGCCCTCGATGTGGACGTGCAGCTCAGCCTTGGGTATCGCAGCCATGCGCCCCAGGGTGTCAGAACCACCGCGACCGGGGTAACCGGCGCGAGTGACGGTCTGATCACTCCCGCGATGCTAAGCCGCTTCGTCGAGAAGATAGCGACACCGGTCAGGCTGCCCGGCACGACGTACCCACCGCCGATCAAGGGTGACGAGATCGACGTCTGACCGACGGCACGCCTGCCAGATCAGTGCGTCATGAATGTCTCCGCGCAGCCCGATAGCGGCGCCATGACGGAACACCTCGGTGTAGTCCTCGTGGGTAGCGGCCAGAAGCTCCCGGTCCGACTTCGCCAGGGCCGTGATCACTTGCCCGACCGTCACCGGATCAAGCCCGAAGGCGCGGGTCAGCACCGACCACGACTCGGCGAGGCACGCCACTGGCAGATGAGTCGCGCGAACCATCGCGTCGTGAGCAGCCGTATGATGCTCGTGTTCCGCGATCGTCGACGCGATGATCACGGACGTGTCGACCGCGAAGCTCACCGCGTTCCCCGGTCACGATCGATGACGTCCAAGACGCTGTCGTTGGTGACGGTGGCGCCACCCAACGAGAGCACAGGAAGACCGTCTGCCACGGTCACATCCGGTTCGGGCGCGACCTTGTGAATCGAGATTCCGTCAGCGGACAGCATGAGTTCGACTTCGCCACCTTCCTCCAGGCGCAATGCGCGACGCATCTCGAGCGGTATGACGATGCGTCCCGCCTTGTCGATTCGCGAAGCGGCCATCCGAACTCCCTCGCCGTTCCATCGGAATGGTAGCACAATGGCACGGGATTACCACCAACGTCGTCAGGTACTCCGCAGCACTGCACGCACGCGGCGCAGCCGGTCACGCCACCAGGTCACGCGATCGGCGTCGGTCTGCTCCACCAGGGTGAGCCGGTCCGGGTCGGGCGCGAGCGGTGTGCGGGGCACGGCGATGTGGCCGTCAACCGGCCGCAACGGCTCCGCCACGACGTCGTGCCGCAGCAGCGATGTGGTGCCGAGCCCGCAGGCGAAGCCGAGCTCGGGCAGCGCGGCCGCGAGCGCGAGCTGCGCGCCGAGACCGACGCTGGTCTCCAGCGCCGAGGACACCACGCACGGCAGTCCGGCCGCCTCGGCGATGCGCAGCGCCCGGCGCACCCCGCCGAGCGGCGTGCACTTGATCACGGCCACGTCAGCCGCTCCCGCGATCGCGACCCGCATCGGGTCGTCGGCTCGCCGGATGGACTCGTCGGCGGCGATGCGGACGTCGACCGCACGCCGCACGGCGGCGAGCTCCTCCACCGTCGGGCACGGCTGCTCGACGTACTCCAGTCCCCCGGCGGCCTTGTCCAGCAGGCGGATGTGCGTGATCGCGGTGTCGACGCCCCACGCGCCGTTGGCGTCGACCCGGATCGCCCCGGACGGTCCGAGCGCGTCCCGCACCGCCTCGACGCGCGCCAGGTCCTCGGTGAGCGAGCCGGGATGGTCGGCGACCTTGATCTTGGCCGTGGCGCACCCGGATCGCGTCACGATCTCGTACGCACGGTCGGGGTCGACCACGGGCACGGTGCAGTTGACCGGAATCCGCTCCCGCACCGGCTCGGGCCAGCCCAGCACGCACTGCTCGACGACGGTGGCCAGCCAGGCCGCCGAGGTGTGGTCGTCGTACTCGGGGAAGGGGCAGAACTCGCCCCACCCCGCCGGCCCGCGCAGCAGCATGCCCTCGCGCACCGTGATCCCGCGAAACCGCGTCGTCATCGGGATCGCGTACGCCCGGGCGCCGTCGAAGTCGATGTCCTCCAGTCCCACCACACCGACGACGGTAGCGCGCGTCATGTCCTTGGCAGCTCCCGCAGGAACCGGGAGGACGCTCCGGTTTGGTCGATGTATCCGCGCCGCCGGTAGAACTCGTGCGCGTCATGACGCCGATCGGCGCTGGTGACCTCCATGCGGACGCAGCCACCACGACGGACGGCGAAGGACTCGGCGGCGGCAACGAGTCGGGAGCCGACGCCGTGGCCGCGCGCTCGATCGGAGACGACCAGCGCCGTGATCCTGCCCCCAGCGCCGTCACGCTCGAAGAACGGACAGACGTGGACGGCGATGACGCCAAGCAGATCGCCGCTCTCTTCTGCCACGTAGGCGGCACCCGATGGGTCGTCGGCCCAGGCCTGGATTCGGGCCGCCGTCTCCTGCTGGCCGTCTTGGGGATAGCCCAGCTGGTCCAGCAACTCGGTGACGGCCGAGGCGTCGGCGCTGTCTGCCGTTCGGATCCGCATGCCCTACCGAGCCCTCAGCGCGAGGAAGAAGTCCACTCTGTGCTCGAGTGACGCGAGTGACCGTCCGGTCAGCTCCTCGATCCGCCTGATCCGATAGCGCAGCGTGTTGACGTGCACGTGAAGCCGCTCCGCGCAGGCCGTCCACGACCCGGACGCCGCGAGGAACGCCTCCAGCGTCGCGGTCAGGTCCGAGCCGTGCCGCTGGTCGTAGTCGATGACCGGACCGAGCACCCGCGCGAGGAACGTCCGCCGGACGTCGTCCGGCACCGTGGCCAGCAGCAGCGCATGCGAGTCGATCTCGTCGGTCGCGAGCACGGCGACCGTGCCGCCGCGCAGCTCGGCCAGGGTGCGGGCCTGCCGGGCCTCGCTGAGCGCGGCGCCCAGCCCGTCCGGCCCCGACGTTGGCAGGCTCAGCCCGAGCAGCAGTCGCCCGTCGGCCATCGCGGGCGCGAGCGCCCCCGCCTGCGCGCGCAGCAGCTCCGTCACCGCGTCCGAGCGCAGCGGCAGCAGCGCCATCGCCTCGTCGTCGACGGCCGAGACCAGCGTCCGCCCGTCCCGCACCACCGTCGCCAGTACCTCATCGAGGATCCGGCAGGCGAGCTGCCCGTCCGCGACCGGCAGCAGCGACGCCGACACCGCGACATACGGCTGGTCGGCGAGCCCGAACTCGGCGAGCCTGCCCGCGATCTCCTCCCGCGTCGAACGCCCCGACACCACCAGCCGGAACAGCTGCTCGGCAACCACCCGATCCGCCCGACGGCCCTCCTCGATCCGTTCCCGTTCCAGCGCGAGCAGCGACGCCAGCTCGGTCACCGACTCGTGCCGGACCCGCGGCCATTCCCGGAAATCGCCCTCACACGCCAGAAACCACGACGTTGCCCGGTGCTCGCTCCGCACGTCGACCGGAAACAACGAGTGCGCCCCGGCATCCGTCGTGACGACGACCTGCGGCAGGCTCGTCGCGGTCAGAAACCGCTCCGCCAGCACCCCGCCGAGCGCATCGTCACCCGGGTCTGCATCCGCCACCGGCGTCCTCCCGGTCGCGGTGCGCAGCAGACACCGCACGTCGGAACCCTCCGACCACAGCCGCAGCACCGTCGCCAGCCCGGCGCCTTCGGCGACGGCCGCCAGCAGCTTGCGCCTGCGGTCGAGCTGTTCGGCGAGATCACCCTGCCGCTCGATGGTGAGCAGGTGGATCACGCGGTCGGTGATCGTCGCGAACGACACGTCGACCGGCACCTCGAGCAGCGGGATCCCCCGCTCGGCACACGCCTCGACGAGATCGGGCGGCACCGTGCCATACGCGGCGTCACCAGCGGCGACACACCCGACGTGCCGCGCGGACGTGGCCGACATGAACTCGGCTGAGTCGGCCGGACCGCGCCGCCACATCATCCCGGTCAACACCAGCTCGCCGCCGGTGAGATAGCGGCCGGGATCGAGCAGGTCGGTGGTATAGACCCAGCGGATCGGACGGTCCATGCCCGCGTCACCGGTGAGCGGCACCAGGTGGAGGTCGGTCATCTCGACCAGGTCTCTGACGCGCATCGCAACACCTCTTGGAGGATCCTACAACTACAGCGGTGTCTCGGGGCCGGTCTTTCATGGCTCCTGCCACTGGCCGCGACGGGTGCGGCATTGGTCTACTTCTTGCTATGGCGCAGCTCACACCCGACCCCGACGACTCGGCGCTGACCTGGCTCAACAACGCCGACGCCGAGACGGCACGCGATGCCGTGCTCCGCTGCTGCTCCGCCCCATCCTGGGCGGACGCGGTGACCAAGGGCAGGCCGTACCGATCTTTGGATGATCTGCTGAACACCTCCGACGACGCGATGAGCGACCTCACCGAGGACGACATCGAGCAAGCCATCGCGGGCCATCCGCGCATCGGCGACAACACGGGCGGCGGGAGCTGGTCAAGGCAGGAGCAGTCCGGCACGGCCAACGCCTCCGACGCGGTGCGCGCCGAGCTGGCCAGCGGAAACACCGCCTACGAAGAGCGCTTCGGCCGGGTGTTCCTGATCTGCGCCACCGGCCTGTCCGCCGAGCAGCTGCTCGCCCGACTACACGCCCGGCTCGGCAACGACGCCGAGACCGAACGCGCCGTGGTGCGCGAGGAACTTCGCAAGATCAACCGACTGCGACTGGAAAGGCTGGTGCTGCGTTCATGAACGGTTGGGAGCTTCGCCGACCGATGGAGGCGAGCCGCCCGAGCTGGCGAGGGTGGCTCTCCGAGATCGGTCCTACCGCAGCACAGCGTCGGGAGCTGCTACGTCCACCGGCGAAGGTCACAGAGTTGGAGATGTTATGAGCCTGTCCACCCATGTCCTCGACAGCGCGCGGGGCCGCCCCGCCGCCGGAGTGCCGGTCCGGCTGGAAAGCCGCAAGCAGGACGGCTGGGTACCGGTCGCCGAGGCCACCACCGACGACGACGGCCGGGTCCGCGAGTTCGTCACCGACGGCCCGCCCGAGGGCGTGCACCGGCTGGTGTTCGACACCGAGACCTACTTCGCCGGCACCCGCGCCTTCTATCCCGAGGTCGTCGTGACCTTCCAGATCACCGACGCGGCCGAGCATCACCACGTGCCGCTGCTGCTCAGCCCGTTCGCCTACTCCACCTACCGAGGGAGCTGACCGCATGACCATCCAGCTTGGCGCGAACCAGTACGGCAAGGCCGAAACCCGGCTGGTGCACGTCACCCGGGGCGCGGAGGCGCACGAGATCGTCGACCTCAACGTCACGACGACGCTCTCCGGCGACCTCGCCGACACCCACCTCACCGGCGACAACGCCAAGGTGCTGCCGACCGACACCCAGAAGAACACCGTGTTCGCCTTCGCCAAGGAACACGGCGTCGGCGAGATCGAGGACTTCGCGCTGCGGCTCGCGCGTCATTTCGTGTCCACACAGGACCCGATCCACCGCGCCCGCGTCAGCGTCGAGCAGTACGGCTGGGAGCGCATCGACGTCGGCGACGCCCCGGCCCCGCACTCGTTCCAGCGCACCGGCCGCGAGACCAGGACCGCGATGGCCACTGTGGACGACACCGACGGCGAGCGCGCGTGGGTGGTCTCCGGGCTGAAGGACCTGGTCGTCTTGAACACCACCGGCTCCGAGTTCTGGGGATACCCGAAGGACCGCTACACCACGCTGGCCGAGACGCACGACCGCATCCTGGCGACCGCGGTCAACGCGCAGTGGCGGCACTGCGACACCGGCAGCGACTGGGGCAAGTCCTACGACGCGGTGCGCGCCCACCTGACCGAGGCGTTCGCGACCACGCACAGCCTGTCGCTGCAACAGACGCTCTACGCCATGGGCGAACGAGTGCTCGAACACTGCCCCGAGATCGCCGAGGTCCGGCTGTCGCTGCCGAACAAGCACCACTTCGTCGTCGACCTGGCGCCATTCGGGCTAGACAACGACAACGAGGTGTTCTTCGCGGCCGACCGGCCCTACGGCCTGATCGAGGGCACCGTCGTCCAAGACACCGCCCCCGAGCCCGGATTGGCGTGGTGACGGCGATGGAGTTCCTGCGACCCGCCACCTGGGCCGAGGCCCTTGCCGCCAAGGCCGAGCACCCCGGCGCGCTGCCGATCGCGGGCGGTACCGACGTCATGGTGGAGCTCAACTTCGACGCCACCCGGCCGGATTACCTGCTCGACCTGACCCGCATCGACGACCTCGACGACTGGTCGCCCGACGGCGAGCGGCTGCGCATCGGCGCCGGCGTGACCTACAGCAGGCTCATCACGGAGCTGGCCGACCGGCTGCCCGGTCTGGCGATGGCCTCCCGCACAGTCGGCTCGCCGCAGATCCGCAACCGGGGCACCGTCGCGGGCAACCTCGGCTCCGCGTCCCCCGCCGGGGACGCCCACCCGCCGCTGCTCACCAGCGACGCCGTGGTCGAGGCGCACTCCCTGCGCGGCGTGCGGCACATCCCGATCACCGAGTTCTACACCGGCGTCAAACGCAACGCGCTGGCACCGGACGAGCTGATCGCGGCAGTGCTCACACCACCGGCGGACGGCCCGCAGCAGTTCGCCAAGATCGGCACCCGCAACGCCATGGTGATCTCGGTGACCGCGTTCGCGTTGGCGCTGCACCCGAACACCGGAACGGTGGCCGCCGCGTTCGGCTCGGCCGCGCCGACGCCGCGCCGCGCCACCGACGCCGAGGCGTTCCTGGCAGCCGAGCTGACCGACACCGGCCGCTGGGACTCCCGGGCCGAGCTGGATCCGGCAGCCGTCACGCGGTTCGGCGCGCTGGTAGCCGAGGCGGCCTCGCCGATCGACGACGTGCGCGGCACCGCCGACTACCGCAAGCACGCCCTGTCCGTGATGGCGCGACGGACGCTCGCCTGGGCGTGGAACGACTACCGCAGGAATCAGGTGAGGACATGCGCGTGAGGTGCACCGTCAACGGCGAGCGGCAGGAGATCGACGACGTGTGGGAGGGCGAGAGCCTGCTCTACGCGCTGCGCGAGCGCATGGGTCTGCCCGGCTCCAAGAACGCCTGCGAGCAGGGCGAATGCGGCTCCTGCACCGTCTACCTCGACGGCACGCCGGTGTGCGCGTGCCTGGTCGCGGCCGGTCAGGCGCACGACCGCGACGTGGTGACCGTGGAGGGCCTGGCCGACGAGGGCGAGCTGCACCCGGTGCAGCAGGCGTTCCTCGACGCCGGGGCGGTGCAGTGCGGCTTCTGCACCCCCGGGCTGCTGGTCGCCACCCACGACCTGCTCGAACGCGAGCCGCAGCCGAGCGACCCGGAGATCCGGGAGGCGCTGGCCGGCAACCTGTGCCGCTGCACCGGCTACGAGAAGATCCTGGACGCGGTCCGGCAGGCCGCCACGGCGAAGGCGGGCCAGGAATGACGCGCACGGTCATCGAGGGCTGCGCCGTCGCGACAGTGGCCCCGGCGGGCACCGAGTACGCCGACGGCCACGTCGTGATAGAGAACGGCCGGATCGAGGCCGTCGGGCCGGGCAAGGGACCGAACGTCGAGGGCGTCGAACGCATCGACGGCAGCGGCTGCCTCGCCACGCCCGGCCTCGTCAACACCCACCACCACCTGTACCAGTGGGCCAGCCGCGGGCTGGCGCAGGACGAGACGCTGTTCGGCTGGCTCACCACGCTGTACCCGGTGTGGGCCGGAATCGACGCCGAAATCACCTCGGCCGCCGCCGGTGCCGCGCTCGGCTGGCTGGCGAAGTCCGGCTGCACGACGTCGACCGACCACCACTACGTCTTCCCCCACTCCGCTGGCGACCTGCTCGCCGCCGAGATCGAGGCCGCCCGCCGCGTCGGAGTCCGGTTCCACCCCTGCCGGGGCTCGATGGACCTCGGCCGCTCTGCGGGCGGGCTGCCGCCGGACGAGGTGGTCGAGGACCGCGACCACATCCTCGCCGCCACCGAGGCCGCCATCGAGACCTGGCACGACCCGTCCCCCGACGCGCTGGTGCGGATCGCGGTGGCACCCTGCTCGCCGTTCTCGGCGTCCGGCGCGCTCATGCGCGAGACGGCCGAGCTGGCGCGGCGCAAGGGCGTCCGGCTGCACACCCACCTCGCCGAGACGCTGGACGAGGAGAGCTTCGCCCGCGAGCAGTTCGGCCGCTCCCCCGTCGACTACATCGACGACCTCGGCTGGCTCGGCGACGACGTGTGGCTGGCGCACTGCGTCCACCTGGACGACGCCGCCGTGAAACGGCTCGGCACCACCGGCACCGGCGTCGCCCACTGCCCGACGTCCAACGCGAGGCTGGGCGCGGGTCTCGCGCCGGTGCGGGCGCTGCTCGACGCGGGCGCGCCGGTCGGCCTCGGCGTCGACGGCGCGGCGTCCAACGAGCAGAGTTCGCTGGGCGACGAGCTGCGGCAGGCCGCGCTCGTCGCGCGGCTGCGCGGCGGACCCGCCGCGCTCACCGCCCGCGAGGCGCTGGAACTCGGCACGCTCGGCGGCGCGCGCTGCCTCGGCCGGGAGGCCGACCTCGGCTCGCTGGAGCCGGGCAAGCTCGCCGACATCGCGCTGTGGCGCGTCGACGGCCTCGGTCACGCCGGGATCGCCGACCCGGTCGCGGCGCTGGTGCTCGGGTCGCGACCGCCACTCGCCCGGCTGCTCGTCGGCGGCCACACCGTCGTCGAGCACGACCATCTGTCCACCGTGGACGAATTCGAGCTCGCCCGTGCCGCGCGCACCGCGAGCCGCACGCTGCAGGAGGCGCTCTGATGACCACGCCCACCCGCACCGAACAGGACCTGGGCACCGACATCGCGGGCGGTGTCGGCGAGAGCCCGCTGCGCCCCGACGGCACGCTGAAGGTCAAGGGCGAGTTCGCGTACTCGTCCGACCTGTGGCTGACCGGAATGCTGTGGGGCGCGACGCTGCGCAGCCCGCACCCCTCGGCGCGCATCCGCTCGATCGACATCACCGAGGCGGTGCGCACCGACGGCGTCTACGCGGTGCTCACCCACGACGACATCCCCGGGGACAATCGCTTCGGCCTGGAGCACGCCGACCAGCCGGTGCTCGCCGGCGACGTGATCCGCTACCAGGGTGAGCCGGTCGCGATCGTGGCCGCCGACCATCCGGAGACTGCCCGGCGCGCGGTCGCCAAGATCGTCGTGGACTACGAGGTGCACGAGCCGCTGGTCGACGCCGAGCGCGCCGCCTTCGACGTCAACGCTCCCGCGCTGCACGAGGGCGGGAACGTGCTGCGGTACCTGCCGATCCGCAAGGGCGACCCGGACGCGACCGCCGAGGTCGTGGTGCACGGCGAGTACGAGGTCGGCATGCAGGACCAGGCGTTCCTCGGACCGGAGTCCGGCCTCGCGGTGCCCGCCGACGACGGCGGCGTCGACCTCTACGTCGCCACGCAGTGGCTGCACGTGGACCAGAAGCAGCTCTGCCGGGTGCTCGGCATGCCCGCCGGCAAGGTGCGGCTGTCGCTGGCCGGGGTCGGCGGCGCGTTCGGCGCCCGCGAGGACCTGTCGATGCAGGCCCACGCCTGTCTGCTGGCGCTGCACACCGGGCGTCCGGTGAAGATGGTGTACTCGCGCGAGGAGTCGTTCTTCGGTCACGTGCACCGGCACCCCGCCACGATGCGCTACGAGCACGGCGCCACCCGGGACGGCAGGCTGGTCTACGTCAAGGCGCAGATCATCCTGGACGGCGGCGCGTACGCGTCGAGCACGCCCGCCGTGGTCGCCAACGCCGCCACGCTCGGGGTCGGCCCGTACAAGGTGAAGAACGTCGTCGTCGACTGCTACGGCGTCTACACCAACAACCCGCCGTGCGGTGCGATGCGCGGTTTCGGCGCGGTACAGGCGGCGTTCGGCTACGAGTCCCAAATGGACAAGCTGGCCGCCGAGCTGGGCATGGATCCGGTCGAGGTCCGCAACCGCAACGCGCTGCACGAGGGCGCGACCATGCCGACCGGGCAGGTGGTCGACTCGGCCGCGCCGGTGGCCGAGCTGCTGCGGCGGGTCAAGGCCATGCCGCTGCCGCCAGAGACGTCCACATCGGACGACGGCTACGACCTGCGGCTGCTGCCCGGCGGAGTCTCCAACACCACCCATGGCGAAGGTGTGCGGCGAGGCGTCGGCTACGCCATCGGCATCAAGAACGTCTGCTTCTCCGAGGGTTTCGACGACTACTCGACCGCCCGCGTGACGCTCAAGGTCACCGGCGGGGACGCCGTCGCCACGGTCCACACCGCGGCCGCCGAGGTCGGCCAGGGTCTCGTCACCGTGCAGCAGCAGATCGCGCGCACCGAGCTTGGTGTCGAGCAGGTGGTGATCCAGCCCGCCGACACCGGCGTCGGCTCCGGCGGGTCAACGTCGGCCTCGCGGCAGACCTACGTCACCGGCGGCGCGGTCAAGGCGGCCTGCGAGCAGGTCCGGGCCCGGGTGCTGCGGCAGGCGGCGAAGACGCTGGACCTGCCCGCCAGCCAGCTCCGGCTGCACGCCGGCAAGCTCGTCTCCGCCGACGAGGCCGTGGTCGCCGCCGTCGTCGACGTCCTCGGCGACGAGACGATCACCGAGACCGTGACCTGGCGGCATCGCCCAACCTACGAGCTCGACGAGAAGACCGGGCAGGGCAACGCGCACGTGCAGTACGCCTTCGCCGCGCACCGCGCGGTCGTCGACGTCGACGTCGAGCTGGGCCTGGTCCGGGTGGTGCAGCTCGACTGCGCCCAGGACGTCGGCAAGGCGATGAACCCCGACGCCGTCGTCGGCCAGATCCACGGCGGCTCGGCGCAGGGCCTCGGCCTCGCCGTCATGGAGGAGATCCAGGTGTCCGGCGGCGTGGTCCGCAACCCGTCGTTCACCGACTACCTCATCCCCACGATTCTCGACATGCCACCCATGCGGGTGGATGTGCTCGAACTCGCCGACCCGCACGCCCCATACGGGCTGCGCGGCGTCGGTGAACCCCCGACGATCTCGTCCACCCCCGCGATCGTCGCCGCCATCCGGCACGCGACCGGCGCGGACCTGACCCGGGTCCCCGTCCAACCGCACCACATCACCGGTACTCACTAGAACGCAAGCCCGACTCAGGGAGCGGCCATGTTCCGCAAGTCCACAAAGAACTCTCCCGACGCCGAGCCGAAACACTCGGCGAAACATCCGGTCGACCAGGTCCTGCCGCCCGGCAAGCTGACCGTCTACGGCCTGCAGCACGTGCTCGCCTTCTACGCGGGCGCGGTCGTCGTGCCGCTGCTGCTGGCGGGCGCGATCGGCCTCAACGAGCAGCAGCTCGCCTACCTGATCAACGCCGACCTGTTCACGTGCGGCATCGCGACGCTGATCCAGACCGTCGGGTTCTGGAAGGTCGGCGTGCGACTGCCGCTGATCCAGGGCGTGACCTTCACCGCGGTGGCGCCGATGATCGCCATCGGCAGCGCGGCGGGCGGCGGTGTGCCGGGGCTGCGCGACATCTACGGCGCGGTGATCGTGGCGGGCGTGTTCGCCTTCCTCATCGCACCGTTCTTCGCGAAGCTGATCCGGTTCTTCCCGCCCATCGTGACCGGCACCGTCATCACCAGCATCGGTCTGGTGCTGCTGCCGGTCGCCGCCATGGAGGCAGGTGGCGGCGATCCCACCGCGAAGGACTTCGGCAGCCCGGCCAACCTCATCATGGCGGCGGGCACGCTGATGCTGATCCTGCTGCTGCACCGGTTCTTCCGTGGCTTCCTCGCCACCATCGCCGTCCTCATCGGACTCGTCGCCGGGACGCTCGCGGCATGGCCGTTCGGGTACGCACACTTCGGCTCGGTCGCCGAGACGCCGTGGTTCGGCGTCATCACGCCGTTCCACTATGGACTACCGACCTTCAGTCTGGCGGCCATCGTCTCAATGATCATCGTCATGCTGATCACGGCGGTGGAGACCACCGGTGACGTCTTCGCGACCGGGGAGATCGTGCGCAAGAAGGTCGGCGGCGATGACGTTGCCAAGGCGCTGCGCGCGGACGGCCTCGCCACCAGCATCGGCGGAGTACTGAACTCCTTCCCCTACACCACGTTCGCCGAGAACGTCGGCCTGGTGCGGCTGACCCGGGTGCGCAGCCGCTGGGTCGTCGCGACGGCGGGCGTCTTCATGATGGCGATCGGGCTGCTGCCGAAGACCGGCGCGATCGTGGCCGGCATCCCGCACGCCGTGCTCGGTGGCGCCGCCCTGGTGCTGTTCGGCACCGTCGCGGTGGTCGGCATCCAGACGCTCGGCCGGGTCGACTTCCGCGAGGAGCGCAACGTGGTGATCCTGGCAACCAGCCTCGGGCTCGCGCTCGTCCCGGTCGCCTTCCCCGAGTTCTACGGCTTCCTGCCCGAGAAGGTGCAGATGCTGCTCGCGAGCGGCATCACCATGGGCAGCGTGTCCGCGATCCTGCTCAACCTGGTCTTCAACGTGTTCCGGCGCAAGGACAAGGCTGAGGTCGCCGCGACCACGCCGCCCGCGCCGGTCGACATGGACACCGTCAACGCCATGGACACCGAGGAGTTCACCGAGCGGATCGGCTCGGCGTTCCAGGGTGGCGAGTGGATCGCGCGCGCGGCGGCCGACCGCCGTCCGTTCGACGGACCGTACGCGCTGCGGCGTGCCTTGCACACCACCCTGTTCGAGGCCGACGAGCAGCGCCAGCTCGAACTGATCCGCTGCTATCCCGACCTGGCGGGAGCGGCGCTCGCCGAGCACCGGCTGGGCCGGGAGTCGCTGCGCGACCAGTGCAAGGCGGGACTGCACCACCTGCCGCCGGACGAGACGCAACGGCTCACCGAGATCAACGACGCCTACCGCGAGACGTACGGGTTCCCGTTGGTGATCTGCGTGCGGGGGCTGTCGGCGGACGAGGTGGTCGACATCGCCGAGTCGCGGCTGCACAACCCGCCGGAGCAGGAACGCGCGACCGCGCTGGTCGAGATCGCCAAGATCGTCAATGTGCGGCTGGGCGACATCGTCCGCGAGGCGGACCCCGAGCCCGCCAAGACGACCGTCAAGAGCTGACAAGGAATCGAAATGACGCATGTTGAGACCGCCACCGACACGAACTGGCTCACGCTGGCCGTGCGGCTGGCGCGGGAGAACGTCGCCGCCGGTGGCGGGCCGTTCGGCGCGCTCGTCGTCCGCGACGGGCAGCTCGTGTCGACCGGCACCAACCGGGTCACGCTCGACGCCGACCCGACGGCGCACGCGGAAGTGGTCGCCATCCGCGCCGCGTGCCGCAAGCTCGACACCTTCGACCTGACCGGCTGCGAGCTGGTCAGCTCGTGCGAGCCGTGCCCGCTGTGCGTGTCGGCGGCACTGTGGGCGCGGCTGGACCGCGTCACCTACACCGCCGACCGCTACGACGCGGCCAAGGCCGGGTTCGACGACCTCGCGTTCTACGACCTGTTCGAGCAGTCCCGCACCGACTGGCCGATGCCGGTCAGCGCGGTCGCGCTCGACGCGAGCCGGACGCCGTTCGACGCCTGGCTCGCCAACAGCGAACGCGTGGCGTACTGACCCCAACCAAGGATCGGCCCCCGTGCCCATATGGGCGCGGGGGCCGACCTTATGTGTCAGTCAGTCCGTATCAGGACACCGCACCGTTCGTCATCTGCTTGACGAAGCCAGGGTTGTCCTTCAGCCACTGGTCGACCGACAGCTCGTTCTTCTGGCCCTGGTTCTCGTTGAACATGAGCTCTTCGAGCGAGCTGAGCTGCTCGTCGGTCATCTTGAAGTTCTTGATCCACTTAGCGGCCTCGGGGTACTCCTCGCTGAAGCCCTTGGTGCCGAACGCGTGGATCTCCTCTGGGTCGCCGAGCGCGTTCTTCGGGTCCTTGAGGTCCCGGATCGGAAACGCCGAGTAGGCCCAGTGCGGTCGCCACAGCGTCACCGCGATGTTCTCACCGGACTCGGTCGCGGACCTCAGCTCGGCCAGCATCGCCGTCGTCGACGACTCGACCAGCTTCATGTTCTGCAGGCCGTACTGCGGGATCACGTCTTCCTTGGTGATCTGAGTCAGGCCGGCGCCGGGTTCGATGCCGACGATCCTGCCGCCGAACTTGTCCGCGTTCGCCTTCAGCTCCGCGAGCGACTGGATCGGAGCGTCCTTGTTCACCGCGATCGTCAGCGGCGCGTCGTCGAACCACGCGCCGAGGTCCTCAAGGTCGGGCCCGTACTCCTTCCAGTAGTCCGCGTGCGTGGCCGGTAGCCACGCGTCGAAGCTCACGTCGGTCTGGCCCTGGGCGACACCCGCAAACGTTGGGCCAGCTTCGGCGGTCTGGTAGCTGACCTCAGCACCGGCCTTCTCGAAGATGTGGCCCCACAGGTAGGAAGCGGCGATGCCTTCCTCCCACCCGCTGAACACGCCGATAGTGATCTCCTGACCGGCCATGGGACCCTCTGCACCCCCGCCGCCTTCGCTGCCACCGCCCCCGCACGCGGTCAGCGCAAGCGCCGCTACGGCGAGGCTGCCGATTAAGCGCTGGCCTCGCAGAATGTTGTTGAGCTTCATGGTTCCTCCTTGATCGTTCCTGCTCGGACTGTTGGGTGCCCGTTGAGGGTTAGGGCTTGAGGGCGCGTCGTCTCACGTTGCGCAGGCGTGACGCGCCCGTCTGCGTCCCGAGTGCCGCGGTCACTCTGTCCAGGTAGATCGCGAGGATCACCACGGCGAGTCCGGCCTCGACACCGAGACCGACCTCGAGCTGGGAGATCGCGGACAGCACCTGCTGGCCGAGGCCTGGGCCGCCGACGAATCCGGCGAGCACGACCATAGACAGCGCCAGCATGATCACCTGGTTGATGCCTGCCATGATCGTCGGCCGGGCCAGCGGGATCTGGATCTGCGCCAGGATCTTTCCCGGTGTGCTGCCGAACGCGTGGCCCGCTTCGACCACCTCCGGATCGACCTGCCGGATGCCCAGCTCGGTCAGCCGCACCGCCGGGGGCATGGCGAACACGATGGTGGCGATGATGCCGGGCACCACCCCGACACTGAACACGATCACTGCCGGGATCAGGTACACCAGTGGCGGCAGTGTCTGCATGAAGTCCAGCACCGGCCGCACCAGATTGCTCACGATCCGCGAGCGCGACGCCGCGATCCCGATCGGGATCCCGATCGCCGTCGCCACGATGACGGACACGATCACCAGCGAGAGCGTCGCCATCGCGTTGGACCACTGGGCGAGCAGCTGGATCACGAACAACGCCAGCGTGCCCGCGATGCCGAACGCGATGCCCCGGGCCAGGAACCCGAGCACGCCGAGGATCAGGATCATCACGATGGCGGGCGGCCAGTTCAGCAACGCCGTCAGCTGAGTATAACCAGCGGTCATGACTTCAGACAGCCATTCGAAGAAACCCTCGAAGGTCTCCGTGACCCACTCGATGAAGTGATCGGCCCACACACCGAGCGGAATGCGCCACTCATCCATCACTGGCCTCCTTCTCCATGACTCGCTCGCTGCCGGCCATCGCGTGCAGCAGGTTCTGCTCCCTGATCACACCCAGCATCTGGTTGTCGCCGTCCACGACCGCCAGCGGGAGCCGGGTGGTGTCGGTCATCGCGAACACATCGGCCAGCAGCGTGTCCGCCGACACCGTGGTGTACTCGTCGGGCGAGGTCGCCGAAGCCGACGAGGCCGGAACCGGCTCCATCACCGACGCCGCCGTCAGCACCCGGGTGCGATCGACGTCCTTGACGAACTCGGCGACGTAGTCCGTGGCGGGTTCCCGCAGAATCTCCTCCGACGTGCCGACCTGCACGATCCGGCCCGTCCGCATCACCGCGATCCGGTCCCCCAGCCGCATCGCCTCGTTCAGATCGTGGGTGATGAACACGATCGTCTTGTTGAGCCGGTGCTGCAAGTCGATCAGCTGATCCTGCATCTCGCGGCGGATCAGCGGATCGAGCGCGGAGAACGCCTCGTCCATCAACATGATGTCGGTCCCCGCGGCGAGCGCGCGGGCCAGTCCCACCCGCTGCTTCATGCCACCGGAAAGCTGGCTCGGCAGCCGGTCCTCCCAACCGGACAGACCGACCATCTCCAGCGCCTCCCGCGCCTTCTTCGTGCGCTCCTCCTTGTCCACGCCGCGTACCTTCAGCGCATATCCGGCGTTCTCGATCACGCTGTGATGCGGCAGCAGCGCGAAGTGCTGGAACACCATGCTCATTTTCTCGGAACGCAGCTGCCGCAACGACTTCGCGTCCAGCTTGGCCACGTCCTTCCCGCCGACGTGGACATGACCCGCCGAGGGCAGCAACAACCCGTTGAGCATGCGGATCAGCGTCGACTTCCCCGAGCCGGACAGTCCCATCACGACAAAGATCTCGCCCGGCTGCACCTCGATGTTTACATCGCTCACAGCGGCCGTCGCGCCGCGCAAGGCCACATCCTCGGCGCTGGCGCCATCTTCCAGCAGGCGCACCATCTCGCCGGGGCGCTTGCCGAACACTTTGTAGAGCCCTTCGGCCCGTATCGCGGCCACCAATACCTCCGCCTCTGTCGGCCAGGCGGAGTATGCGGGCGGACCCGCCACGCCAGCTGACCACGTCGGCCACGCTGCCGCAGGCAGGTCACACCAGAACCTCGCCCTGGTCGTGGTTCACCTCAGACCGTACAACGGCCGATCGACTTGTTCGAGTCGCACGGCCGATCGCGAGCACCCTACCCGTTGATCTCTATCAAATCGCAACACCCCTACGTTCGCTGACGTAGCCGAGGAGCCGCTCAGCGGCCGACGCGCAGCGACCATTCCGGCAGCATGCTCACAACCATGACCAAACCGGTATGGACCGACTCACTGACCAAGCGCTACGGCGAGGTCACCGCGGTCGACGAACTGAATCTGACGATCGAGCAAGGCGAAGTGTACGGCTTTCTCGGGCCGAACGGGGCGGGAAAGACGACGACACTGCGGATGCTACTCGGCCTGATCGCGCCGACATCGGGCGGCGTGCGTCTGTACGGAAAGGACTCAACGACTCGCGGCTACCTCGATGCGGTCGGCGCCCTGATCGAGGGACCCGCGTTCTATCCGTACCTGTCCGGGCGCGAGAACCTGCGAGTCCTCGCGGGACACGCCGGGATGACGGCGAGCCGGGTCGCCGTCGTGCTCGACGAGGTGGAGCTGACCGACCGCGCCGGCGACAAGTATTCGACGTACTCGCTCGGGATGAAGCAACGGCTCGGCATCGCCGCCGCGTTGCTCAAGGATCCGGCGCTGTTGATCCTCGACGAGCCGACGAACGGGCTCGACCCGGCGGGCATGGCCGACATGCGCGGCCTGCTGCGCAAGCTCGGCGCGCAGGGGCGCACCGTGCTGCTGTCGAGCCATCTGCTCGGCGAGGTGCAGCAGATCTGCGACCGCGTCAGCGTGCTCTCCCGGGGCGCGCTCGTCGCGGAGCGACCGGTCGGCGAGCTCGGCGCGGGCGGACGGCTGGTCGTCGTCACCGCGCAGCCGGACATCGCGCACACCCGGCTGGTGGCCGCGTACGGCGACGACACCGTGCGGCGCCACGACGACGTGCTCGAGCTCGACGTCGACGAGTCCGACGCGGCGAAGATCAACGCCGACCTGGTCGGCGCCGGAATCGACGTCAGCGAGCTGCGCTGGCGGCGGCCGAACCTCGAAGAGGTCTTCTTCTCACTCACCGGAGGAAACCATGCTGCTTAGCAACATCCGCGCCGAGCTGGCCAAGGCGCTGCGCAGGCCGGCGAACTGGCTGCTGCTGGCCGTCGCGGTCACGCTCAGCCTGACGTTCGCGTACCTCATCCCCTACGCCGGATATGCCGGTGGCACCGCAACACCGCCGAACAGCGACCTCGGGCTGCCGGGCATGCTGCCACCGGCCTACGTCGGCAACGCCATCGGCGGCATGCCGGTGTTCGCCGGGGCGCTCGCGGTGATCCTCGGCGTGCTGGTCGTCGGCACCGAGTACACCGCGACCACGTGGAAGACGGTGCTGGCCCAGGGGCCGTCGCGCGCCACCGTGTACGCGAGCAAGCTGGCCACGATCGCGGTCGCGACGCTCGCCATGACGCTGGTGCTCGCCGCGGTGTCCGCCGGTGCGAGCACGCTCGTCGCGGCCGTCGAGAACCAGCCGCTCGACTGGCCGCCACTGACCGAGCAGCTGGCGGGCATCGGCGGCGGCTGGCTGGTCGCGCTGATGTGGGCTAGCTTCGGCGCGCTGCTCGCGGTGGTGTTCCGGGGTGTCGCGCTGCCGGTCGGGCTCGGCCTGGTGTGGCTGCTCGCGGTGCAGAACCTGCTGGCGGGGATCGCGGCACCGCTGGTCGACTGGATCGCCGACCTCCAGCTCGGGCTGCCGGGGCCGAACGCTGGCTCGCTCGTCGCCGCGCTCGGCGCGGGGACCGACACCCCCGGCGTCGCCACCACGGTCGGCGGCGGGCAGGCGGCGCTCGTCGTGGCGGCGTACCTGGTGGCGTTCGCCGTGTCGGGTGGCTGGCTGTTGTCACGCACCGACCTGGACTGAAAGATCGTCTCGTGACCACACTCAGATCGTGGCTCGCCGACGGCGCCATCGCGGTGCTGCTGACCGCGTTCGGCGTCGTCGGCACGCTCGGCGCCGGCACCCAAGCCACCGGCCGCGACATCGACGCGATCGGCATGACGCTGGTCGTCGTGACGGCGCTGGTGCTCGCCCTGCGCAGGCGGCTGCCGCTGACCACGCTCGCCGTCGCGACCGCGGCCAGCACGGCGTACCTGCTGGCCGACTATCCGTACGGCCCGATCCTGGTGGCGTTCTTCGTCGCGGTGTACTCGGTCGCCGTGCACACCGAGCTGTCCCGCTCGGTGCCCGCCGCCGTGGTGGCGCTGCTCGCGCTGAGCGGTCACGTCGTCGTCGACGACAGCCCGCTCGGCGTCTTCGGGCTGGCACCGGCGGCGGCGTGGGTGGTGGTGCCGTTCGCGGCCGGGATCACCGTGCGGGTGCTGCGGGACTCGCGGGAGCGGACGCGCGCCGAGACGCTCCGGCAGCACGTCAGCGACGAGCGGCTGCGGATCGCGCAGGAGGTGCACGACGTCGTCGGGCACGGCCTGGTCGCGATCAAGATGCAGGCCGACGTCGCGCTGCACCTGCTCGGGCGCAAACCGGAACAGGCACAGGCCGCGCTCGAGACGATCAGCGAGACCAGCACCGCCGCGCTGGACGAGCTGCGCGCGACGCTGACCACGGTGCGGCGCACCGGCTCGGCGGACCGCGCGCCCGCGCCGGGGATCGGGCGGCTCGGCGAGCTGGCGGATCGGATGCGGGAGGCGGGGCTCGACGTCGCCGTGCGCACCACCGGCGCCGAGCGGCCGGTGCCCACCGCCGTCGACCTGGCCTGCTACCGGGTGGTGCAGGAGTCGCTGACGAACGTGCTGCGGCACTCCGGGGCGCGGGTTGCCGGGGTGACCATCGGGCTATGAGACTGACACGGTGAGTGTCACCGTGACCAATCCGCCCGGTGGGACGGGCGCGGCGGGCGACGGCGCCGGGCTCGGCATCGCGGGGATGCGCGAGCGGGTCACCGCGCTCGGCGGCACGTTCAGCACGGCCGCGACGCAGGCGGGCGGGTTCGAGGTCAGCGCCTTGCTGCCGACGGCGGGCGCGTCGTGATCTCGGTGCTCATCGCCGACGATCAGGACGTGGTGCGGCTCGGCCTGCGCACCCTCGTGGACAGTGAGGACGACCTCGGCGTCGTGGCCGAGGCCGCCGACGGGCTCACCACCGTGGAGCTGGCGCGGCGGCACCGGCCGGACGTGGTGCTGATGGACGTGCGGATGCCCGGCATCGACGGCATCGAGGCGACCAAGCGGATCGGCGCCGATCCGGCGCTGTCCGACGTGCGGGTGCTGGTGCTGGTGCTGACGACGTTCGAGCTGGACGAGTACGTCTTCGACGCGCTGCGCAACGGCGCGAGCGGGTTCCTGCTCAAGGACACCGCGCCCGCCGAGCTGCTGCGCGCGATCCGGGTGGTCGCCGCGGGCGAGTCGCTGCTGTCGCCGTCGGTGACCCGGCGGGTGGTGGCCGAGTTCAGCGCGGGCGCGTCCCGCCCGACGAAACCGCACCCACAGCTGCACACGCTGACCGAGCGGGAGCGCGAGATCGTGGGCCTCGTCGGCGAGGGGCTGAGCAACGACGAGATCGCGGCGCGGCTGGTGGTGAGCCCGGCGACCGCGCGCACTCACGTCAGCCGGGCGATGATCAAGCTCGGCGCCCGCGACCGGGCGCAGCTCGTGGTGTTCGCCTACCAGTCGGGGCTCGTCGCGGGCTGAAACTGTCGGACCCCGATGGGAACATGTGTTCGTGTCGGAGGAGGCGACGATCCTGCATGCCGACCTGGACGCGTTCTTCGCGTCGGTCGAGCAGCGCGACGACCCCGCGCTGCGGGGGCGTCCGGTGCTGGTCGGCGGAGGGGTGGTGCTCGCGGCGAGTTACGAGGCGCGAGCCTACGGCGTGCGCGGCGCGATGAGCGGCGGCGAGGCGCGGCGGCTGTGCCCGCACGCGGTGGTCGTGCCGCCCCGGATGTCGGCGTACGCCGAGGCGAGCAAGGCGGTGTTCGACGTCTTCGACGACACCAGTCCGCATGTCGAGGGGCTGTCGATCGACGAGGCGTTCCTCGACGTCTCGGGCCTCCGCAAGGTCGTCGGCGACCCGGCCGAGGTGGCGGCGCGGCTGCGGAGCGCGGTGCGGGAGCGGGTCGGGCTGCCGATCACGGTCGGCGTGGCGCGGACGAAGTTCCTGGCCAAGGTGGCGAGCGGGGTGGCCAAGCCGGACGGCCTGCTCGTGGTCGACCCGGGAGGTGAGACGGCGTTCCTGCACCCGCTGCCGGTGGGCAAGCTGTGGGGTGTCGGCCCGGTGACGGAGGCGAGGCTGCGTGACCGGGGGCTGCACACCGTGGGCGACGTCGCCCGCCACAGCGAGGCGATGCTGACCACGCTGCTCGGCCAGGCCAGCGGACGGCACCTGCATCGGCTGGCGCACAACGAGGACCCCCGGCCGGTGCGGCACCGCAGGCGGCGCGGCTCGATCGGGGCGCAGCGGGCGCTCGGCAGGGCACCGAGGTCGGCGGCCGACATCGACGCGGCGCTGACCGGGCTGGTCGAACGGGTGTGCCGCCGGATGCGCCGGGCCGACTGGCGCGGCCGCACGGTCGTGCTCCGGCTGCGGTTCGCCGACTTCACGCGCGCGACGCGCTCGCACACGCTCGCCGCGCCGACGGCACGCACCGCCCTGGTGCTCGCCACGGCGCGGCAGCTGCTGCGGGCGGCGATGCCGCGCATCGACCGGGACGGGCTGACGCTGATCGGGGTGGCGGTGGCCGGGCTCAGCGACGAGGCCACCGCACAGCTCGAACTGCCCTTCGACACGGCGTTCGGCGTCGACGTCGACCCGGTGGTGGACGACGTGCGGGAGCGGTTCGGCGCCGAAGCCATCACCCGGGGCGCGCTGCTCGGCCGCTCCCCCGGCATCGCCATGCCGACCTTGCCCGATTAGTCAGTGCTTGTTCAACGCTCGACCCGATCGCGTCGCCGGGGCTCGGGCTCGATTGGGCGCGTCTGTTCTTGCTGCCTGGGACGCCCCGCCACCTCGATCGTGAGGGCTTCGCCGAGCGCGTCTTGTGGTCCCTCCCCAGATCAGCTCGCGCTGCTAGGTCAGTCCAGCAACGCGTCGACGAAAGCCTCCGGCTCGAACGGGGCGAGGTCGTCGGGGCCCTCGCCGAGGCCGACGAGCTTGACCGGCACGCCGAGCTCGCGCTGCACCTGGAACACGATTCCGCCCTTGGCGGTGCCGTCGAGCTTGGTGAGCACGATGCCGGTGACGTCGACGACCTCGCCGAACACGCGCGCCTGCGTCAGGCCGTTCTGGCCGGTGGTCGCGTCGAGCACGAGCAGCACCTCGTCCACCCGCGCCTGCTTCTCGACCACCCGCTTGACCTTGCCCAGCTCGTCCATCAGGCCGGTCTTGGTGTGCAGCCTGCCCGCGGTGTCGACGAGCACGGCGTCAACCCCGGCGTCGATGCCACGCTTGACCGCGTCGAACGCGACCGATGCGGGATCGGCGCCCTCGTTGCCGCGCACCACCTCGGCGCCGACCCGCTCCGACCAGGTCTGTAGCTGGTCGGCGGCGGCGGCGCGGAAGGTGTCGGCCGCGCCGAGCACCACCTTGTGGTCCTGCCCGATCAGCACCCGGGCGAGCTTGCCGGTGGTCGTGGTCTTGCCGGTGCCGTTGACGCCGGCGATCAGCACCACGGCGGGGCGCTTGCTGCCGTCGACCTGGTGCGGCAGCGCCCGCACCGAGCGCTCCAGCTCCGGCCGCAGCGCCCCGATCAGCACCTCGCGCAGCACCGTCCGCGCCTGCTCCGGGGTGCGCACGCCGCGGCTGTGCAGCTCTTCGCGCAGCCGGGTGACGATCTCGGTCGTCGTCGCCGCGCCGAGGTCGGCGACGAGCAGGGTGTCCTCGACCTCCTCCCAGGAGTCCTCGTCGAGGTCGCCCGCGCCGAGCAGGCCGACGAGACTCTGGCCGAACGCCGAGCGCGACTTCGACAGCTTGCCGCGCAGCCGCCCGAGCCTGCCCGACGGCGGCTCGATCTCATCGAGCGGTTCGGCGGCCGGCTCCGGCTCGGCCTCCGGCGCGGTCGCGGTGTCCGTGTCCTGCTCGGACGGCAGTCCGACGTCGACGATGCCGCGCTGCGCCGAGTCCCGCGGCACCGCCGCGTCCTCGCCGACTCCTGGCTCGCCGTCAGTCTCGGTGCGTTCCTCGGCGGGATGTTCCGGCGCGGTGCCGCCCGGCGCCAGCGCGATCCCGCCACCGGCGTTGTAGCGGCCGGACGGCGTGTCCCGCTCCGGCTCACGCAGGCTGATCCGGCGCTTGCGGGCGAGCGTGAATCCCGAGACGAGCGCGACCGTCAGCAGGATGACGGCGACGAGGATGACCCAGAGCCAGAGGTTGTCCATCACGACGCCATCCTCGCATCCGGGCGGCGATCGGCTACGCCGGGACGGGCTCCCCCGCGCGCAGCCGCTGCGAGATGACCTTGGTGATGCCGTCGCCGGCCATGCTGACGCCGTAGAGCGCGTCGGCGATCTCCATGGTCGGCTTCTGGTGCGTGATGACGATCAGCTGCGAGTTCTCCCGCAGCTGTTCGAGCAGGCCCAGCAGCCGCCGCATGTTGGTCTCGTCCAGCGCGGCCTCGACCTCGTCGAGCACGTAGAATGGCGACGGCCGCGCCCGGAAGATCGCCACCAGCATCGCGACCGCGACCAGCGACTTCTCCCCGCCGGACAGCAGCGACAGCCGCTTGATCTTCTTGCCGGGCGGCCTCGCCTCGACGTCGACGCCGCTGGTGAGCATGTCGTCCGGCTCGGTGAGCACCATCCGGCCCTCGCCGCCGGGGAACAGCGTCGCGAAGACGATCTCGAACTCGCGCGCCACGTCCTCGTAGGCCGAGTTGAACACCTCGAGGATCTTGGCGTCGACCTCGGAGATCACCGACAGCAGGTCCTTGCGGGTGTCCTTGAGGTCTTCGAGCTGCGTCGACAGGAACTTGTAGCGCTCCTCGAGCGCGGCGTACTCCTCGAGCGCGAGCGGGTTGACCTTGCCGAGCGTGGCGAGGTCGCGCTCGGCCCGCTTGGCCCTGCGCTCCTGCGTGGCCCGCTCGTATGGGATCGGCTGTGGCTCGCTGACCTCCTCGCCGCGCTCGCGGGCGGCCTCGTACTCGGCGACCTCGGCCGGGCTGGCGGGCACCGGCTGGTCGGGACCGTACTCGGCGACCAGGTCGTCGAGCCCGATGCCGAACTCTTCGGTGATCCTGGCCTCGAGCTGTTCGAGCCGCAGCCGCTGCTCGGCGCGCACCACCTCGTCGCGGTGCACGGCGTCGGTCAGCTTCTCCAATTCGCTGGACAGCTCGCGCGCCTTGGCGCGCACCTGCGCCAGCGCGTCCTCGCGCGACTGCCGCTGCTGCTGCACCGCGTCGCGCTCGGCGGCGGCGCGCTGCAACGACACCTCGATGCGTTCCAGCGCCACCTCGCCGCCGTCCACCACGGCCGACGCGACCTCGGCGCCGCGCTGCCGGGCGATGCGGGCCTGCTCGGCGCGCTCCCGGGCCTGCCGCTCCGCCTGCGCCTCCCGCAGCAGCGAGTCGGCCCTGCCCTGGATGCCGCGCGCCCGCTCCTCCGAGGTCCGCAGCGCGAGCCGGGCGTCCATCTCCTGCTGCCTGATCTCGGTGACGGCGGCGGCCGCCTCGTCGCGCTCGGTGGTGTCCGGGTCGTCGTCGACCGGCTGGTCGGACACGGCCGACAGCCGCTCTTCCAGCTCGGCGAGCTGTTCGAGCGCGGACTGCCTGCTCGCCTCGACCTTGTCGCGCTGCGTGCGTAGCCGCTCCACCTCGGCCTCCGCCGACTGCGTCGCCTGCCGCATCCGGTCGAGCCGCTCGGCCACCCGCGCCTTGTCGATCTTCGACTCGGAGATCAACTCGCGGGCCTGCCCCACCTCGTCGCGGCGGGCCTGCTGCTCGGCCCTGGCTCCTTCGAGCTCTGCGGTGATGCGCTCGAGTGACCGCCGCGCCTCCATCAGCCGGTCCTCGGCCTCGTCGACGGCCGCCTGCACCTCGAGCACGCTCTCGCTGCGGGCGGAACCGCCGAAGGCGAAGTGCGCGCCGAGCACGTCGCCCTCGCTGGTGACGGCGTGGACCTCGGGATGGTCGCGGACGAGGGCCTCGGCGGCGGGCAGGTCGGCCACGATCGCCATCTTGTCCAGTGCCAGCTCGACCGCGGGCCGCAGCTCCTTCGGCGCGGTGACGACCTCCCGCGCCCACCGCGCGCCCGGCGGTAGCGCGGGCCAGCTCGCCGGGTCGACGGCGATGTCCGCGCCGCCGAGCAGCAGCGAGGCCCGGCCGGACTCCTGCTCCTTGAGGTACTTGAGCGCGATGAGCGCGTCCTCGCCGCAGCGGACGGCGACGGCGTCGGCGACCGGGCCGAGCGCCGCGGCCAGCGCGACCTCGTAGCCCGAGTCGACGGTCAGCAGCGCGGCGACCGAGCCGAGCAGGCCGGGCAGTTGCTCGGCGGCGCTGAGCAGCTCACCGGCGCCGTCCTTACGGGACAGTCCCATCGACAACGCGTCGACCCGTGCCTTCTCGGAGGCGATCTCGCGCTCGGCGGCGCGCTCGTTTTCGACCAGTTCGGCCACCCGCGCCTTGGCGGCGTCGTTGGCCCGCATGGCCCGTTCGAGCCGTTCGGTCAGGTCGCTGTCGTCGGTGTCCGGGTCGCCCTCGGCGGCCTTGGCCTCCTCGAGCTCATCTCTCGCGGTCTCCGCCCGCGCCGCGGACTCCTCGATGGCGGTGGTGAGCCGGTCGATCTCCTCCGAGGTGGCGCCCGTCTTGCTCCGCAGCGCCTCGACCTGGCCGGACAGCTTGGCGAGGCCCTCGCGCCGGTCGGCGACCGCGCGCACCGCGGCCATGTGGGAGCGCTCGGCCTCCTGCGCCACCCGTTCCTGCTCCTCACGGCGCTCGATGACCGAAGACAGCGCCGACCGCGCCTGCTCGACCTCCTCGGCCAGCTCGGCCTCCCGCTCGGCCGCCTCCTCGGCCTCGATCTCCAGCTCCTCCGGGTCCTTGCCGCCGGACGGCATGGGCTCCTCTTCGGAGAGGTGCCGCTGCCGCTCGACGGCGAGCCGGACGGTGCCGCGCAGCCGCTCGGCCAGCGCGGACAGCTTGTACCAGGTGTCCTGCGCGGCGCTGAGCTTCGGCGCGTCCTCGGCGAGCGCCTCCTCCAGCTCGGTCTGCTGCGCGCTGACGGCCTCGTACTCCTGCTCGACCTCGGCGCGCCGCTGCTTGACCCGCGCCTCGTCCGCCTCGTCCTTGGCGATGGCCTCGCGCTGGCTGACCAGGTCGTCGGCGTAGAGCCGCAACTTCGCGTCGCGCAGCTCGGCCTGCACCGCCTGCGCCTTGCGGGCGATCTCGGCCTGCTTGCCGAGCGGTTTGAGCTGTCTGCGCAGCTCGGCGGTCAGGTCGTTGAGCCGGTCGAGGTTGCCCTGCATCGAGTTGAGCTTGCGCAGCGCCTTCTCTTTGCGCTTGCGATGCTTGAGCACTCCGGCGGCCTCTTCGATGAACCCCCTGCGCTCCTCCGGCTTGGACTGGAGGATCTCGGACAACTGGCCCTGCCCGACGATGACGTGCATCTCCCGGCCGATGCCGGAGTCGGAGAGCATCTCCTGGATGTCGAGCAGCCGGCAGGTGTCGCCGTTGATCTCGTACTCGCTCGCGCCGTCGCGGAACATCCGGCGCGTGATCGAGACCTCGGTGTAGTCGATGGGCAGTGCGCCGTCGGAGTTGTCGATGGTCAGCGTGACCTCGGCACGGCCGAGCGGTGAGCGGCCGGACGTGCCGGCGAAGATGACGTCCTCCATCTTGCCGCCGCGCAGGTCCTTGGCGCCTTGGGTGCCCATGACCCAGCGCAGTGCGTCGAGCACGTTCGACTTACCGGAGCCGTTGGGGCCGACGACACAGGTGATTCCCGGTTCGAACCGCAGCGTCGTCGCCGATGCGAAGGACTTGAACCCCTTCAGCGTCAAGCTCTTCAAATGCACGAATGACGACCCTTCATAGTCCGCATCAAATCAAAAATCGTACCCGGGCCGCATTACGGGGGTCCGCACCGCTCCGCGTGCCCCCCGATCCGTTCACCCACAGGTGTGGTTTTTCCACCACCATTCTCGGCACTACCGTCGGTCACCGCTGCGTGAAATCCGACAGGTTTCCCTTCGGTTCGGACCACCGTTCCACGACCGTGTCCACCCAGCCGGGCGCGCGGTCCGAGCGGAGCGCGGCCAGCAGCCGTTCGCACTGGTCCTGCGGCCCTTCGGCGATGACCTCGACCCTGCCGTCAGCGAGGTTGCTGGCACGGCCGACCAGGCCGAGCTCCAGTGCTCGGCTGCGGGTCCACCAGCGGAATCCCACGCCTTGCACCGCACCATGCACCCATGCTGTCAACCGAGCATGATCACCTGACTTGCTCACATTTTCCATGGTGCCGGATTACGCTATGCAGTCACCCAGGCATGGGAGATGACGCACATAGGTGTACGGCTCACTCGACGGTGATAGTGTTCCGCTCGCCTTCTCGAAATACCGGTTCTGATGCGGCCCCCGACCGCTTCCCCGACCAAGGAGCAGGTATGCCCTCATCCGGCTCGCCACAGGAGCCGCGCGTCATCGTGGCTCCTCCCCCGACGGTGGGCGACGCCAACTCCCGCAGGGCGGGTTATCTCGCGCTGGTGGCAAGCGGTTTGATCACGGCGACCACCTTCGCGGGCATCGCCGACATCGCGACCAGCGCCATGCCGTTGGCCAGCCCTCCCGGACCGATCCAGGACTACCAGCGGGCGCCGGACGGCCCGAGCGGTGACCCGTACCTGGTGCCGGGCCAGCCGAGTCCCGAGCAGGGCGGCGCCACCGTCAGCGGCGCGGCGTCACCGGCCAACTACGCGGCCGATGCCGAGCAGCCGACGCCGACGACCGTGATCATGACCAACCCGGACGGCTCGACCACGACGACGGTCATCATGCCGGACGGCACCACGACAACGACCACAACCAGCCCCGACGGCACGACCACCACCACGACCAGCTCGACGTCCAGCGGCCGGTCCTCCTGGCCGACGACGACCACCACCGACTCGTCGACGACCACGACGTCAAACAGCCCGCCGCCGTCATCGTCGAAGCCCTCGCAGACGACGACCACCAGCGACTCGACGACCACCACGGAGGAATCCTCGACGACATCGTCCTCGGAGGAGGAGAGCAGCACGTCGTCCTCGGAGCCGCCGTCGTCGTCGCCCGAGAACCAGGGCAACGGGCAAGGCAACGGAAACTAGCGGCGGCGAGGCCGGGGCTGGCAGCGCGGGCAGAAGTACGAGGACCGGTTGGTGAACTGCTCCCGCAGGATGAGCGTGCCGCAGCGCCCGCACGGCTCCTCCGCTCGGCCGTAGACGTTCAGCGAGCGGCTGAAGTAGCCGGAGCTGCCGTTGACGTTGACGTACAGCGAGTCGAACGACGTGCCGCCCGCCGCGAGCGCCTCGGTCATCACCTCGCCGGCCGCGTGCAGCAGCCGGGTGGCCGTGGCGGGCGCGAGGCGGCCGGTCGGCCGGGTGCCGTGCAGCTTGGCGCGCCACAGCGCCTCGTCGGCGTAGATGTTGCCGATACCGGAGATCAGCGTCTGGTCGAGCAGCGCGCGCTTCACCTCGGTGCGCTTGGCCCGCAGCCGGGTCACGACCTGGGCCGGGTCGAACCGGGGATCCATCGGGTCGCGGGCGATGTGCGCGATCGGCTCGGGCACGGCGGTGCCCTCGACCTCGACCAGCTCGGTGAGCGTGAAGCCGCCGAAGGTGCGTTGATCGACGAAGCGCAGTTCGAGGCCGTCGTCGGCGAAGCGCAGCCGGATACGCAGGTGGGGGCCGTCCGCGGTGGTCGCGGGCTGCACCAGCAACTGCCCGCTCATGCCGAGGTGGCCGAGCAGGGCGTCGCCCGAGCTCAGCTCGAACCACAGGTACTTGCCCCGGCGGCACACCGCCCCGATGCGCTGACCGGTGAGCCTGCCGTTGAAGTCGGCGTCGCCGGGCACATGCCGCCTGATCGCGCGCGGATGCAGCACCTCGGCGGCGAGCACGGTCCTGCCCGCGACGTGCTTGGCGAGGCCGGCACGCACCACCTCGACCTCGGGAAGCTCGGGCACGGCCGGTGCTAGGTCGAGCCGTCGGCGCTGGGGCTGGCGGCGTACTCGGCCGAGAGCGCGCGCCAGGCCATCTCGGCGGCGTTCTGCTCGGCTTCCTTCTTGGTCGTGCCGCTGCCGCTGCCACGCTCGTCGTCGTTGACGATGACCGTCGCGGTGAACTCCTTTTGGTGGTCGGGGCCGGTGTCGACCACCCGGTACTCGGGCACGCCGAGCGACGCGGACGCCGTCAGCTCCTGCAGGCTGGTCTTCCAGTCGAGCCCGGCGCCTCGCAGCGGCGCCTCGGCGAGCAGGTCACCGAAGAGCCGGTGCACCAGCTCGCGGGCGGTGTCCATGCCATGCTCCAGGTACACCGCGCCGATCATGGCCTCGAGACCGTCGGCGAGGATGCTCGCTTTGTCCCTGCCGCCGGTCAGCTCCTCGCCCTTGCCGAGCAGCAGGTGCGCGCCGAGCCCGCCCTCACCGAGGCTGCGGGAGACCCCGGCGAGCGCGTGCATGTTGACCACGCTCGCGCGCAGCTTGGCGAGCTGCCCCTCGGGCAGGTCGGGGTGCGCGAGGTAGAGGTGGTCGGTGACGACGAGGCCGAGCACCGCGTCACCGAGGAACTCAAGCCGCTCGTTCGGCGGCAGCCCACCGTTCTCGTAGGCGTAAGAACGGTGGGTGAGCGCGAGAGTGAGCAGCTCGGACGGCAGGTCGACACCCAACGCCGTCAACAACGGGGTGGTGTCGGCCGCGGGACCACTCACCGTGTTCGACGCCATCCTGGGTCAGCCAATCAGGCCGGTTCGACGACCTGACGCCCCGAGTACTGACCGCAGTTCGGGCAGGCGACGTGCTGCGGCTTGAGCTCCTTGCAGGCACGGTTGCTGCACGGCACGAGGTGCACCGCGCTCGCCTTCCACTGTGAGCGGCGGGACCGCGTGTTGGAGCGCGACATCTTCCGCTTCGGGACAGCCACGGCTACCTCTCCTCCAGGTTGGTTTGGTCATGTCTGGTGGGGCGCGCTGGTCACCGAACCGAGGTCACCGCGTGCCGCTTTCTGGGAGCTGCCTGTCGGAGCCGGGTTCCCCGAACCGTTCGACGAGAGCCGCCCACCGAGGGTCTATCTTCTCATGGCCGTGTCCGGGTTCGAGATCGGCCCACTTGATGCCGCATTCGGCGCACAGTCCCTGGCAGTCGGGCGTGCACAGCGGGGCCTGCGGCAGGGCCAGCACGGCCGCGTCGCGCGCCACCGGCGCGAGGTCGATCAGATCGTCGACGAGGTGGCTGACCTCGTCCTCCTCCGTCGTCTCCTCGGTGGTGGAGTCCGGGTAGGCGAACAGCTCGGTGAACTCGACCGTGACCTCGTCGGAGATCGGGTCGAGGCAGCGTGAGCACGCGCCCGTCACCGGGGCGGAGGCCTCGCCGGAGACGAGCACGCCCTCGACGACGGCTTCGAGCCGCGCATCGAGCGTGAACTCCGATCCGGCCGGGATCTCGATCACGCCGGAGACGCCGAGCGTCTCGGGGACGGGAAGCGCGCGCTGGACGGTCCGGCTGGTGCCGGCGCGCCTGCCGAGGTCCTGGGTGTCGATGACCCACGGATCGCGCGGGTCGAGGGCAGCCGGGCGCTCGGCGCGGTGGTTGTCTGACATTGCCTCAAGCCTACCGGTCAAGCCGCCGGGGTGATGGTTCAGTAGCCGTTGCGGGAGTAGCTGCCGATGGAGCTGCCCCGCAGCTTGGTGCGGCCCTGGTCGACGGTGCGCAGCGTCTGCGAGAGCAGATCGGCGAACTCGGCGAGGTTGTCGTCGACGTAGACGTCGCAGTCGTTGCGCTGCCGGTCGGCCTCGGCGTTGGCGTCGTCGACGATGCGCGCGGCCTCGGTGTGCGACGCGCGCACCACCTCGGTGTCCGCGACCAGCCTCGCCTGCTCGGCGAGGCCCTCCTGCACCGAGCGGTCGTAGGCGTCGCGGCCGGCCTCGACCATGCGCTCCGACTCGCCGCGCGCCCGCTCGGTGAGCTGGTCGTACTCGGCGCGGCCCGCGGCGACGGCGCGGTCGGCCTCCGCGTCGGCGTCGGCGAGAATCTGGTCCGCCTGCGCCCGCGCGTCGCTGACCAGCCGCTCGGCCTCCGCCCGTGCGTCGGCGAGGGTCTGCTCCGCCTCGGAGTTGGCCGAGTTGACGGTCTCGTCGGCCTGCTGCCGCGCGGTGTTGAGGACCTCGTCGCGCTTGTCGAGCACGTCCTGGGCGTCGTCCACCTCGCCGGGCAGGGCGTCCCGCACGTCGTCGAGCAGTTCGAGGACATCACCGCGCGGCACGACACAGCTCGAGGTCATCGGCACGCCGCGTGCCTCTTCCACAATCGTGACGAGTTCGTCGAGAGCCTCGAACACGCGATACACGGCAGTCTCCTTGGCGATGTGCGGGGTTGCTTGTCCCAAGTCTGCCCCGGCATCCACCGAAACCCGTGCAGGCGCGTGGTTATTGGGCGTGTTGCCGCTCGGCGATCCGGCGCACCAGCTGCTTGCGCACGTGGTCGGGCACCAGCCCGCTGACGTCGCCGCCGTTGGTGGCGACCTCCTTGATCAGCGAGCTGGACAGGAAGCTGTACTCCGGGTTGGTCGACATGAACAGCGTGTCGACGCCCGAGAGGCGGCGGTTCATCTGCGCCATCTGCAGCTCGTAGTCGAAGTCGCTGACCGCGCGCAGGCCCTTGGTGATCGCGGCGACGTCGTTCTCGGTGCAGTAGTCGACGAGCAGGCCGTGCCAGGAGTCGATGCGCACGTTCGGCAGGTGCGCGGTGACGGTGGCGAGCATGTCCATACGCTCATCGATGGCGAACAGGCCCTTCTTGCTCTTGTTGACCAGCACCGCGACGACGACCTCGTCGAACAGTCCCGCCGACCGCTCGATGATGTCGAGGTGGCCGTTGGTGACGGGGTCGTACGATCCGGGGCACACCGCTCGCCGCATGCAGCGGACGTTAGCACTCGCGGCCTACCAACTGACGCACCGCCTTTGCCTGCGACCTACCGGCGCGCTCGGCCTCGTCCGCCAGCCGCAGCGCGTGATCGGCGAGCATCAGGTCGAGGCTTGCGTCCGGAACGTCCTCCCCGAGCGCCTCGCGCAGCCACGCGGTGATCTCCGCCCAGGAGTAGACCCGCACCTTTCCGGTGTCCACGAGCGGGCGGGGGAACCCGCCCGGCCCGCGCTTGCCGTCGGCCAGCAGCCGCAGGCTCTCGGCGGTACGGCGCCCGAGCCGCTGCGCCGCGTCTCCGAGGGTCACCGCGTCCTGCGTGTCGACACCGACGGCTCGCAGGCCAGGCACTGTGCGGATCTGCTCGGCGACACTGCTCACCGCCTCCAGCAGGCTGGGGGCATCGCGGTCCGCGTCGACCAAGGATCCTTCGAACCCGGCATCGGACAATCCGGCCTCATAGAGGGCGTCGAACTCCTCCTCGGTTGGTTCGCGGTTCAGCCGGAGCTGAAAGTTCCACGTGGACATGGCAATTGGGGCCTTGGGATGGCGCCCCTTGCTCACCATGTTGGAATGCTACAACAGCCTGTTGCAATCAGGCAACAGGCCGGTATTCCGCCCGGTGTAGCACGGACTGGCCGTAGCGGCGGCTGCGCAGTGGCCGGAACCCGGCGGGCCAGTCGATCTCGCCCGAGTTGCATTCCCGCTCGATGACGACGAGCGCCTCGGGCGCGAGCCAGCCGTTGTCCGCCATGGCGGTCAGCGCGGTGTGCAGCTCCTCCCCAGTGACCGCGTACGGCGGGTCGGCGATGACGAGCTGGAAGGCGGCCGGCGCAGGTTCCGCCAGCACAGTCGTGACGACGCCGTGCCGCACCGTGCCGCCGATGCCGAGCGCGTCGACGTTGCCGCGCAGCACCTCGACGGCGCGCCGGTCGGACTCCACGAAGTAGGCGTCGGCCGCGCCGCGCGAGAGCGCTTCGAGGCCGAGCGCGCCGGAGCCCGAGTACAGGTCGAGCACCCTGGCGCCCTCGACGTCTCCCGCGGCGTCGAGCGCGTTGAACAGCGCCTCCCTGACCCGTTCCGCCGTCGGCCGGGTGCCGCGCGGCGGCACCCGCAGCCGCCTGCCACCTGCCGAACCCGCCACGATCCTGGTCACGCCCCGATCCTCGCGCACTCGCCGTGACGGGGGTACGCGGGGCCGGGTCGCCCGCGAAGGCGTATTCTCGACTGTCCCCTCTTCTCAGCCTCTAGGAGCGCTGCGTGTCGGAACCTCGGGTCAGGCGAGCCGAGATCGCACTCGAACAAGCCCATGTCGATCGGGTGTACGCGCGCCTGGCCGAGTTGCGCAGCCATGCCGAGGACATGCGCTCCAAGGGTTACGAGCTCGGTCACGGCGCGCAGACCGAAGCCGTGTTCGAGCAGGCGGCGATGCTGTTCGAACGGGACATGATGGTCTTCCACGCGAACAAGACGCTGCACACGCTCGACGCCGAGTACGAAGGCCTCGTCTTCGGCAGACTCGACTACGCGGGCGAGCCCGACGAGCCGATCTACGTCGGCAGGCTCGGCATCCGCGACGACGACTTCAACAACGTGGTCACCGACTGGCGCGCCCCGGCGGCGGCGCCGTTCTACCAGGCGACGGCACAGGAGCCGCTGGATGTCATCCGCAGGCGGGTGATCCGCTGCTCCGGCTCCGTTGTGCTTGACGTCGACGACGACGTGCTGATGGCGGGCGGGGTGCCGGACGACATGGTGATCGTCGGCGAGGGCGCGCTGATGGCCGCGCTCGGCCGCGCCAAGGGCGACACCATGCGCGACATCGTCGCCACCATCCAGAAGGAGCAGGACGACGTCATCAGGGCGCCGTGGCGGGGCGTCACCGAGATCACCGGTGGGCCCGGCACCGGCAAGACGGCGGTCGCGCTGCACCGGGCCGCGTACCTGCTGTACCGCCATCGGCGTCAGCTCGGCGGCGCCGGGGTGCTCGTCGTCGGGCCGTCCGGGGTGTTCACCAGCTACATCTCGCGGGTGCTGCCCGCGATGGGCGAGACCGACGTCGAGCTGCGAGCGCTCGGCGAGGTGCTCGACGGCGTCACGGCCGAGCACGCCGACCCCGCCCCGATCGCGGCGGTCAAGGGCTCGCTGCGGATGCGCAAAGTGCTGCAGCGGGCGGTCCGCGACACCCCGCCCGGCGTGCCGGACCGGCTGCGCATGGTCTACCAGGGCGAGGTGCTCACGCTGGAGCGTGACGCGCTGGAACGGCTGCGCAAGCGGGTGCTGGCGGGCGGCGGCCAGCCGAACCGCATCCGGGTCCGCGCCGCCGAGGCGCTGCTCGAAGCGCTCGCCGACGTCGCGGAGCACGCCGCGACCGACGACGGCAGGGCGTGGTCGCCCACCGCGCGCGCCGAGCTGATCTCCGACCTCGGCGAGCGGCTCGACTTCCACCGGTTCGTCGTGACGTGGTGGCCGGTGCTGTCCCCTGAGGAGCTGCTCGGCTGGCTCGGCGACGAGCAGCGGCTGGCGAGGGCGGCCCGCAGGACGCTGAGTCCGCATGAGGTCGAGCTGCTCGCCGCCTCGTTCGCCGACCGCTCGCGCGGGTTCTCCGTCGCCGACATCGCCCTGCTCGACGAGCTGCGGGTGCTGGTCGGCAAGCCCCGGCGCAAGCGGCGCGATCCCGAATCGGCCGAGCCGGAGCGGGCCGAACGCGGCAGGCACCACCGGCCCGAGCACTACGACGAGTACTCGCACATCGTCGTCGACGAGTCGCAGGATCTCTCGCCGATGCAGTGGCGGATGGTCGGCAGGCGCGGCAAGCATGCGAGCTGGACCGTCGTCGGCGACCCGGTGCAGAGCTCGTGGCCGGACACCGCCGAGGCCGAGGAGGCGGCGGCCGAGGCGTTCGGCCCGCGCAGCAGCCGCAGGCGGTTCACCCTGCGCACGAACTACCGGAACTCGGCCGAGATCTTCGGCCTGGCGGCCCGGGTGGTCGCAGGCACCGCAGCCGAGGACGAGCTGCCGCATGCCGTGCGTACGACGGGGACGGAGCCGGAGGTGCGTGACGTGGGCACCGGCGAGCTGAACACGGCGGTGCGCGGCGCGGCCGAGGAGATGTTGCGCGCCGTCGAGGGCACGGTGGGTGTCATCAGCGCGATGGAGCGGGTGCCGCACGTCGAGAAGTGGGTGTCCACCCTGGCCGACGAACGGCTCAAAGTGGTCGGCAGCCTCGACTCCAAGGGGCTCGAGTACGACGCCGTGGTGCTGGTCGAGCCGCAGGAGCTGGTCGCGGAGTCGACGACCGGCAACCGGCTGCTCTACGTCGCGCTGACCCGCGCGACCCAGCGGCTCGTGGTGCTGGCCAGCGACCGGGAGTGGCTGGCAGGCTAACGCCGCCTGCGTCGGCCGTCGGCCAGGATCGCGACCCGGGTGTGCTCGGCCCTGCCGCGCAACGCGACCCGCTTGTACTCCCGCCAGTGCTCGCGCTCCTTGTCGTCGCAGGCCCCTTCCAGCACCCGCATCGAGGCAGCCACGCCGCCGCGCACCGACTTGGCCAGCTCGGTCAGCCGCGCCGCCTCGTTGACCGGGTCGCCGATCACGGTGTACTCGAACCGGGTCTCGGCGCCGACGTTGCCGGCCACCGCCTGCCCGGCCGACACGCCGATGCCTGCCGCGAACTCGGGCACTTCCTCGTCCAGCCTGGCGATCATGCGGCGGGCGGCCCGCAGCGCCATGCAGTCGGCGTCCGGCAGCCCGGTCGGCGCCCCGAAGATCGCCAGCGCGGCATCGCCCTGGAACTTGTTGACGAAGCCGTCGTGCGCGTGCACCTCCTCGACGACCACCGCGAAGAACCGGTTCAGCAGGTCGACGACCTCGGTCGGCGGACGGTTGGCCGCGATGGCGGTCGACCCGACGACGTCGACGAACAGCACCGCGATCTCGCGCAGCTCCCCGCCGAGCTCGACCTGCCGTGACATCGCGACCTCCGCGACGTCCTCGCCGACCAGCTTGCCGAAGATGTCCTTGACTCGCTCGCGTTCCCGCAGCCCGGCGACCATGTCGTTGAAGCCGGTCTGCAGCCTGCCCAGCTCGGTGCCGTCGAACACGACGACCTCGGCGTCGAAGTCGCCGCGCTCCACCTTCGCCAGCGCGGCACGCACCGTCCTGATCGGCGCGGTCGTGGCGCGGATGGTGAGCACCGTGACGCCGAAGCCACCGGCCAGCGTCACCGCGCCGAGCACGAGCACCGTGACGGCGAAGTCGAACCGCGAGACGTCCTCCACTCGCAGCAGCGCGACCAGCGCCACCGACATCAGGCCGAGCACCGGCACACCGGTGCCCATCGCCCAGAAAATGAGCGTCCGCAGCGTCACGCCGACACTCAGCCGCCGCAGCCTCGGCCCTGTCGACAGCGCCCGTGCCGCGATCGGCCGCAGCGCGAACTCGCTGAGCAGGTAGGCGTTGGCGCAGGTGACGGTGCCACTGAGCACGATGCTGAACGCGATCTTGAGAATCAGATCGTGGTCGACCAGCCCGTACAGCAACGAGAACACGATCAGGCCGCCCAGCCATGCCAGCGCCTGCATGACGGTGAACTCGGCGGGCAGCCGCAGCGTCGCCCGGCGCTGGTGCTCGTCGAGCGGCCCGCCCTCGGTTGCCCACTTCAGCACCCGCAGCCCCCGGATCACCGCCCACATGTTGATGCAGGCCCAGGAGATGACGATGTAGGCAGGCACAGCGACGAAGTTGACCACCGCCAGCTCGTCGGTGAACACCGGCGGGCCGGGCATCACGACCGTGATCAGCACGATCGCGACGCCCGCGCCGACGATGTTGGCGATGGCGAGCAGGGCGCCGAGCAGCCAGCGCACCCTGATGCGCAACATGCCGCCGTCCTGGTCGCCGGAGCCGAGCAGCCACGAGCCGAACGGGGATTCCCGGATCACCCGGTCCTCCGACTTGCGGGCCATCCGCAGCCGGTCGGCCATGGTGGGTGGCGAACCCGTCTGCTCGCTCACCATGCCTCCCTGGGCCTTCGTTACGGCGTTCAGTCCAGCACGACCAGGAGGTCTCCGCCCTCGACCTGCTGAACCGCGTTGATCGCCAGCCGGGACACGGTGCCAGCCGTGGACGCGGTGATCGCGGCTTCCATCTTCATCGCTTCGATGGTGGCCACGGTATCGCCAGACTCGACCGTGTCGCCTTCGGACACGGCAAGTGTGACAACTCCCGCAAATGGCGCCGGCACGTGTCGCTTGTTCGACTTGTCCGCCTTCTCGGCGGCAGGCAGGTCGGACGCGACGGACGTGTCGCGCACCGAGATGGGCCGGAGCTGCCCGTTCAGGCTGGCCATCACGGTGCGCATGCCACGCTCGTCGGCCTCCCCGATCGCCTCCAGCTCGATCAGCAGCCGCACCCCGGGCTCGAGGTCGACGGCGTACTCCTCGCCGGGCCGCAGCCCGTAGAAGAAGTCCTTGCTGTCGAGCACGCTGGTGTCACCGTATGCCCCGCGGTGGTTCTCGTAGTCCTTGGTCGGGCCGGGGAACAGCAGCCGGTTCAGCGTGTCCCGCCGATTCTCGGCGAGCCCGGTGCGGTCGGACGCCGACAGCGCGGCGACCGGCTTGGCCTGCGCCCGGCCTTCGAGCGCCTTGCTGCGGAACGGCTCCGGCCAGCCGCCCGGCGGGTCGCCCAGCTCGCCGCGCAGGAACCCGATCACCGAGTCGGGGATGTCGAAGCTGTTCGGCGACTCCTCGAACTCGGCCGGGCTGACCCCGGCGCCGACCAGGTGCAGCGCGAGGTCCCCGACGACCTTCGACGACGGCGTGACCTTCACCAGCCTGCCGAGCATCCGGTCGGCGGCGGCGTACATGGCCTCGATGTCCTCGAACCGGTCGCCGAGGCCGAGCGCGGTCGCCTGGTTGCGCAGGTTCGACAGCTGCCCGCCGGGGATCTCGTGGTAGTACACCCTGCCCGTGGGTGAGGCGAGCCCGGCCTCGAACGGCGCGTAGATCTTGCGCACGCTCTCCCAGTATGGCTCCAGCTCGTTGACCGCGTGCAGGTCGAGCCCGCTCGGCCGGTCGGAGTGGTCGGTCGCGGCCACGATCGCCGACAGCGACGGCTGGCTGGTCGTGCCCGACATCGACGCCACCGCTCCGTCGACGGCGTCCGCGCCCGCCTGGATCGCGGCCAGGTAGGTCGCGAGTTGCCCGCCCGCGGTGTCGTGGGTGTGGACGTGCACCGGCAGGTCGAACTCGGAGCGCAGCGCCGTGACCAGCTTCGCCGCGGCGGGTGCCCGCAGCAGCCCGGCCATGTCCTTGATCGCCAGCACGTGCGCCCCGGCGGCCACGATCCGCTCGGCCAGCTTGAGGTAGTAGTCCAGCGTGTAGATGTTCTCGGCCGGGTCGGACAGATCGGAGGTGTAGCACAGCGCGACCTCGGCGATCGACGTGCCGGTCTCGCGCACCGCCTCGATCGCGGGCCGCATCTGCTCGACGTCGTTGAGCGCGTCGAAGATGCGGAAGATGTCGATGCCGGTCGCGGCGGCCTCCTCGACGAAGGCGTGCGTCACCTCGGTCGGGTACGGCGTGTATCCGACGGTGTTGCGGCCCCGCAGCAGCATCTGCAGGCAGATGTTCGGCACCGCCTCCCGCAGCGCCGCCAGCCGCTCCCACGGGTCCTCGGCCAGGAACCGCAGCGCGACGTCGTAGGTCGCGCCACCCCAGCATTCCAGCGACAGCAGCTCGGGGCAGGTCGCCGCGACCACCGGCGCGATGCCGAGGATGTCCTTGGTGCGCACCCGGGTCGCCAGCAGCGACTGGTGCGCGTCCCGGAAGGTGGTGTCGGTGACGCCGAGCGTCGGCGAGGACCGCAGCCAGGCGGCGAAGCCCTCGGGACCGAGCTCCGTCAGCCGCTGCTTGGAGCCGTCGGGCACCGTCATGCCCGCGACCTCCGGGAGCTTGTGCACCGGGTTCAGCAGGTTCGGGCGCGGCCCGTTGGGCTTGTTCACCGTAACGTCGGCCAGATACGTCAGCAGCTTCGTGCCCCGGTCGGCAGAGTGGCGCGCGGTCAGCAGCTGCGGGCGCTCCTCGATGAACGACGTCGTCACCCGGCCCGCCCGGAAGTCGGGGTCGTCGAGCACGGCCTGCAGGAACGGGATGTTGGTCGCCACGCCCCTGATGCGGAACTCCGCCACCGCCCGGCGCGCCTTGCGCACCGCCGTCTCCAGATCACGGCCCCGGCAGGTCAGCTTGACCAGCATCGAGTCGAAGTGCGCACTGATCTCGGTACCCGCGAACGCGGTGCCGCCGTCGAGCCGGATGCCCGACCCGCCTGGCGAGCGATAGCCGGAGATCATGCCGACGTCCGGCCGGAACTCGTTGGCCGGGTCCTCGGTGGTGATACGGCACTGCAACGCCGCCCCCCGCACGTAGATCGACTCCTGCCGCAGCCCGAGGTCGGCCAGCGTCTCGCCGGCGGCGATGCGCAGCTGCGACTGCACCAGGTCGACGTCGGTGATCTCCTCGGTCACCGTGTGCTCGACCTGGATGCGCGGGTTCATCTCGATGAAGACGTGCTCACCGGACTCGTCGAGCAGGAACTCGACCGTGCCGGCGTTGCGGTAGCCGATCTGGCGGGCGAAGGCCACGGCGTCGGCGCAGATCCGCTCCCGCAGCTCGGGGTCGAGGTTCGGCGCCGGCGCCAGCTCGATCACCTTCTGGTGCCGCCGCTGCACCGAGCAGTCCCGCTCGTACAGGTGGATGACATTGCCCGCGCCGTCGGCGAGGATCTGCACCTCGATGTGGCGTGGGTTGACGACCGCCCGCTCCAGGAACACCGTCGCGTCGCCGAAGGCCGACTCCGCCTCCCGCGACGCCGCCTCGATCGACTCCCGCAGCCGTGTCGGGTCTGTCACCCGCCGCATGCCGCGCCCGCCACCACCGGCGACGGCCTTCACGAACACCGGATAGCCGACCTGCTCGGCCGCCGCGACCAGCTCGTCGACATCCGCCGACGGCGGAGACGAGCCGAGCACCGGGATACCCGCCTCGCGGGCGGCCGCGACCGCGCGGGCCTTGTTACCGGTCAGCTCCAGGATCTCCGCGCTCGGCCCGACGAAGGTGATGCCCGCCTGCTCGCAGGCCCGCGCCAGATCGGGGTTCTCCGACAGGAACCCGTAGCCCGGATACACCGCGTCGGCGCCGGCCTCCCGCGCGGCGCGCACGATCTCGTCCACGGACAGATAGGCCCGGACGGGATGCCCCCGCTCCCCGATCTCCAGCGACTGGTCAGCCTTCAACCGATGCAGGGAGTTGCGGTCCTCGTACGGAAACACCGCCACGGTCCCCGCCCCCAGCTCGTAGGCGGCCCGGAACGCGCGAATCGCGATCTCGCCGCGGTTGGCCACGAGCACTGTGCGGAACATTCGGCTCCTTCCTCAGGGCGCGCCGGGTCACGGCGCGGCCGTCTTGTGAGCAGCCCTCTTTGGCTGAATCGGTTCTGTACCGTACCGGTCCGCGGGGCCGCCGTGCAGATAGAGCTTGTCAGCTCTTCTCCAAAAACTCAGCCCTGTCCGGGTCGACCAGATCCGTCACCAGGTGCGCCAGACCGAGATGGTTTCCGAGCGCCGGGTCGTCGGCGACGATGCCGAGCGCGGCCTCCCGCGCGTCCGCGATCATGTCCTCGTCGCGCAGCAACGACAGCAGCTTGAGCCCGGAGCGCTTGCCGGACTGCGCCGCGCCGAGGATGTCACCCTCCCGGCGTAGTTCGAGGTCCTTGCGGGACAGCTCGAACCCGTCGAGCGTCGACTCCACGGCGGCCAGCCGCTCCCGCGCGACCGTGCCGTCGAGCGCGTCGGTGACGAGCAGGCACAGCCCGGGCACGTCGCCCCGGCCGACCCTGCCGCGAAGCTGGTGCAGCTGAGAGAGCCCGAACCGCTCCGCGTCCATGATCACCATCACGGTCGCGTTCGGCACGTTCACGCCGACCTCGATCACGGTCGTCGCGACCAGCACGTCGACCTTGCCCGCCGCGAAGCCGCGCATCAGGGCGTCCTTCTCGTCGGCGGGCAGCCTGCCGTGCAGCACCCCGACGCGCAGCTCGGACAGCGGGCCGTGCGCCAGCTCGGCGGCCATGTCGAGCACCGAGATCGCCGGCCTGCCCTCGCCGTTGTTCGCGGGCGGCTCGTCACCGATCCTCGGGCACACCACGTACGCCTGGTGGCCCTTGCCGACCTCCTCCGCGATGCGCTGCCACGCCCGCTCCAGCCAGGCCGGTTTCTCGGCGGCGGGCACCACGCTCGTCGTGATCGGCGACCGGCCTGCCGGCAGCTCCCGCAACGCCGAGATCTCGAGGTCGCCGTAGACGGTCATCGCCACCGTGCGCGGGATCGGCGTCGCGGTCATCACCAGCACATGCGGGCTGGTGTCCTCGGCACCCCTGCTGCGCAGCGCGTCCCGCTGCTCGACGCCGAACCGGTGCTGCTCATCGACCACGGCCAGCCCGAGGTCGGCGAACGACACGGTGTCCTGGATCAGCGCGTGGGTACCGACGATGATGCCCGCCGCGCCGCTCGCCGCGTCGAGCAGCGCCTGCTTGCGCTGCTTCGCCGTCATCGACCCGGTGAGCAGCGCGACCCGGGTGGCGTGCTCGGCGGCGCCCAGCTCCCCGGCGCAGCCGAGGTCACCGAGCAACTCCCGCAGCGACCGGGCGTGCTGGGCGGCGAGCACCTCGGTCGGCGCGAGCATCGCCGCCTGCTTGCCCGCGTCGATGACCTGCAACATCGCCCGCAGCGCGACCACGGTCTTGCCGCTGCCGACCTCACCCTGCAACAGCCGGTTCATCGGATGAGGCTGCGCGATGTCGGCCGCGATGTCCTCGCCGACCTCGCGCTGGCCGTCGGTGAGCGTGAACGGCAGCCGCGCGTCGAAGGCGTCCAGCAGCCCGCCCGCCACCGGCGGGCAGGCCGGTGCGGGTCGCGACACCGCCGACTTCCGCCGCTCGGCGAAGATCAGCTGGATCGCCATCGCCTCGTCCCACTTGAGGCGGCGCCGGGCGACGTCGAGCGAGTCGAAGTCCGGCGGCCGGTGGATCATCCGCAGCGCGCTGTCGAGGCTGGCGAGACCGTGCGCGGCGAGCAGCTCGGGCGGCATCGGGTCGTCCTCGATCTCGACCAGATCGAGCACCTGACGCACACAGCGAGCGATCACCCAGGACTGCATCCCCTCGGTGGCGGGGTAGACCGGGATGATCTCGCTGACGAACTCGTCGACGGCGGAGGCGCCCATCTCATCGAGCAGCTCGTACTCGGGATGGGCGAGCTGCAGCGTGCGGCGGTACTCCGACACCTTGCCCGCGAACAAGCCGGTCTTGCCCGGCCGCAGCCGCTCGGCGTGCCACTTCGCCCGGTTGAAGAACGCGCACCGAAGCTGCTTGCTGCCGTCGGTGATGGTGACCTCGAGAATGCTGCCTCTCCGGTTACGCATGCTGCGTACGTTGGCGTTGACGACCTGAGCCATCACGGTGACGTGCTCGCCCTGTTCGAGCCCGGCGATCTCGGTCAACGCCCCCCGGTCGGAGTAGCGGCGCGGGTAGTGCCGCAGCAGCTGGCCCACCGTGGTGATGCCCAGCTTCTCGGCCAGCGGGTTCGCCGATCGCGCCCCGATCAGCGACTTGAGGTCATCGCGCAGCGTGGCCACGGTCTTCTACTCCACTCCGAACGTCAGCATCGACTCGGTCTGCCCACCCTGGTACGCGGCGAACTCGACCTCGGGATGCGCCCGCGCCAGCCGCTCGGCGACGACGGCGTCGATCCCCTCCGGCGCGCGGGCGCCGAGCAGCAGGGTGACCAGCTCACCACCCGCGCTCAGCATCCGCTCGGCCACGGTCATCGCCGCGTCCGCGACCACGGTATCGGACGGCGCGGACACCGCCGGTTCGATCAGCATGACCTCGCCGTCCACGAACCCGACCAGGTCACCGGCGTGCACCCGGCCCACCCACGTCATGGCGTCCTCGTCGGCGATCAGCAGCTCGCCCCGCCGGGTGGCGGCCGCCGCCTCGGCCATCGCGACGACGTCGTCGGCCGCCCGGCGCTCGGCGTCGTGCACCGCGATCGCGGACAGCACCTGCACCGGTGACGCGCACGGGATGACGACGACGTCCTTGCCCGCGGTCACCACGCGCTCGGTCGCCGCCTCGACCACGCCGGTGGTCTCGGCGCCGGCGGGCAGCACGATCACGTGCGAGGCGCGCAGCTCGGTGACGGTGCGCATGACGCTGTCGATGGTCACCGGCATCCGGTCGTCACCGGCGAGCACCAGCACACCTTCCGTGCGGCACAGCTCAGCGAGCGCGGCGCCGCAGACGACCGCGAGCACCGCCCTGCCGCCGAGCTGCGAGCCACCGGCAACGGCGAGCGACTCCACTCGCACGTCACGGGGTCTGCCCGCGTCGAGCCCCGCCTCCAGCGCGGCGCCGATGTCCATGCAGTGCACGTGGACCGCGTGGCTGCCCGCGCCGTCGCCCGCGATGGTGACGCAGTCGCCGAGCTCGCTGAGCCGGTCGCGCAACTGGGGCAGGGCGACGTCGGACACGCCGTCGAGCAGGTACATCACCTCCCACGGCTGCGCGCTCTCGGTGAGCCTGCGCTGGCTGACCACCAGGTCGGCGCCGACGGCGAACTCGGGCCGGGCCTGGGCCGGTCGGCCTGCCGTCACCCCGGCCAGCTCGTCGAGCACGGCGAGCACGCCGCGCCCGCCCGCGTCGACGACGCCCGCGTCGGCGAGCACCGGGAGCTGATGCGGGGTTTCGGCGAGCGCGGTGGCCGCCGCGTCGGCCGCCGCAGCCGCGACATCGGCCACCCCACCGGCGCGAGCCCCGTTCGCGCCCTGCGCCGCGGCCCGCAGCACGGTGAGCATCGTGCCGTCGACCGGCCGCGCCACCGCGCCGGTCGCCGTCCGCTCGGCGCGGGCGAGTGCCGCCGCGAGCCCGGGCGCGTCCACGACGGCGGCGTCCCCGGCGGAGTCGGCGATGCCGCGCAGCAGCTGCGACAGGATCACGCCCGAGTTGCCGCGCGCCGCCCGCACCGCACCGCGGGCGAGCACCGCGAGCGCCTTGCCCGCGTTCTCGCCGGGATCGTGCTCGCTGAGCGCGTCGTGCGCGCCGGTGATGGTGTAGAGCAGGTTCGAGCCGGTGTCGGAGTCGGGCACCGGATAGACGTTGATCCGGTCGATGTCGGCGCGCAGCGAGGTGAGAACGCTGACGCAGGACGTCGCCCACGCCCGCACGGCAGCCGCGTCAACAGCCCGCATACCTACCTCGGAACCTCTGCCTGAGTCGCCACTGTGTGCCTTCCTTACGACCCCGGTGCACCCGGCGGGATCGCACCGGCTACCCTATCCGAGTCGCCCGATGCTTTCGGGCCTGCACATTTCTTCCCTGATCTAAGGAGTGTTCGACGTGGCTGCCGTGTGCGACGTCTGCGGTAAGGGGCCGGGCTTCGGCAAGTCGGTCTCGCACTCCCACCGGCGCCACAACCGCCGGTGGAACCCCAACATCCAGACCGTTCACGCCCGGATCGGAACGTCCGGCAAGAAGCGCATGAACGTCTGCACCTCGTGCCTGAAGGCGGGCAAGGTGACCCGCGTGAGCCGCACTGCGGTCTGACGCCCCACGACTGACGAGCCCCGGCGCGATCCAGGTCGCGCCGGGGTTTTCGTGTGCTATGGCAGCTTCCAGTCGATGGGGGCCGCGCCTTGGCGTTCGAGCAGCTCGTTGGCGCGGCTGAACGGGCGCGAGCCGAAGAAGCCGTTGTGCGCCGACAGCGGGCTGGGGTGCACCGACTCGATGCAGCGGTCGGCACCGATCAGCGGCTTGAGCTTGCGCGCGTTGCTGCCCCACAGGATCGCGACCAGCGGCTCGTCGCGCGCCGCGAGCGCGCGGATGGCCTGCTCGGTGACGTCTTCCCAGCCTTTGCCCTGATGTGAGTTGGGCTTGTGCGGTTGCACGCTCAGCGCCCGGTTCAGCAGTAGCACGCCCTGCTCGGTCCACGGGGTGAGGTCGCCGTTCGACGGCAGCGGGTGACCGAGGTCGTCCGAGTACTCCTTGTAGATGTTGACCAGGCTCTTCGGCAGCGGCCGGACGTCGGGCGCGACCGCGAAACACAGCCCGATCGGATGGCCGGGCGTCGGGTAGGGATCCTGGCCGACGATGAGCACCCGGACGTCGTGGAACGGCTGCTTGAACGCCCGCAGCACGTTGTCTCCCGAGGGCAGGTACTGGCGTCCCGCCGCGATCTCGGCGCGGAGGAACTCCCCCATCGACGTGATCTTGGACGCGACCGGTTGGAGTGCGGTCGCCCAGCCTGCTTCGACGATCTCTTCAAGGGGCCGTGCTGCCATGCCGCCTGAGCCTAGCGTTCCCGGTTCAGCCCGCCGTCACGACCCGCCGACCGGCTTGGCTCCGTACATCGTCTGGAGGTCGACGACGCTCGCGTCAGCCCGGCCGTCGCATGCCGCGCGAAGATCACTGTCCGCTCCGTTGCGCGCGAAGATCACCAGTCGTGCCTGACGCGCGTCGATACCGCGCTCGGCGAGCACGTCCCGGATCCGTTCCAGTCGTGCGAGGTCGGCCATCGTACGTCGCTGCTGCGAGTGCTTCGCCTCGCCGAGCAGACGGACCGTCGCGCGCGAGGTCCTCGGCACTTGGCCGTCGGCGAGCGCGACAACATCGAGTTCGTGACGGGTACGGCCGTTGGCGTCGTTGACGACGGTCGGACCGACCGGACCGAGCTGCTCACCGAACAGGTCGGCGGCCGCTCGGCTCGCCGTCCACACACGGGCGAGGTGCTCGAAATGCGGACCGAGGACGGCGGACGAGAACGTCTGCTCGGAGGCCTGCCACACCTCGTCCGCACGGCGGTCCTCCAGCATCGCGAGACTAGGGGAGCTGATCGCATGCTGGAAGCGAACGATCGGATCGGCCAGCCGCAGCTGGGCCCGTCGTTGCAGCAGAATGTCCTCCACCCGCACGACGAAGCCCGCTTTGATCAAGACGTCGAGTGGGTGCGCCAGCGCTTGTGCGGATCGCCCGACGATCGATCCGATCTTGGTCGGCGTCGTGGCGCCACGGCTGATCGCGGTCAGCACGGACTGGTACAACGCGCGATCCGTGATCCGCGGATCCTCACGGAGCAGATAGTCGGTCTCGTCGAACAACGCGTGCGACGGGTCGAGGACGTTGCCTGCCAGCCACTGTCCCAACCGGTCGACCGATTCGGGTGGCGGACCGGCGATGAGGTCACGGTATCCAGGGGTGCCGCCCAACACGGCGTGGAGCTGAAAAGCCACCGCGGGATCGTCAATCCCCCAGTACGTCGCGGTGTCGGTGAAGGAGAAGGGCTGCAAGCACAGATCGAGCATCGCTCGGCCTCGCAGCGCCTTCGCGCCGGAGAGGAGCTCGGACATCACCGCGAGCGCCGAGCCGCACACGATCACTCGGACCGGAGGCGCCGAGCTGTCCTCGCGCGACTCGTCGTACAGCAGTTGCAGGAGGGAGGGCACCTCCGGCGAATGCCGGAGGATGTGCGGCAGCTCGTCGATGACCAGCACCGGCGCGGTTCCAGCATGCCGCGCCACCCGAGGAAGAGCCGCGATCGCGGACCGCAGCGCGTTCTCCCACGTGTCGAAGACCAGGTTGCTCGCGGGAACGCCGAACAGTGTCTGCGCGGCTGTGCCGGCGAACCGCTCAAGAGCGAGCCTGCGCTCTTCTTCGACGGCCATCATGTACAGCCCGCCGGCTTCCTGGACCAGCCTGCGCAGCAGGAATGACTTCCCCTGCCGACGGCGGCCGTACACCACGCCGAGTCGCATGCCGGAGCCGGGAGACGTCAAGAACCTGGTTAGGTCGGACCATTCCTGTTCCCGGTCGAACACCCCATCGGGCTTGTCCATGACGTTAGTATAACTCGAGTTAGTCTAACTGTAGTTGTACTAACCTCGGACCGGCTTGGCGTAGCAGAGGCTGCACGGGTCGTCGCGGTAGACGCCGAAGTTCGGGATCGGCTGGTAGCCGGACGACTCGTACAGCGAGATCGCCTCCGGCTGATGGGTGCCGGTCTCCAGGATCATCCGCTTTCTGCCCGCGTCGCGCGCGCTCTGCTCGATCACCTCGAGCAGCGCCCGGGAGTAGCCGTTGCCGCGCACCGAATCGGCGACGTACATCCGCTTGATCTCGGCGTCGCCCGGCATGTACTCCGGCCCGGGGCCGTCCTTGCCGCGCCAGCCCCCGCAGGCAACCGGGGCGCCGTCGAGATAGCCGACGAAGAACCGGCCGCGCGGCGGCGCGAACTCGGCCGGCTCCACCCGCGTCATGTCCTCGTCGCCGTAGCGGACGACGTACTCCCGCTGTACCTCGACGATCAGCTTCGTCGCGTCGGGGTGGTCATAGGGCACTACTGCGAACTCCACGCGACGAGGGTACGCCAACGTCAGGCACGTTTCCTGCGGTTTTCAGCCGCGCCAGTGCTGCCAGCCCTCTCTCGGCCCTTCGTACGGCTCGCCGTCGACGGTCACAACGGGCCCGCCGTCACGGGCCGCCGCGACGGTCCCGATCCGCAGCCACCCCTCGGGCACCCGTTCGGCGGCGGGGAACGTCGCGGCGAGCGCGTGGTCCTCGCCGCCGGTGAGCACCCACGCCAGCGGGTCGGCGCCCAGCGCCGACGACACCTCGATCAGCTTCTGGTCGACGACGAGAGCGTTGGAGTCGACGTCGATGGCCACGCTCGACGCCGTCGCCAGGTGGCCGAGGTCGGCGAGCAGCCCGTCGGAGACGTCGATCATCGCCGTGGCGCCCGCCTCGGCCGCCTCGGGACCGGCCGCGTACGGCGGCTCGGGGTAGCGGTGCGCGTTGACCACGGTCACCGGAGAGCGGAACCCCCTGCCGAGCACGGCGAGCCCGGCGGCGGCCCAGCCGAGCCTGCCCGCGACCGCCACCTGATCCCCCGCCCGGGCGCCGGAACGCCGCACCGGGGCGCGCCCCTGCAGGTCACCGAGCGCCGTCACGCTGATGACGATCTGATCCGCCGCGACCATGTCCCCGCCGACGAGGCCGATCCCGGCGCGGACCGCCTCCTCCCACATGCCGTCGGCCAGCTCGGTGACCTGCTCGGTGCGGGTCGCGCCCGGGCAGGCGAGCCCGACGAGCACCGCCGTCGGCGTCGCGCCCATGGCGGCGATGTCGGCGAGGTTCACCGCCACCGCCTTCCTGCCGACCTGGGCGGGACTGGACCAGTCGAGCCGGAAGTGCACGTTCTGCACCAGCACATCGGTGCCCGCGACCACCCTGCCGTCCGGCGCGGCGACGATCGCGGCGTCGTCACCGGGACCGAGCAGCGTGTGCCCCGGCTGGGTGCGGTGCCGGGTCACCGTGTCGATCAACCCGAACTCACCGGTCTCGGCGACGGTGCCTTCGGCCGGTCCCTGCTGCGATGGCACGCTGACCTCCAAGGGCTGGCGACACGCTGCCTGTCACCAATAGCTGCGGTAGGTTACTGATCCACGCCAATCCTGCCTCACTACATTGGACACTGAACCCGCCGACGCAGACGAAAGGGCGCGCCGTGGTCAACGCATACATCCTGATTCAGACCGAAGTCGGCAAGGCCGCCTCGGTCGCGGCCGACATCGCGGAGATCCCAGGCGTCATCAGCTCGGAGGACGTGACCGGGCCCTACGACGTCATCGTGCGCGCGGAGGCGGACAACGTCGACCAGCTCGGGCAGCTCGTCGTCGCGAAGGTGCAGAACGTCGCCGGCATCACACGGACCCTGACCTGCCCGGTGGTGCACCTCTGACGCTGTGATCTGGTAGCACCGTGCCTGAACGTGATGCCGCAGCCCCGCCCCGAGCGCTGATCGTCGTCGCGGCCGTGCTCGGTCTCGGGCTGGTCGCCGCCGTCGCCGTCATCGGGCTCAGCCAGGGCGACAGCGCGACGCCGCCCGGCACGAACGCACCGTCCGGCCCGCTGCCGCTCGCCGCCGCTCCCGCGCCGGACGCGGGCTCGGCGGCGTGCCGAGACCTGGTGGACGCACTGCCGGACTCCCTCGAATCGGCCGACGAGCAGCTGACGCGGCGGAAGCTCCTCGCGCCCGCGCCGGAGGGCGCCGCCGCCTGGGGCGAGGCCAACCCCGTCGTGCTGCGCTGCGGCATCCCACGGCCGACCGGGCTGCGCCCGACGTCCCGGCTGCGACAGATCAACGGCGTGCAGTGGCTGCCGGTGCCGGAGCGGGCGGCGACGACCTGGTACGCGGTCGACCGCCCGGTCTACGTCGCGCTGACGGTACCCGCCGACGGCGGCACCGGGCCGCTGCAACAGATCTCCGACACCATCGAGCGGACGCTGCGCGCGGTGAAGCCCCGGGCGTGACTCGGTGTTTGTTCCTCAACGCGCGACACGATCGCGGCGCCGGGGCTCGCACTTGGTGCCGTGCGTCTGTTCATGTCGCAAGGACGCCCCGCCGCCTCGATCGTGAGGGCTTCGCCGAGCGCGTCTTGTGGTCCCTGCCCCCGATCAGCTCGGCCTTGGCACGCCTTCAGCGCAGGCCGGTGCCCCGGCTCAGCGCCGTCTCGACCAGGGTGGTCAGCAGCGTCGGGTAGTCGACGCCGGTGACCTCCCACATCTTCGGGTACGCCGAGGTGGTCGTGAAGCCGGGCATGGTGTTGACCTCGTTGATCGTCAGCTCGCCGCCGGGGCCGACGAAGAAGTCCACCCGCGCCAGCCCGGCGCAGTCCAGCGCGCCGAACGCCTGGACCGCCATCGCCCGCAGCCGGTCGGTGGTGTCGTCGTCCAGCTTCGCGGGGATGTCCAGCTCGGCGCTGTCGCCGAGATACTTGGTCTCGAAGTCGTACCAGGCGGCGTCGTCCTCGCCGAGCACCCTGATCTCGGCGGGCAGCGAGGCTTCCACCCGGCCGTCGGGAAACTCGAGCACGCCGCATTCGAGCTCCCGGCCGACGACGGCGCCCTCGATCAGCACCTTCGGGTCGGTCTCTCGCGCCAGCGCGATCGCGTCGTCCAGCTGCGCCCAGTCGGTGACCTTGCTGATGCCGATCGACGAGCCCGCCCTGGCCGGCTTGACGAACACCGGCAGCCCGAGGCGTTCCCGCTCGGTCTCGTCCAGCGTCACACCGCCACGTCCGAGCACCGCGAACCGGCCGACCGGCAGCCCCTCGGCGGCGAGCAGTTTCTTGGCGAACACCTTGTCCATCGCGGCGGCGCTGGCGAGCACCCCGGCGCCGACGTAGGGCAGGTCGGCCATCTCGAACAGGCCCTGGATGGTGCCGTCCTCGCCGAACGCGCCGTGCAGCACGGGAAACACCACGTCCACCCCGGCCAGCGTGCGCAGCTCGTCGCCGGGTCCGATCATCACCAGGTCGCGGCGGGTCGGGTCGCCCGCGAGCACCAGCTCGTCGCCGGACTCCACCGACGGCAGCGTCCGGCCGGAGATCTGGAGCTGCTCCGGGTCGCTGGTGCCGAGCACCCAGCCGCCGTCCGGGGTGATGCCGATCGGCACGATCTCGAACCGCTCCGGGTCGAGGTTGGCGAGGATGCTGCCCGCCGAGACGCACGAGATGGTGTGTTCGGTGCTGCGGCCGCCGAACACGACCGCCACCCGGATCTTCCGTGCCTCGCTCATGCGGCCCCCTCCTCGCGCGCGGCACGCCGCGCCGTTGACCTGGAGTCGGCCAGCATGGTGTCCGATGATTCGGACCTGCAAGCAGTCCTCATGGTGGCCGACCCTACCCCTGGACGGTGAGCACGCTGACGAGCACACCCACCGCTTTCCGCAGCTCACTCCGGGAACACCCGGCGTAACCGATGGCGATACCGTGCGCGCTCGGTTCGTCCGCATAGTGCCTGGCGAGGCCGTCGAGCACGATGCCTCGCCGCCGCGCCGCGCGCAGCTTCGCCCGCTCCTCGGCGGCCGAGCGCAGCGGCACCACCAGATGCGCGCCCGCGTCGTCACCGACCATGCCGATCCCGGCCTCCCGCAGTGCCGCGACGAGGAGCTGACGCCGTTCGGACATCTCCCGGCGCACCCGCCGCAGGTGGCGGCCGAGGTCGCCGCTGTGTGCGAACTCGGTGAACACCCGCTGCCCTGCTGGCGAGGGCCTGGTGCCGGTGCGGTCGCGATAGGACAGCACCGTGCCCGCGACCCCGCGCGGCGCGACCATCCAGCCCGCGCCGAGCGTCGGCGTGAGGATCTTGCTCGTGGTGCCGAGGTGCACCACGACGTCCGGCGCGAGCCCGGCCAGCAGCGGCAGCGGCGCGACGTCGAACCGCAGCTCGCCGTCGTAGTCGTCCTCCACCACCAGGAAATCCTCCGCGCGGGCGCGTTCCACCAGCGCCACCCGCCGGGTCGCGCTCATCCTGCTGCCCATCGGGTACTGGTGCGCCGGGGAGCAGTAGACCGCCTTGGCCCCGGCGGGGATGGCGTCGACCACGATGCCGTCGGTGTCGACCGGCACGCAGGACACCCGCAGCCCGGCGGCGAGGAACGCCTGCACCGCGCGCTGGTAGCCGGGCTCCTCGACGGCGACGATGTCCCCGGGCGCGAACAGCGCCGAGGCCAGCTCGGCGACCGCGCTGGTGGTGCCCGCCGTGGCGAGCACGCTCGCCGAGGCGATCATCAGGCCGCGGTGGCGCAGCAGGTGCTCCGCGATCGCGGCCCGGTACGCGGTGAGCCCGGCCCGTTCGGTCTGCTGTGACGGCGGGGTGTCGGCGGCGGCCCGCCACGCCCGGCGCCACGCGGCCCGCTCGATGCCGTCCGCCCACGGCACACCGGGCACCAGCGCGAGCAGGTCGTCGCCGTCGGTGTCGTGCTCGGGGACGGCGCCCCGCTGCGACCGGTCAGTCGGCGGCGTGGTCGTGACGTAGGTGCCGGAGCCGTGCTTGCCCGCGATCCAGCCTTCGGCGTGCAGCTGCTCGTACGCCGCCGAGGTCACGGTCCGGCTGACGCCAAGCCGCCCCGCCAGCGCGCGGGTCGACGGCAGCCGGTCGCCGCCGCGCAGGTGCCCGGTCGCCGCCGCCTCCCGCAGCGCGTCGGCGAGCTGCACCGCGAGCGGCGCCCGCCCGTGCCGGTCGAGCGCGATCGGCAGCGCGGTGTCGACGCCGTGGGTCGCCATGCCAGCTCCGAGTGGACTTCTCGTTCACGATTTGATTGGCCGTTCCATCATGCCACTAGGCCGATGAGGATGGAATCATGACGCTCTCCCCGACCCGGCTCAGCACCCCGAACCGCACCAAGCACCGCACCGCCACCGACCGCGCCGCGCTGTACGAGGTGCTCGACACCGGGCTGATCTGCCACCTCGGCCTGGTGCTCGACGGCTGGCCGGTGGTGCTGCCGACCGGCTACGGTCGCGACGGCGACACGCTGTACCTGCACGGGTCGACCGGCGCACGCAGCCTGCGCGCGGCGGCGGGCGGTGTCGACGTGTGCGTGACGGTGACCCACGTGGACGGCATCGTCTACGCCCGCAGCGTGAACCACCACTCGATGAACTACCGCAGCGCGGTCGTGCACGGCCGCGCCCGGCCGGCCACCGGGCGGGAGGAGAAGCTGCACGGGCTGCGGGTCGTCACCGAGCATCTCGCGCCCGGCTCGTGGCAGCACGCGCGCGGCGTCAACGCGAAGGAGTTCGCCGCCGTCGCCGTGCTGGCCCTGCCGCTGCACGAGGCGTCGGTCAAGATCAGAGCCACCGGCCCGGACGACGACGCGGAGGACGTCGAGGCGAACGCGGCGTGGGCCGGGGTGCTGCCGGTGCGGCAGGTGTTCGGCTCACCGGAGCCAGCCGCCGACCTCCCGGTGCCGGATCACGTCGCGAGCCGGGCGGCGTCCTCGCGGTAGCGCATCGTCCGGCCGCCGTAGCGGTAGACGTGGATGCTGACGGCGGGGTCCGGCACGACGTTGCTGATCTGGTGGACGTAGCCGGGTGCGAACACCCGCGACTGCCCCACGTGCAGCTCGTTGACGTCGAGGGTGCCGCGCCGCGCGACGACCTCGGTGAGCCTGCCGCTGACCACGGTGAACGCGCCGCTGGTGTCGCCGTGGTCGTGCAGGTCGGTGCGCTGGCCGGGTAGCCAGCTCAGCAGCCAGATCTCGTCCTCGGCGGTGCGCTCGACCAGCGCGGCGAACCGCTCGTCGGGGTCGTAGCGGAGCAGGTGCCGCCAGGAGTCGCGGTCGCTTGCGTAGGACAGCGCGACCCGTACCGGGTGGCGCAGCGCCGGGTTCTCAGGGGCGGCGACGGTGTTGTCGGGAACGGCGAACATCGAGAAGTCCTTGCTGGGTAAGACGGTGGGCACGTGAGTCGATCACCGGCGACAACAAGGACACGGCGTGGCGGCGGCCCGGGTGACCCCCGGCCGCGAGAACAGCACACGCTCGGTCATGCCCTCAGCGAAGCAGCCGCGCACGAGCCCGGTCAAGCCGTGCCCACGGAATGAGACGCGGTCGTGATTGCGCGTTTCCATGCCTAATGTCAGCATTGAGTGAAATAGATGTTTCGCAGCTTATGTCTGGCGCTGGGGTAGGTAGATGCGCACACGGTTCACGGTGGCCGCTGTCCTCGCGACGCTCGTCATCGCCACCTTCGGCGTCTCGACCGGCACCGGCCCCAGTGCGGGAGCCGTCGTGCAGCGGCCGAACATCGTCATCGTCATGGTGGACGACGCGCGGGTCGACGACATGCGATACCTGCGCAACGTGCAACGGCTGATCAAGGGCCCGGGCGCGGAGTTCTCGCAGGCGTTCCTGTCGTATCCGCTGTGCTGCCCCGCCCGCGCGTCCATGCTCACCGGCCGCTACGCCCACAACCACGGCGTGCAGCACCACCAGTACCCGGCCGGGTCATACCGGAAATGGGTCGAGACCGGCGCCAACCTGTCGACCCTGCCGGTGTGGCTGCAACAGGCCGGGTACTACACCGTGATGGTGGGCAAGCACCTCAACGGCTACGAGGGCTACTCCCGGGAGCGCTACGGAGCACGCAATGCCCAGGGCGACCCCGGCTGGTCGTCGTGGAAGGCGACGGTGGAGACCTACGCCTACCGCAACCTCACCATTCGCCACCGTCCCGGCCCATTCGTCTCCTACAAGGGTCGCTACGGCACCCACGTGCTCAACGACATCGCGGTACGCGTGGTTCGCCGCCAGGCGACCAACCCCAAGCCGTTCTTCCTGTGGCTCTCGCACGTCGCCCCGCACCACGGCGGCCCCGCCGACCCGGACGACCCGGCGCGGCTGCCGACACCGCACGTCGCCGAGCGCGACCGCGACACGTTCCGTCACCTCGGCAACATCCGCTCCCCTGCGTTCAACGAGGCCGACGTGTCCGACAAGCCGTCCCACATCCGGGACCTGCCCAGGATCGGCCGGAACCTGGCCGCCCAGATCAGGGAGAGCCGGCAGCAGCGGGTGGAGTCGTTGCAGGCCGTCGACCGCGGCATCGGCCGCCTCGTCAGCACGCTGCGGCGCACCGGGGAGCTCGACAACACCGTGATCATCTTCACCTCGGACAACGGCTACGCGCTGGGTGAGCACCGCCGACCCGGCGGCAAGGTGCTGCCCTACACAGAGGGACTGGACACGCCGCTCTACATCCGTGGCCCCGGCATCCCCGCCGACCGGGTCATCTCGCAGCGCGTGTCGATGAGCATCGACATCGCGCCGACCGTGCTCGACCTCACCGACACCGAGGCGCCCTATCAACTGGACGGCATCTCGCTCTACGACCTGATCCGCGACCCCGGCCCGAGGAACCGGCCGCTGCTGGTGGAGGCGTGGCAGCCCACCGGCATCCCGCTCTACACCGGGCTGCGCGACTCGCGCTACCTGTACGTGGAGTACCTGACCGGCGAGGTGGAGCTGTACGACCTGCTCCGCGACCCGCACCAGCTGCGGTCGCTGCACAACGACCCCGGCTACCTCACGACGAGGCTCAAGCTCGCCACCGAGCTGGCGCTCACCAGGAACTGCGTCGGCCTGTTCTGCCAGAACTAGCCAGAGCTAACCCCACTCGGACTTCTTGGCGCGGTCGAGCAGCTCACCGACGAGGCTGCGCGGCGAGACCCCGGCATGACAGACCCGATGCATCGCGTCGGTCAGCGGCATGTCGACCCCGTGCGCCAGCGCCAGCTCCCTGATGGACGAGCAGGACTTCACGCCCTCGGCCACCTGCCCGCCGGTGGCGTCCTGCGCCTGCGCGACCGTGTCTCCCTTGCCGAGCCGCTCGCCGAAGCTGCGGTTGCGCGACAGCGGCGAGGTGCAGGTGGCGACCAGGTCGCCGACCCCGGCGAGCCCGGCGAAGGTCAGCGGGTCGGCGCCGAGCTTGCCGCCGAGCCGGGCCATCTCGGCGAGCCCGCGCGTGATGAGCGTGGCCATGGTGTTCGCGCCGTAGCCGAGCCCGGCCGCCATGCCGCAGCTCAGCGCGATCACGTTCTTGCACGCCCCCGCCAGCTCGCAGCCGACGACGTCGACGTTGGTGTAGGGCCGGAAGTACGGGCCGGAGCTAGCGCGCTGGATCGCCACCGCCCGGTCGTGGTCGACGCAGGCGACGACGGCGGCCGACGGCTGCTCGGCGGCGATCTCGACGGCGAGGTTCGGCCCCGACACCACCACGACCTGATCCGCCGGCACGCCGGTGACCTCGACGACGACCTCGCTCATCCGCTCCATCGTGCCCAGTTCGACGCCCTTGGCGAGGCTGACCAGCGGCACGCCGGCCGGCAGCACCGGCAGCCAGGCGGTGAGGTTCGCCCGCAGCGACTGGCTCGGCACCGCCAGCACGACGGCCTCGGCACCGTCGAGGCCCGCCGCCGCGTCGCTCGTCGCGCGCACTCGCTCCGGCAGCACTACGTCGCGCAGGTAGGCGGAGTTGGTGTGCTTGGTGGTGATCTCCTCGGCGACCTCCGCCCGGCGCGCCCAGAGGGTGACGTCCCGGCCCGCGTCGGCGAGCAGCTTGGCGAAGGTGGTGCCCCACGACCCGGCGCCGAGCACCGTGATCCGTTGTGGCGTCGGCCCCGCTGTCTCAGGCATCGTCCGCCTTCGTTCCTGGCTCGGCCGCGGGTGGCCGCTCGCCCCTGAGCTCGGCCAGCAGCGCGGTGACCTCGCCGGTGATCAGGTCCGTGACCTCACGCCGGAGCGGCCCGTCCTGCGGCAGCGCGCGGTGCTTGCCGAGGTCGATCGGCTCACCGATGTGGTACTCGACCGTCTTGCGGGGTAACGGCCGGAACTTCTTGTTGTAGCCGTCGAACACGAGGTTCGTGCCCCAGCGCGCGATCGGGATCACCGGGACGTCGTTCTCGAGCGCCAGCCGCGCCACCCCGGTGTAAGAGTGCTTCATCCAGCCGTCGGGGTCCTTGCTGATGGTGCCCTCCGGGTAGATCACGACAATCTTGCCCTCGCGCAGCGTGCGGTGCGCCTCCCGCAGCGCGTCACCGGCGCTGGTCGTGTTCCGGTACACCGGTATGCCGCCGGAGCCGTAGAGGATCCGCTTGAACACCGGGACGGTGAACAGGCTCGCCTTGGCCATGAACCGGGGTACCCGGCGCTGCCGGTGCACGAACACCGCGTCGACGACCGGGTCGAAGTGCGAGACGTGGTTGAGCACGAGCAGCGCGCCGCCCTGGCGCGGCACCCGGTCCACGTTGCGGTATCGGTGCCCGGCAAGCCAGCTGAGGGGGTAGAAGATCGCCGCAGTGAAGCCGACCCAGAAGCCGCCCCGCTCCCGCTTGGTCAACGTCGCTTACCTCCGTCCGGACTGCCGTGCGGGCAGTGTCGCACCCGGGCCCGCGTTTCGGGCAAGATAGCCCGCGTGCCGTCGGTGAGTCTGGTAGTGCCGATCAAGTCGTTGACGCTAGCAAAGTCGCGACTGATCGGGTGCTGCTATCCGCGTGACGAGCGCAACCGAGCCCGGCTGGTGCTCGCCATGGCGGCCGACACCGTGGCCGCCGCGCTGGCCACCCCCGGCGTCGGCACGGTCCTGGTCACCGCGGCCGCGCCCGCCGAGGTGGCCGAGCTGGTCGCGCTCGGCGCCGAGGTCGTCGACGACGGCGGCGCGGCCGGTCTCAACGCGGCGCTGCGCCATGGCGCCGGACTGCTGCGGCGGGCCGAGCCCGAGGGCGTCGTCGGCGCGCTGCAGGCGGACCTGCCCGCGCTGCGCCCGGACGACCTCGCCGCCGCCGTGGCCGAGGCGGCGGGCAGGCGCGCGATGTGCGCCGACCGGGCGGGCACCGGCACGACGCTGCTGCTGTCGGCGCCCGGGGGCCGGCTCGACCCCCGGTTCGGGCACGGTTCGGCGGCGGCCCACCTGCGCTCGGGCGCGGCGCCGCTGACGACGCCCGCCCCGACGCTGCGCGCCGATGTGGACACCGTCGCCGACGTCGAGCGCGCCCGGGCGCTCGGCGTCGGCCGTCACACCCAGGCGGTACTGCGTGGCGAAACACACCACTGCGCCGACGCCAAGCGGGTATCGTGATGCCACGGCGATCACAACCGCGGGACGCGCGGGGGCGATGGATTCGGGCGGAACAGGTGAGCACGAGTAGCGCGAGAGGCACACCGGAGACCCGGGCGGCGCCCGGGAACGGCCACGTCACGGCCGATCCGCTGCCGGTGCCGACCGCTCCCCCCGCGGTGACCCCGGAGACCGCCGCCGACGAGCTGCCGGACGATCGCTATCTCAACCGGGAGCTGTCCTGGCAGGACTTCAACGCCCGCGTGCTCGCGCTCGCCGAGGACACCTCGCAACCGCTGCTGGAACGCGCGAAGTTCCTCGCGATCTTCGCGTCCAATCTGGATGAGTTCTACATGGTGCGCGTCGCGGGCCTGAAGCGCCGCGACGAGACCGGCCTCTCGGTGCGCAGCGCCGACGGCCTCTCACCGAGGGAGCAGCTCGCCTACATCGCCAAGCGTAACCAGGACCTCGTCTCCCGCCAGACCAAGATGTTCGAGGAGTCGGTGCGGCCCGCGCTGCACGACGAGGGCATCAGCCTGATCCGCTGGGCCGAGCTGCCCGCGGGCAAGCGCGACCAGCTCTCCAGCTACTTCACCGACCAGATCTTCCCGGTGCTGACCCCACTCGCGGTCGACCCGGCGCACCCGTTCCCCTACATCTCCGGGTTGTCGCTCAACCTCGCGGTGACGGTGCGCGATCCCGACGGCGGGCTGGAGCGGTTCGCCCGGGTGAAGGTGCCGAACAACGTGCCTCGGCTGATCAGGATCGAGGCGAGCGCCGACGCGCCGACGGCCACGTTCCTGCCGCTGGAGGAGCTGATCTCGGCACACCTCGGCGAGCTGTTCACCGGCATGGAGGTCACCGAGCACCACGTTTTCCGCGTCACCCGCAACGCCGACTTCGAGGTCGAGGAGGACCGCGACGAAGACCTGCTGCAGGCGCTGGAACGGGAGCTGGCGCAGCGCAGGTTCGGCCCGCCGGTGCGGCTCGAGGTCGAGCAGGACATGAGCGAGCACATGCTCGAACTGCTGCTGCGCGAGCTCGAGGTCGACCCGCGCGACGTCGTCTCGGTGCCCGGGTTGATCGACATGACCTGCCTCGAACTCTTCGCCGACGTCGACCGCAAAGAGCTCAAGTACCAGCCGTTCGTGCCCGCCACACATCCCGCGTTCGCCGACCGGGAGACACCGCGCAGCGTGTTCTCCACGCTGCGCGACGGCGACGTGCTGGTGCACCACCCGTACGACTCGTTCTCGACCAGCGTGCAGCGATTCATCGAGCAGGCGGCGACCGACCCGAAGGTGCTTGCGATCAAGCAGACGCTGTACCGGACGTCCGGTGACTCGCCGATCGTCAACGCGCTCATCGACGCGGCGGAAGGGGGCAAGCAGGTCGTCGCGCTGGTGGAGATCAAGGCACGCTTCGACGAGCAGGCCAACATCGGCTGGGCCCGCGCGCTGGAGCGCTCCGGCGTGCACGTCGTGTACGGCCTCGTGGGGCTGAAGACGCACTGCAAGACGTCGCTGGTGGTGCGGCAGGAAGGCCAGCGCATCCGGCGGTACTGCCACATCGGCACCGGCAACTACAACCCGAAGACGGCCAGGATGTACGAGGACATCGGGCTGCTCACCGGGGACGCCGACATCGGCGCCGACCTGACCGACCTGTTCAACGTGCTCACCGGCTACTCGCGGCAGAGCACCTACCGCAACATCCTGACCTCGCCGAGCGGCATCCGCCGAGGCATCCTGCACTGCGTCGGGGACGAGATCGACCGCGCCCGCGCCGGTCAGCCGTCCGGCATCCGCATCAAGGTCAACTCGCTGGTCGACGAGCAGATCATCGACGGGCTCTACCAGGCGTCGCGGGCCGGTGTGCCGGTCGAGGTCGTGGTGCGCGGCATCTGCGCGCTGAAGCCGGGCGTGCCGGGACTCTCGGACAACATCACGGTGCGCTCGATCCTCGGCCGGTTCCTGGAGCACTCGCGGGTGTTCCACTTCAAGGCGAGCGGAAAGTACTGGATCGGCAGCGCCGACATGATGCACCGCAACCTCGACCGCCGGATCGAGGTCATCGTCCAGGTCAAGGACCAGAAGCTGACGCGGCAGCTGGACGAGATGTTCGACTCCGCGCTCAACCCGGTCACCCGCTGCTGGGTGCTGAGCTCGACCGGCGAGTGGACCCCGTCTCCCGCCGACATCACCCAAGTCAGAGACCATCAGGTGGAACTACTCGCGAAGCACCGGGCGACCGGGTGAGCCAGGAACAGGACCACCAGCAGGGCATGACGACGACGGAACAGAAGAGCACGGTGCTCGCGGCGGGCGCGGTGCTGTGGCGCACCGGGCGTGACGGCGACGTCGAGGTCGCCGTGGTGCACCGGCCGCGCTACGACGACTGGTCGCTGCCGAAGGGCAAGCTCGACACGGGCGAGACGGTGCCCGCCACCGCGGTGCGGGAGGTGGCCGAGGAGACCGGGTTCGACTGCGTGCTCGGCCAGTTACTGTCGCACTGCTACTACGAGGTGCCCGCGAAGTCCGGCGGCATGGCCGACAAGACGGTGACCTACTTCGGCGCCCGCGCGCTCGGCGGGCGGTTCCAGCCGAACGCCGAAGTGGACACGCTGCGCTGGCTCACCCCCGCGGCCGCACGGGAGATGCTCAGCTATGGCACCGAGATCACCGCGCTCGACAGGTTCACCGAGCTCGGCACCGAGCTGACGACGGTGCTGCTGGTGCGTCATGCCAAGGCAGGCAAGCGGGACGAGTGGCGCGGTGACGACGACCTGCGGCCGCTGAGCCCGGCGGGCAACCGCCAGGCCGAGGAGCTGCGCTCGATGCTGCCGCTGTTCGGCCCCGACAGCCTGCATTCGGCGCCCCGGCTGCGGTGCGTGCAGACGGTGCGGGGCATCGCCGACGACCTCGGCACGTCGGTCACGCACGAGCCGCTGCTGTCCGAGGAGGGTTACTGGGACGACCCCGTCGCCGGTCTCGCTCGGCTGCGCGCGCTCGCCGCCGGTGGCGGCACTCCGCTGATCTCCAGTCAGGGCAAGGTGATCCCGTACCTGGTCGGCATGCTGGCGGAACGCGACGGCCTCCCGCTCGGCGAACTGCCGAACAAGAAGGGCTCGCTGTGGCTGCTGAGCTTCCGGCGGCCCGGCGCCCACGACTTCGACACCGACGGCTCCGACAACGACGGCGCCCCCCACCTCGTCGCCGCCAGCTACCTCCCACCCCCGACTCGGTAGCGCGCGCCCTGCCGTCGTGTCCCACGCTCCTGCTGTCGTGTCCTGCGTTCCTGCTGTCGTGTCCTGCGTTCCTGCCGCCGTGTCCTGCGTTCCTGCCGCCGTGTTCGACGTTCAGGGCCGGTAGCGGACGACCGGGCGTTCCTTGGACAGCCGCGACACCTCGGCGAATCCCGCCGCAGGAACGGTCGCAGCACGCCCGGGAACCGGTTCCTGGTGGCGCCACTGACGTCGGGATCGACCGGATAGGCCTCCAGCATGGCCAGGCCGTGCCGACCGGCGAGGTCGACTCCCGCAGCGATGAGCGCCGACATCACGCCCCGGCCCCGCCAGCGCGTGCGCACGAAGAAGCACGGCATCGCCCACACGTCGTCGCCGTCCGGCAGCCGTTCGCCGAAGCGGGCACGCAGCCAGCTCAGCTCGGTGCGCGGGAATCCGGTCGACTTCGTCGTGCAGGGCTTGGCGATTCAGGGTTCTGTCCCGCCGGTGGTAGTCGCGACCCAGCAGCCAGTACTGGCACCAGCAGCCGTTGGACGCCCCGGACCGGCCGAAGAGATAGGTGAGCGCCTGCATGAGCCGGAATCCAGCACGGACACCGCGATGTCCTGTGGTGGCATGGCCGTGAGTCTCGCAGATCGCCGAGACAAGTTCAGCGGAAGTGCGACAGAAGTGCGACGCCCGGTCGTTGCCTCGTCATCGCAGGTCATCAAGGATCGAACTGCGGTCCCGGAGTAGGGCAGGCCCGGACACATCTCGGCTCCGGGACCGCACCTTTCAGCGAAGGGGACGCGGTGACAACTCAAGTCAACCTGGTCGCGGACGCGGCGTATCGGCACGCGCTCGCCGCCGTGGACCGCGACGAGTTCACCACCGGCCCGCGACAGCCACCATCAGCCGCCGGCCTGGCGCAGCTGCTGCGCCTGCTCGACCCGCAGCGCGGCGACCGGGTGCTCGAAGTCGGCACCGGATCCGGCTACACCACGGCCGTGCTCTCCGAGATCGTCGGCAGGCACGGCGACGTCGTCACCACCGAGGCCGACGTCGACATCGCCAGCCAGGCACGGGAACGGCTCATCGCGTCCGGCCGGGAGTCCCGGTACGGCACCGGCCTCATCAACGTCACCGTGCTGCGGCGCGAGCCATCCGACGTGCCAACCCCGGCCCGGCCGTGGGACCGCGTGCTGTTCGGCGGGCCGGTTCCGCTCGGCAGGCTGCCGTACGCCGCCGTCGCCGGGACCCGCCCCGATGGCGTGGTCGTCGCGCGAATCGGCACCGAGTTCACCGCCGGACCACTGGTGCGGTTCGAGGTCGACTCGAACGGAATCGCCCACGGCAGCGCCGATGCCGACAGCGCCAACGGCAAGGACGCGAGACCGTTGCTCCGGCAACCCGAATGGCGCAGTGTCGTAGCGGTCGCGGTTCCGTCGTGCCGCTACGAGAACACGCGCACCGGTATCCGCCTCGACGACCCGGTGACGTCGTCGTGGGCGCACATCGAGCAGTGCGACACCAGCGACCAGCTCACGGTGCGGCAGTCGGGACCACGCTGCCTCGCCGACGAGGTGCTGGCCGCCATCCGCTGGTACGCCGATCGCGGCGCGCCACCGCTGGAGTCGTGGAGGTGGGAAGTCGGGCCGGACCGTCAGTGCGTCACGATCAGCGGGTGACGCACCGACGGCGGTCGGGCACCTACTTCTTTTTCTTCGCCGTGGTCGACTTCTTGGTCGACGGAGAGGTCTTGGCGGTCGCCTTCGTAGCCGACTTCTTCGGCGCCGTCTTGGCGGTCGCCTTGGTCGCCGTCGACTTCGTGGCAGTCGACTTGGTCGCGGTCGACTTGGTCGCGGTCGACTTCTTCGCCGTCGACTTCGCCGGGGCCTTGGCCGGGGCCTTGGCCGTCGACTTCGTCGCCTTGGCGGGCGCCTTGGTCGCCGTCTTCGTGGTCGACTTCGCCGCCGTCTTGGCAGGCGCCTTCGCGGCGGTCCGCGTCGTGGTCTTCGCGGCCGTCTTCGGCGCTGTCTTGGTGGCCGTGGTGGAACGCCGGGTCGTCGACGTCCTGGTGCTGCTCGCCTTCGTCGTGCTGGGCGCCTTCTTCGCCGTCGTCGACCGCGATGCGGCCGGCTTCGAGCCCGCGCGCGACGTCTTGCTCGCCGTCGCCGTCGTGGCGGCCGACGTCGACCGCCGCGTCGTGCTGGTGGCGGACGTGCGCTTGGCAGGCGCCTTGGCCAGCTTGCGCTGACCACCGACGACCTCACGGAACATCGTGCCTGCCCGGAACGCGGGCACGTTCGTCTTCTTGAGACGCACGGCCTCGCCGGTGCGAGGATTCCGCGCCGTGCGGGCAGCCCTCGGGCGCTTCTCGAACGCGCCGAAACCCGTGATCGTCACCTTCTCGCCCTTGTTCACGCGGCGCACGATGATGTCGACGAGACCATCAACCGCTTCGGCGGCGACCTTCTTGTCACCGAGGCGATCGGCGAGTGCCTCGACGACTTCTGACTTGTTGGCCATACGAGTCCTCCGGAGAACTGCAGTTGTTCACGGCCTCACGGACCGACTTGATGGCACGCTATTACGTAAATCGCAAATTGGCCACACGACACAGCGGCAATTGCCTTGCGTGGTCAGAAAAAACCCCTCCGGGTGAACTCCGGCGATACCCGTTAAGTATCCTACGCCGTCATCGTGGTTGGCTTGTATGACGGCCGATCCCGCTCGAAAGCATCGATATCGTCGGCGTAGCGCAAGGTCAGCGCGATGTCATCAAGCCCTTCGAGCAGGCGCCAACGGGTGTAGTCGTCGATACGGAACGGCGCCGTGAAGTCCTTGGCCGTCACGGTCTTTTCCCGCAGATCCACCGTCACTTCGGTACCGGGCTCGGTCTCGAGAATCTTCCAGAGCTGCTCTACATGAGACTGCTCACACTCGGCGGTCAGGAGTCCTTGTTTGCCCGAGTTGCCCCGGAAGATATCGGCGAACCGGGACGAGATGACGACCCGGAAGCCATAGTTCATCAACGCCCACACGGCATGCTCGCGCGACGATCCGGTGCCGAAGTCGGGCCCGGCGACCAGCACACTGCCGTTACGGAAGGCGTCCTGGTTCAGCACGAACGTCTCGTCGTTGCGCCAGGCCGCGAACAGCCCGTCCTCGAATCCGGTGCGGGTGACCCGCTTGAGGTAGACGGCGGGAATGATCTGGTCGGTGTCCACATTAGAGGCGCGCAGCGGGACGCCGACCCCGGTGTGCACGGTAAACGCATCCATGGTGATTCTCCTCTGAAAGTCTCGGGCCTACAGGTCTTCCGGCGAGGACAACGTCCCGCGCACCGCCGTCGCCGCCGCCACCAACGGCGACACCAGGTGCGTCCTGCCGCCCTTGCCTTGCCTGCCCTCGAAGTTGCGGTTCGACGTCGACGCGCTGCGCTCCCCCGGCTTGAGCTGGTCCGGGTTCATGCCGAGACACATCGAGCAGCCCGCCTGCCGCCACTCGGCGCCCGCGTCGAGGAACACCTTGTCCAGGCCCTCCTCCTCGGCCAGCTTGCGCACCCGCATCGACCCGGGCACGACCAGCATGGTCACGCCGTCGGCGACCTTCTTGCCCGACAGCACATCGGCCGCGGCGCGCAGGTCCTCGATGCGGCCGTTGGTGCACGAGCCGAGGAACACCGTGTCCACCGCGATCTCGCGCAGCGGCGTGCCCGGCGTCAGATCCATGTACGCCAGCGCCTTCTCCGCCGCGTACCGCGCGTTCTCGTCGGCGACCTGCTCCGGGTCCGGCACCGACTCGGACAGCGGCAGCCCCTGTCCCGGGTTGGTTCCCCAGGTCACGAACGGGGTCAGCTCATCGGCGTTGATCTCCACCTCGGCGTCGAACTCGGCGTCGTCGTCGGTCGCCAGCTCCCGCCACGCCGCGACGGCCTCGTCCCACTGCGCGCCCTGCGGCGCGTGCGAGCGGCCCTTCAGGTACTCGAACGTCGTCTCGTCCGGGGCGATCATGCCGGCCCGCGCGCCCGCCTCGATGGACATGTTGCAGATCGTCATCCGCGCTTCCATCGACAGTTCCTCGATGGCCTCGCCGCGGTACTCGAGCACGTAGCCCTGCCCGCCGCCGGTGCCGATCTTGGCGATCACGGCGAGGATGATGTCCTTCGCGGTCACACCGGGCCGCAGCTTCCCGGTGACGTTGACGGCCATGGTCTTGAACGGCCGCAGCGACAGCGTCTGGGTGGCGAGCACGTGCTCCACCTCGGAGGTGCCGATGCCGAACGCCATCGCGCCGAACGCGCCGTGGGTCGAGGTGTGGCTGTCACCGCAGACCACGGTCATGCCCGGCTGTGTCAGGCCGAGCTGCGGGCCGATGACGTGCACGATGCCCTGCTCGGCGTCGCCCATCGGGTACAGCCGCACGCCGAACTCCTCGCAGTTGCGGCGCAGCGTTTCGACCTGGGTACGGGAAACGGGGTCCTCGATCGACAAGCCCGACGACGCCGGGTCGAGCGTCCAGGTCGTCGGGACGTTGTGGTCCTCGGTCGCGATCGTCAGATCGGGACGGCGCACCGGGCGACCCGCCAGCCGCAGCCCGTCGAAGGCCTGCGGGCTCGTCACCTCGTGCACCAGATGCAGATCGATATAGAGCACATCGGGTTCCGCCCCGTCGCCGCGGCGCACCACATGCGCGTCCCACACCTTCTCCGCCAGTGTGCGGCCCGTTTTCGCTGTCATGAGGCTCCTCCTCACGTGCTCCGATCGCTCGTCCCAGCATCTGGACATCTCACGATTCGGGATTATAGTATCGCGTTGTGGGACAGCATACAGGTCAGGAGACACCCGTACCGAACGGCACCGCCACGCAGGCGTCGAGCGGAATCGGGGTGCTCGACAAGGCCGTCGCCGTATTGCAGGCGGTGGCAACCGAACCGTGCGGGCTCGCCGAGCTATGCGCGAAAACCGGTCTGCCTCGGGCCACGGCGCACCGGCTCGCCGTCGGGCTCGAGATGCACCGGATGCTGCGGCGCGCGCCGGACGGGCGCTGGCGACCGGGAACCGCATTGGCGGAACTGGCGGGAGGAGCCACCGACCCGTTGCTGGACGCGGCAGGCGCCGTGCTTCCCAAACTACGAGACATCACCGGCGAAAGCGTGCAACTGTATCGGCGCGACGGCGCGCAGCGGGTATGCGTCGCGACCGCGGAGCCGCCGAGCGGGCTGCGCGACACCGTGCCGGTCGGCGCGCGACTGCCGATGACGGCGGGCTCCGGCGCGAAGGTGCTCGCCGCGTGGGCCGACGCCACCAGCCAGCGCAGCATCCTCAACGACGCCGTGTTCGGCGAGCGCACCCTGCTCGAGGTGCGTCGGCGCGGCTGGGCACAGAGCGTCGCCGAGCGCGAGCCGGGCGTCGCCAGCGTGTCGGCCCCGGTGCGCGACTCGACCGGCGCCGTCGTCGCCGCGGTGTCGGTGTCCGGCCCGATCGAGCGCATCGGCCGCAAACCCGGCGTGCGATGGGCGTCCGATCTGCTCTCCGCCGCCGACGCATTGACCGAACGGCTCTGATCCGGCGAGGCTTCTGGCGTGAGTTCTGGCTGGCAGTTCTGGATCGACCGGGGCGGCACGTTCACCGACACCGTCGCCCGCCACCCCGACGGCACCCTGCACACGCACAAGCTGCTCTCGGACAACCCGGCGCGCTACCGCGACGCGGCCGTGGCGGGAATCCGTGCGCTGCTCGGGCTCGGCGGGGCGGATCCCGTGCCCGCCGCCGAGATCGAGGCGGTGCGGATGGGGACGACGGTCGCCACCAACGCGTTGCTCGAACGCACCGGGGAACGCACCGCGCTGGTCATCACCAAGGGTTTCGGCGACGCGCTGCGCATCGGCTACCAGAACCGGCCCCGGATCTTCGCCCGCCACATCGAGCTGCCGAGCGCGCTCTACGAGCGAGTCATCGAGGTGGACGAGCGGGTCGCGGCCGACGGCACCGTGCTGCGCGAGCCCGACGTCGACCCGCTTCGTCGTGCCTTGCGGGAGGCGTACGACGCCGGGATCCGGGCGGTCGCCGTGGTGTGCTTGCACAGCCACCTGTATCCGGAGCACGAGCGGCGGATCGCGCAGATGGCCGAGGACGTGGGCTTCGGCCAGGTGTCGCGCTCGGCCGAGGCGAGCCCGCTGATGAAGCTGGTGCCGCGCGGCGACACCGCCGTCGTCGACGCCTACCTCTCCCCCGTGCTGCGCCGCTACGTGGACCAGGTCGCCGGTGAGCTCAACGACGTCAGGCTGATGTTCATGCAGTCCAACGGCGGGCTCGCCGAGGCACGGCATTTCCGGGGCAAAGACGCGATCCTGTCCGGGCCTGCCGGGGGGATCGTCGGCATGGTGCGAATGTCGCAGCTCGCCGGGTACGGGCGGGTGATCGGCTTCGACATGGGCGGGACGTCGACCGACGTGTCCCACTTCGCGGGCGAGTACGAGCGAGTGTTCCACACCGAGATCGGCGGGGTGCGGCTGCGGGCGCCGATGCTCGACATCCACACCGTCGCGGCGGGCGGCGGGTCGATCCTGCACTTCGACGGCGGCCGCTACCGCGCCGGTCCCGACTCGGCGGGCGCGGACCCCGGCCCGGCGTGCTACCGCAAGGGCGGGCCGCTGACCGTCACCGACGCCAACGTGATGCTCGGCCGGGTGCAACCGGCGCACTTCCCGCACGTCTTCGGCGAGAACGGCGACCAGCCGCTCGACGCCGACGTGGTGCGGGAGCGGTTCAGCGCGCTGGCGGACGAGATCAAGGCGGCGACCGGCGACGTCCGAGGTCCCGAGGAGGTCGCGGCGGGGTTCCTGCGCATCGCGGTCGCGAACATGGCCAACGCGGTCAAGCGCATCTCCGTCCAGAAGGGACACGACGTCACCCGCTACGCGCTGACCACGTTCGGCGGCGCGGGAGCGCAGCACGCCTGCGCGGTAGCCGACTCGCTCGGCATCGACACCGTGCTGGTGCCGCCGATGGCCGGTGTGCTGTCGGCGCTGGGCATCGGACTGGCCGACACCACCGTGATGCGGGAGCAGTCGATGGAGCTGCCGCTCGACGCCGATGCGCTGCCCCGGCTCCGCGACGAGGCCGACGCGCTGGCGGCCACGGCCGAGGCCGAGCTGCGCGACGAGGGGATTCCGGCCGAGCGGATACGCACCACCCGGCGGGCGCAGGTGCGCTACGACGGCACCGACACCACCGTGACGGTCGCGATGGACGGCATCGACGCGATGGTGGCGGAGTTCGAGGCGGCGCATCGTGCGATGTACTCGTTCCTGATGAACCGGCCGCTGGTCGTGGAGGCGCTGTCGATCGAGGCGACGGGGCTCACCGAGCAGCCGGATCTCGCCCTGGCGCGGGCGGAAATGCCTCCGGCGGAGCCCGAGACGGTGCGGCTGTATGCGGAGGACGGCTGGCGGGACGCCCCGCTGTACCAGCGGGATGCGCTGCGTCCCGACGATGTCGTGACCGGACCGGCGATCATCGCCGAGGCCAACAGCACCACAGTGGTCGACGAGGGCTGGCAGGCGAGCGTGACCGAGGCGGGGCATCTGGTCGCCCGCCGGGTGGCGCCGCGCGCGGGCACCGACGTCACCGCGACCGAGGTCGACCCCGTGCTGCTGGAGATCTTCAACAACCTGTTCATGTCGATCGCCGAGCAGATGGGCACCCGGCTCGAGTCGACGGCGCAGTCGGTCAACATCAAGGAGCGGCTCGACTTCTCCTGCGCGCTGTTCGACCCGGACGGCAACCTGATCGCGAACGCGCCGCACATCCCGGTACATCTCGGCTCGATGGGCACAAGCGTGAAGGAGGTCGTGCGACGGCGCTCCGGGGAGATGCGACCTGGCGATGTCTACGCCGTCAACGACCCGTACCACGGCGGCACCCACCTGCCGGACGTCACCGTGATCACGCCGGTGTTCTCGGCGTCGGGCGGCGAGGTGCTGTTCTACGTGGCCTCGCGCGGCCATCACGCCGAGATCGGCGGCCTCACGCCGGGATCGATGCCCGCGCACAGCAGCGACGTCCACGAGGAGGGCGTGCTGTTCGACAACTGGCTGCTGGCCTCGGGGGGCGAGTTCCGCGAGGCGGAGACGCGGCGGTTGCTGACCGAGGCGGCATACCCGTCACGGAACCCGGAGACGAACCTGGCCGACCTGCGCGCGCAGATCGCGGCCAACCAGAAGGGCGTCGACGAGGTCGGCACGATGATCGAGAACTTCGGACTCGACGTCGTGCAGGCGTACATGCGGCACGTGCAGGACAACGCCGAGGAGGCCGTCCGGGGCGTCATCGACACGCTCACCGACGGCGAGTACCGCTACGAGATGGACTCCGGCGCGACGATCGCGGTGCGCATCACGGTCGATCGCGCGGCCCGTGCGGCCACCATCGACTTCACCGGCACCACGGCGCAGCTCGCGACGAACTTCAACGCGCCGTCGGCGGTCGTCACGGCGGCGGTGCTGTACGTGTTCCGCACCCTCGTCGCCGACGAGATCCCGCTCAACGACGGCTGTCTGCGCCCGCTGCGGATCGTGATCCCGGCCGCGTCGATGCTCTCCCCGGAGTACCCGGCCGCCGTGGTGGCGGGCAACGTCGAGACGTCGCAGGCGATCACCGGCGCGCTGTATGCCGCGCTCGGCGCGCAGGCCGAGGGCGCAGGGACGATGAACAACGTGACGTTCGGCAACGACCGGCACCAGTACTACGAGACGCTGGCGTCCGGTTCCGGCGCCGGGGACGGGTTCGACGGCGCGCCGGTGGTGCAGACGCACATGACGAACTCGCGGTTGACCGATCCGGAGGTGCTGGAATGGCGCTATCCGGTGCGGGTGGCGGACTTCGCGATCCGGCACGGCAGCGGCGGTGACGGCCGATGGCGTGGTGGTGACGGCGCGGTGCGCAGGCTGCGGTTCACCGAGCCGATGACGGTGAGCACGCTGTCCGGGCATCGGCGGGTGCCGCCCTACGGCATGGCGGGCGGTTCGCCCGGCGCGCTGGGCAGCAACCGGGTGGAGCGCGCGGACGGCACCGTCGAGGACCTGCCCGGCTGCGGCTCTGCGGACCTCTCCCCCGGCGACGTGCTGATCATCGAAACCCCCGGCGGCGGTGGCTACGGCGCGCCCTGACGCCGCCGCGAATGCCGAACACGGCGTCCTGAGTGTGGGACACGCCCCCAGCGGGTCGTGTCCTGCGTTCCTGCCGCTGTGTTCTTCGTTAGGGGCGCTAAAACTCGCCACGCATACCGCCGTTGGTTTGTGAAATATCTTCAAAAAACGCGTAACGGTGTCCGCGCTGCCTCGTTATGCGAACTATGGTTCGGACGACGGTTATCGCCGCGCTGGTGCCCATGCTGGTGGCGTTGCTGGTCGGCGTCGCCGCGCCCGCGTCGGCGCACGAGGAACGCGAGTCACACTTCCCGCCCGGCGACGGCAGCGTGCCGGTGCACCGCGACATCGGCGAGGCGGCCGACGTGCTCGTGGTGTGCAAACCGGACTCGGCCGAACGCATCCAGCAGATCTCCGATCCGGAGCTGCGGTCGTTCAACCAGCAGCTGCTCGGCCGGTGCGAGTTCCGGCACCTGCAAGCCGCCGTGGACGCGGTGTCCGAACAGGGCACGAACATCTACCTGCTGCCCGGCCACTACCGGGAGCAGCCGTCCTGGGATCCCGCGTGCGGCAATGACTACGACGACGGCGTCGCCGGCTACCGGCTCATGACCACCTGTGGCGAGGTGCTCAACCTCGTCACGATCGCGGGCGACGACCCGGACGACCCCGACATCAGCTGTGACAACGCGCTGTGCGACCTGCAGATCGAGGGCACCGGCGACAGGCCGAAGGACGTCCGCTTCACCGGCGGGTTCCGCGAGAACGGCGACTGGGTCAAGCACAATGGACTCAAGGCCGACCGCGCGGACGGCTTCTACCTCGCCAACGTCACGTTCGAGCTGTTCCGGGAGAACGCCGTATACGTGCACGAGACCGACGGCTACACAGTGGACGATGTCGTGGCGCGCAAGAACGATCTCTACGGCCTGCTGACATTCGCGTCGGACCACGGATTCATCTCCGACTGCGAGACGTACTTCAACGGCGACTCCGGCGTGTACCCCGGCTCGGCGTCCGATGTGAACTCCCAGAACACGAACACCGGGCCGCTGCAACGGTGGGCGGTGGAGATCACTGGCTGCGACACCCACCACAACGCGCTCGGGTTCTCCGGCACGGCGGGCAACTCCGTGTACTTCCACGACAACGACGTCCACCACAACGGCGCCGGGTACGTGACCGACTCCGTCGTCGGCGACCATCCGGGCATGCCACAGGACCACGCGTGGCTCGAGGACAACCGGATCTACTCGAACAACGTCAACTACTACCCCAATGTGCAAGACGGCGGTCCTTGCACCAAAAAGGACCCCGCCGACCGGGGACATCAGGACGGTGTCGTGTGCCCGGCGTTCCCGGTTCCGGTCGGCACCGGCGTGATGATCGCGGGCGGCAACCGCAACTTCGTGACGTCCAACGAGATCTACGACAACTGGCGTTACGGCGTCATGCTGTTTTGGGCGCCCGCCGGGATCAGGGGCGAGTACGACCCCGCCAAGCAGCAGGACAACCCGCACCACAACGCGTTCACGCACAACCAGTTCGGCTACCAGCCGGGCGGCGCGGTGCTGCCGAACGGGATCGACGTCTGGTGGGACGACGCGGGCACCGGCAACTGCTGGGACGACAACCTCGCCGCGCCGGGCAAGGAGATCACGCACAACGCCACCGACCCGCGCGGGCTGCCGGACTGCCCGACGGGTTCGATGTGGCCGGTCGGCAACGTGGTGAAGTCGGCGCAGCTGCTGCCCTGCTCGCAGTACAACCGCGAGTCCAATCCAGACCCGGCTGGCTGTGACTGGATGGACTCGCCATCCCGGCCGAGCTCCTCGGAGTCGGCCGCCGGCACGGTGAATACGATGTCGATGCCGGTCGGCGCGAGCGGGATCGGCGTGCTGCTGGCCGCCGCTGCCGGGCTCGTCGTGTGGCGCCGACGGGTGTCGACGTGACCTGGCTCAGGTGGGGTCGCCGCGGGCGGTGCGCTGCTCGCGGCGCTCGCCGTGTCCGGCTACCTGGCGCTGCCGTCGCTGGCGCGGTTCGCCGGCGGCATCGAGCCGGTGCTGCCCGCGAGCGCGCACGTGTCGCTGCCGACGTTCGGTGAGCGTGGCACCGACCTGCTCGCGTACCGGTACGGCGAGTCGTTCACCATGACGCTGCCGTTGGTCAACGACGGTCTCGTGCCGGTGACGGTGACCGATGTCAGGCTCACCGACGAACCGCGCCCGCTGGCGGAGGTGACGGCGGTGACGGCCGACGACGCGGCGCTGCCGGTGACGGTGACCGCCGGTGAGACGCGCCGGGTGGAGCTGACGGTGCGCTTCGGCAACTGCCGTTACTACACCGAGCGGGAGACGCAGGAGTACTCCGGCGCGGTGGTGGACGGCAGCGTGTTCGGCCGGGAGCTGCGGACGACGGCCGGTTTCCGCCACAAGCTGGTCGCGGCCAGTCCGATGATCGCCAGCTGCCCGGAACGCACCCTCCGCCGCGACGACGACGTCCGCGGGTAGACGTCTCCCACGCGGGGGATGACGGCGTAACCAATGCGTGCCGGGCGTCGTTGTCACGCTGACAGGACTCGTTGGGTTACCGGGGGTTGACGGTGAAACGGACGCTGATAGCCATTGCGGCGGTGGTGACGATGATCGTCGCCGGCGCCACGTACGCCGGGGCGACCCCGGTGCTGACCGGCACCGCCGACCCGTTCGCCGGGGCGAGCGTGAAGGAACTGATCGCCCCGAAACCCGACTGGTACACCGACGCGTTGCACGACAAGGTCGTCGCGGCTGGCAAGCAGGGCGAGACCGTCCCGCTCCCGGACGGTGTCGACTACCCGACCAGCGGGCTCGCGTTCACCGGCATCCGCCCCGGCGCGTGGATCATCGCACCGGCCGGGTGCACGACGAACTTCGTCTTCGGCAGCCCGGGTGACTACTCGATCGGCACCGCGGGCCACTGCGCGGCGGTCGGCGACGAGGTCACCCTGATCGCCGCGCCCGGCGTGCTGATGAACATCGGCACGACGGTCAAGAGCGTCGACAACGGCATCGGCTCGGACTTCGCGCTGATCGACATCTACCCCGAGATGCAGCAGTACGTGAACCCGTCGATGACCTACTTCGGCGGCCCGACCGCGACCGGCAGCCCGCAGCCCGGCGACCTGGTGCAGCACGCGGGGCACGGGCTCGTCATCGGCACCGGCGGCACGCCGCGCGCCGGTGTCGTGGTGTACCGGGGCGAGGGCGACACGGGCGGCAGCGACGCGTTCGCCTGGGCCGGCGCCGCGTCGCCCGGCGACTCCGGCTCAGCGGTGCGGCTGTCGAGCGGCGAGGCGGCCGGTGATCTGACGCACCTGGTCGTCGGCGGCAAGTACGCGCCGGGCGACGTCGCGGGCACGTCCATCGAGAAGATGCTCCAGTTCGCGGGCAAGCCGCTGGCCACCGCCCCGGACGGCCCAGACCCGGGGTAACCGAACGCGGAACACGGCGGCACGAGCAGGACACGCGGGCTGGAACGCAGGACACAGCGGCCTGAACGTGGGACACGACCGCAGCGGCCCCGCTACAGCCCGGCGAAGAGGTCGGCGCCGGGGTCGTCGCCGGGGCGGATGAACCACTCGGTGCCGAAGATCAGCCGGAACGCCTCGTCGGGCATGCTCAGAAAAAACGACTGCTCGGCGATCTGACTGGCGTGGGCGCGCATCGCCGCCTTCTTCACCTCGAGGTAGTCGGTCACGTCGACCGCCGTGGTGATCATCGACTCCGGCTTGCCGAACCCGGCGTCCGACTCGACGTCGGGCAGCTCGACACCCGCTGCCGCCGCCTGCTCGGCGAACGCGGCCATGGTGCGCAGCGTGCGGTCGCGGTTGAGCGTGCTCTCGTACACCTTCGGCGTGCCTGCCAGCTCGGCGGCGCGCGTGCCGACCCGGTGCACCTGGATGTGGTCCGGGTGGCCGTAGCCGCCGTTGTCGTCGTAGATCGTGAGCACGTCGGCGCGCTCCTGCCGCAGGATGTCGGCGAGCTTCGCCGCCGCCTCCTCGATCGGCGTCGTCCAGAACGAGCCGGGCGCGTCGTTGCTCGGCTCGCCCATCATGCCGGAGTCGTTGTAGCCGAGGAACTCGACGCGGTGCGCGCCCAGGATCTCGGCGGCGGCGTGGGTCTCGGCGACCCGCCGTTGCCAGAGCTGCTCGCCGTCCGCGAGCAGGCCGTCCGGCACTTCGCCTTCCTCGCCCCGGGTGGCGACGACGAGAACGACGCGATGGCCGTCCTCGTACGCCTTGCGCATGACGCCGCCGCAGGTGATGCACTCGTCGTCGGGGTGGGCATGGAATGTCACCAAGGTAGCCACACCGCGACGATACCCACACCACTCAGGCGGGTTCGGCCGCGACCTCCTGACCGCTCAGCGCGGGCATCACCGACGAGATATGGAACCGGCCGGTCAGACCGGCGACCTCGATGGGCCGCAGCACGGTCCGTTCGGAGGCCACCACCCACAACGTGGCCCCGAGATCCCGGCACTGCTGGTCGATCCTGATCAACAGCTGGAGCCCGGCGGTGCCGAAGAACGCGACGCGGTCGAGATCGAGCACGAGCTTGCGCCGCCCGTCCAGGGCCCCGAGCGCCTCGCGCAGCCGGTTCTCCAGGCCGTCCGCTGTGCTCATGTCCACCGCGCCGTGCGCTTCGACCACGACGGAGTCGCTGAGAACGCGAGATTCGACGTGCAAGGTCTGCATGCTCATCTCCTCTCTGTTGGGACGAGGCGGACGGGCATCGCCTGGACTCCTTGCTATCAGAGACAGACAGGTCTGTCTAGTAGTACCATCGGGTGCACCATGAGTGCTGGCAGCCAGACCGAGAACGCCACCGCGGCGCGCGGTCGCATCCTCGACACGGCCTACGAGCTGTTCGCGCAGCGCGGCATCCGGGCGGTCGGCATCGACGAGGTGATCGCCCAGTCCAAGGTCGCCAAGGCGACGCTGTACCGGCACTTTCCCTCCAAGGACGCCCTCGTCCTCGCCTTCCTCGAGAACCGGGAGCAGCGCTGGACCTTCGGGCTCATCGAGGCCGAGTCACGCCGCAGGGGCGAGACGCCGGAGGAGCGACTGCTCGCCATCTTCGACGTCTTCCACGACTGGTTCGAAACCCCGCGCTTCGAGGCGTGCTCGTTCATCAACGTCCTGCTGGAGATGGGACCTCGGCATCCGGTCGGAGTCGCCTGCATCAAGCACCTCGCCAACATCCGGGAGGTCGTCGCCGAGCGCGCCAGGCTGGCGGGTCTGCGCGATCCCGACGAGTTCGCCCGGTCGTGGCACATCCTGATGAAGGGCTCGATCATCAGCGCGGCCGAGGGCGACACCCAGGCGGCGCAACGGGCCAAGGAGATGGCAGGAATGCTGATCGAGCGGTTCCGCTGACCCAGCGTCACCGCCGCGCGGGCACCGGGACCCTGGTCAGGTCGGCCGCGACCACGACGTCCCCGCCGAACTCGGCGACGGCCTCGTCGGCGAACCGCTCGCCGTCGGGGTAACGCTGCGAGAAGTGCGTCAGCACCAGCGTGCGGACCCCGCACTCGGCGGCGACCCGGCCGGCCTGCGCCGCGGTCAGATGGCCGTACTCCTCGGCCAGCCTCGCGTGCTCCGTCAGGAACGTCGACTCGATCACCAGCAGGTCGGCGCCCTCGGCCAGCCCGAAGACGGCGTCGCACAGCCGGGTGTCCATGACGAACGCGAAGCGCTGGCCGCGCCTCGGCACGCTGACCTCGTCCAGCGTCACCCGCCTGCCGCCGACGTCGAGCGCGCCGTCACGTCGCAGTCTGCCGACGTCGGGGCCGGTGACGCCGAACCCGGCGAGCGCGTCGGGCAGCATGCGCCGCCCGTCCGGTTCGGTCAGCCGGTACCCGACGGTGTCGATCCGGTGCGCCAGCCGCCGCGCCGACAGCTCGCCGAACGCCCCGGCGGCGATGACACCCTCGCCCTCGACCGGCTGCTCCCGCAGGTCGGCGTGCTCGGCGAAGGCGCACGCGCCGCGCAGCCGGGCGAAGTAGTGCGCCCCTGACGCCGGATAGTGCGCGACGACCGGATGCGGCACGGCGTCGAGGCTGAGCCGCTGGATGATGCCGGGCACGCCGAGACAGTGGTCGCCGTGGAAGTGGGTCAGGCAGATCCGGGTGATGGCGGTCGCGGGGACCCCGGCGAAGATGAGCTGGCGCTGGGTGCCTTCGCCCGGGTCGAACAGCAGACCCTCACCGTCCCAGCGCAGCAGGTAGCCGTTGTGGTTGCGAGTCCGCGACGGGGCCTGGCTGCCCGTGCCGAGCACGACGAGTTCCCTGACCGACACGCAGCGACCCTACTGCCGCGGACTGCGGTCAGCGCGCGAACCGGCCGATGAGCATGCCGTGCGCCAGCACATGGCCGTCGAGCGCGGCACGGACGTCCGCCGCGGTCGCGTCCATCGGCAGCCGCAGCGACTGGTCGGTGGCGTAGAGCTGGAAGACGTAGCGGTGCGGCCCATCGCCCGCCGGTGGGTACGGGCCGCTCCAGCCGGGGGCGCCGAACCCGTTGCGACCGGCGACACCCGGAGTGTCCGCCTCGTCGACCCCGTCGGTGTCCGGCTCGATGTCCTTGACGACCCAGTGCACGAACGTCCCGATCGGCGCGTCCGGGTCCTCACACAGCAGCACCAGCTCCGCCGCGTCGCCGGGAACACCGGTCCACCGCAGCGGCGGGGACATATTGTCGCGGGTGTAGGAGAACCGATCCGGCAGCATGCTGTTCGCGCCGAACGCGGGGCTGCTCAATGTCAGCTCGGCAAGATCGCTGGACACGTCGGTCGTCTCGGCGTCGTGGGCACGGATCATCTGATCGGGCATCACGTTACCTCCCATGGCGAGCTGTCCGACTACCGCAACGTATACCCGTTGGGGTCCCGACTCATACGGGCCACATGGCCCAACTACCGACCGTGGCCACCGGCCGGTTTGCCGCGCGGGGAAACGGGAATCCACCAATGTCTGATGAATCCGGCCAGGGAGGCGAACCCATGTCAGCGCCGACAACCGCAGTCAAGGACAAGAACTACAACCTGATCAGCGTGCTGCAGGCGTCGTTGCACTACGTGTGGCAGATCGAGATCTACGCGCAGGACGCGGAGCGCGACGGCGACACCGAGCTCGCCGAGTGGTTCCGCAAGATCCAGCACAACAACCAGAAGGCGGCGGACCAGGGCAAGGAACTGCTGCTCCGCAGGATGCACGAGGGCGGCTGACCCCCTGCCTACCGTGGCCGGAACGGGACAGTCTGTTCCGGCCACGTCAGTGTGTTCGCGCTGAGTACACTGCGGGTGTGCCGAAGCTCTGGAACGAGACCATCGCGAGTCACCGCACGCAGGTACGCGAGGCGATCCTCGACACCACCGCGATTCTCGCGGCCGAGCGCGGCCCGGCGTCGGTGACGATGTCGCAGGTGGCCGGGCAGGTCGGCATCGGCCGAGCCACGCTGTACAAGTACTTCCCCGACGTCGACGCGATCCTCGCCGCGTGGCACCACCGGCAGATCACGCACCATCTCGCCCAGCTCGCCGAGGCCAGGGACCGCGAGTCCGAGCCCGGCGCGCGGCTGCACGCCGTCCTCGGCGCGTACGCCGAGATCCACCGGCAGCGCACCCGGCACGACCACCAGCCGCACGGCGCCGAACTCGCGATGCGGCTGCACCAGGGGGACGAGGTGGCCGCCGCGCACCGCGAGCTGCACCTGATGTTCCGGGACCTGCTGCGCGACGCCGCCACGTCCGGCGACGTCCGTGACGACGTCGCGCCAGAGGAGCTCGCCCGCTACTGCGTCCACGCGCTGACCGCCGCGACCGGCGCGACGTCCAAGGCCGCCGCCCGCAGGCTGGTCGACGTCATCATGACAGGGCTGCGATCCGGGTAAAGTGCGCATTATGATCGAGGGGCTGGCACACATCGCGGAAGACTGGTCGACGGCGCTGGCCATCGTGGCGCATCCCGACGACCTCGAGTATGGCGCCGCGGCCGCGATCGCGCGGTGGACCGGGCAGGGCAAACGGATCACGTACTGCCTCGCGACCAGCGGCGAGGCCGGTATCGACGGCATGCCACCCGAGAAGGCGAGACCGCTGCGGGAGCGGAAGCAACGTGACGCGGCGGCCATCGTCGGCGTCGAGACGGTCGAGTTCCTCGGCCATCAGGACGGCGTGGTCGAGTACGGGCTGCCGCTGCGCCGCGACCTGGCGCGGGCGATCCGACGGCACCGCCCCGACGTCGTGCTCACCGGCAACTTCCACCAGTTCTGGCCGGGTGGTTTCCTCAACCAGGCCGACCACATGGCGGTGGGGCGCGCAGCGGTGGACGCGGTGCGCGACGCGGCCAACCGCTGGGTGTTCCGGGAACTGCTCGACGAGGGTCTCGAACCATGGCAGGGCGTGCGCATGCTGCTCGTCGGCGGCTCGGCCGAGGCGCGGCACGCCGTGGATGTCAGCGACCACTTCGAGACCGGGCTGCGGTCGCTGCGGGCGCACGCCGCTTACCTGGCGGGACTCGGCGACGGCCCGATGAGCGACCTGTCCGAGTTCCTCACCACCATGGCCAAGGAGACCGGGCAGCAGCTCGGCTGCGGCTATGCCGTCGCCTTCGAGCAACTCGACGTGTGATCGTGACACCTCGAATCGACATAGACACTGTGTATCGATAAACTGGCCGCTATGGAGCCGAAGATGCCGCGTTGGGTGCAGGTATCGCTGATCGTCATCGCGGTGCTCGTGCTGCTCGTGGTCATCCTGAAGACCACGGGGCTGGCCGGCGACCACGGTCCGAGCCGTCACGTCGGCAATCCCGCCGTGGTGGCGCCGGCATGACACTGCCGCCACGGTGGCGCAGGTTCGTGCTGGTCACGCACATCGCCACGTCGGTCGGCTGGCTCGGCGCGGTGTTCGCCTACCTCGCCCTCGACATCACGGCCGAGACGACGTCGAGCGCCCCGCTGGCGCGCGCCGCGTACCTGACGATGGACGTGATCGTGTGGTCGGTGATCGTGCCACTGGCGCTGGCGACGGTGCTGGTCGGCATCACCAACGCCCTCGGCACGAAGTGGGGGTTGTTCCGGCACTACTGGGTGCTGGCCAAGCTCGTGCTCACGCTGTTCGCCACCACGGTGCTGTTGATCGAGACGGCGACGGTGAGCCGGTTCGCCGAGCTGGCCGGTTCCGGTGCCGACCCGCGCGAGCTGCCCGGCACGCTGCCGCATTCCGTCGGCGGGACGGTGGTGCTGCTCGTCGTCCTCGAGCTGTCGGTGCACAAGCCACGCGGGCTCACCCGTCACGGCTGGCGGCTTCAGCAGACCGCAACAAAACGCTGATTCAAGCGACGAATCTGCAATATTCAGCGCTTTTTTCGTTCTGACTGCGGCGATACCTTGCTGCAAGCGCTCACCGGCCGGTGAGCGAGGTCACCCATACCTCAGAGAAGAGGTGCCGTGCTCATCGCAGTCAGCCAGCAAGCCGCGGGCGATCTGACCGCGGCGGCCGCGCGGGCGGCTGCCGCCGGGGCCCAGCTGCTGCTGTGCCCGGAGATGGTCACCACCGGCTATCACATCGGCGCGGACATCCCGGCGCTGTCCGAGCCCGCCGACGGCCCGGCGGCGCGCGCGATGGCGCGGCTGGCGCGCGAGCACGGGATCGCGCTGGCCTACGGCTACCCGGAACGCGACGGGCACGACGTGTTCAACGCCGTCCAGCTCATCGGACCCGACGGGACCAGACTGGCGAACTACCGCAAGACCCATCTGTTCGGCGAGCTGGACCGCGCCTGGTTCACGCCCGGCGAGCGCGCCGTGGTGCAGGCGGAGCTGCACGGAATCCGCATCGGCCTGCTGATCTGCTACGACGTCGAGTTCCCCGAGACGGTGCGGGCACACGCGCTGGCAGGCGCCGACCTGCTGCTGGTGCCGACCGCGCTGATGACGCCCTACGAGATCGTCGCGGACACGCTGGTGCCCGCCCGCGCCTACGAGAGCCAGCTCTACGTCGCCTACGCCAACCACACCGGCCGCGAGCGTGAGCTGCGTTACTGCGGGCGCAGCTGCGTCGTCGCCCCGACCGGGCAGGTGCTCACCCGGGCCGGCTCAGCCGAGCAGCTGCTGCTCGCGCAGATCGAGCCGGAGCTGTTGCGCACGTCGCGTGCGGAGAACACCCACCTCACCGACCGGCGCCCGGAGCTGTACCCAGACCTCGTCCGCGAAGGAGCTACCGCATGACCTCGGCCATGCCGACCTCGACCCACCACGCCGAGCCGGGCAGCGCGCCGCTGACGATGTTCGGGCCGGACTTCCCGTTCGGCTACGACGACCACCTCGCCCACCCCGCCGGGCTCGGCAGGCTGCCGCAGGACGCGCACGGCAGCGAGGTCGCGGTGATCGGCGGCGGGCTGTCCGGCATCGTCGTCGCTTACGAGCTGATGAAGCTCGGGCTGCGCCCGGTGATCTACGAGGCCGACCAGCTCGGCGGCAGACTGCGCTCGGTGCGGTTCGACGGCTGCCCGGACGACGTCGTGGCCGAGATGGGCGCGATGCGGTTCCCGCCGTCGTCGACCGCGCTGTTCCACTACATCGACAAGGCCGGGCTCGAGACGACGCCGTTTCCCAACCCGCTCGCGCCGGACACCCCCAGCACCGTCATCGACCTCAAGGGCCGCAGCCACTACGCCCGCGCGCAGGACGATCTGCCGCCGGTGTTCGGCGAGGTCTCCCGCGCCTGGGACCACGCGCTGGAGGACGCCGCCGACTTCGCGGCCATGCAGCAGGCGATCCGGGACCGCGACGTGGCCAGGATCAAGCGAATCTGGGACCCACTGGTGTCGCGATTGGACGATCAGACCTTCTACGGCTTCCTCTGCGGCTCGCCGTCGTTCTCGTCGTTCGCGCTGCGGGAGCTGTTCGGCCAGGTCGGTTTCGGCACCGGCGGCTGGGACACCGACTTCCCCAACTCCATGCTGGAGATCCTCCGGGTGGTCTACACCGGAGCCGACGACGACCACCTGAGCATCGTCGGCGGCAGCCAGCAGCTGCCGCTGCGGCTGTGGCGGCGCGCGCCAGGCAAGCTCGCGCACTGGCCGACCGGCACCAGCCTGGCCTCGCTGCACGACGGCAGCCCCCGGCCCGCGGTGGTTCGCATGCACCGCACGGCGGGCAACCGGATCACGATCACCGACGCCGACGGCGGCATCCGCACCTTCCCCGCCGCCGTGTTCACCGCGCAGGGCTGGCTGCTGCTCTCCAAGATCGGCTGCGACGAGTCGCTGTTCCCGATCGACGTCTGGACGGCGATGGAGCGCACCCACTACATGGAGTCGTCCAAGGTGTTCGTCCCCGTCGACCGTCCATTCTGGCGCGACGCCGACCCGGCGACCGGCCGCGACGTGATGAGCATGACGCTCACCGACCGGATGACCCGAGGCACCTACCTGCTCGACTCGGGACCGGACAGGCCTGCCGCGATCTGTCTGTCCTACACCTGGTGCGACGACTCGCTGAAGTGGCTGCCGCTGCCGGTGCACGAGCGGGTCGACGTCATGCTGAAGTCGTTGCGCGAGATCTACCCGGACGTCGACGTGCGCAGCCACATCATCGGCGATCCGGTGTCGGTCTCCTGGGAGGCCGAGCCGTACTTCCAGGGCGCGTTCAAGGCCAACCTGCCCGGCCACTACCGCTACCAGCGCCGCCTCTACACCCATTTCATGCAGGACACGCTGGCCGAGCGGCACCGCGGCATCTTCCTCGCGGGCGACGATGTGTCCTGGACCGCGGGCTGGGCCGAAGGCGCGGTGCAGACGGCGATCAACGCGGTCTGGGGCGTGCTACACCATTTCGGTGGCGAGACCGACCCCGCCAACCAGGACCCGGCGACGTCTTCGACCGGATCGCCCCGGTCGAGCTCGGCGATACCGGATTTGACTCGGAGGTGCTCTGATGCCCACAGGACCCGTTGACGCGACCAAGATCCCCCGCTACGCCGGGGAGACCACGTTCGCCCGGCTGCCGAGGCTGGCCGACGTGCCCGGCGCGGACGCCCTGATCTGGGGCGTGCCGTTTGACTCGGGGGTGACGTACCGGCCGGGCGCGCGGTTCGGGCCGAACCACATCCGGCAGAGCTCCCGGCTGCTGCGGCCGTACAACCCGGCGCTCGACGTGCAGCCGTTCGGCCGCCAGCAAGTCGCCGACGCGGGAGACGCCGGGGTGAACCCGTTCAGCATCGCCGAGGCCATCGACGCCATCCAGCACGCGGCGCGGGAGCTGTCCGGCACCGGCACCCGGCTGGTGACGCTCGGCGGCGACCACACCATCGCACTGCCGCTGCTGCGGGTGGCGCACGAACGCCACGGGCCGGTCGCGGTACTGCACTTCGACGCGCACCTCGACACCTGGGACACCTACTTCGGCGAGCCCTACACCCACGGCACGCCGTTCCGCCGGGCGTCCGAGGAGGGGCTGATCGACTTCGACCACTCGATGCACGTCGGGATTCGGGGTCCGCTGTACGCCAAGCTCGACCTCGACGAGAGCGAGCGGCTCGGCTTCGCCGCGATCAACTGCCGCGACTTCGCCCGCAAGTCCCTCGACGAACTGATCGGCCGGATGCGGGACCGGCTCGGCGACCGGCCGGTGTACGTCTCGGTGGACATCGACGTGCTCGACCCCGGATTCGCGCCGGGCACCGGCACACCGGAGGCGGGCGGCATGTCGAGCCGGGAGCTGCTGGAGGTGCTGCGCGGCCTCGCCGGGCTCGACGTGGTGGGCGCCGACGTGGTCGAGGTCTCCCCCGCGTACGACCACGCCGAGATCACCGGCATCGCGGCGGCGCACGTGGCCTACGAGCTGCTGAGTGTCTTGCCCTGATGCGCGCGCCGACAGTGACCGAGGAGGCGCTGCGCACCGCGGCCGACACCGCCGAACGGGCGGAGGTGCGGATCGAGACCGTCACCGATCCGCACGCGCTGCGAGCGGTCGCCGCGCTGTTCGCGTCGGTCTGGGGCAGCGAACCGGGCCACGACCCGCTGCCCGCTGACGTGCTCGTCTCGCTCGCCCACGCCGGTGGCGCGGTGCACGTCGCCCGCGACGCCGAGGGTCTCGCGGGCGCCGCGGCCGCCGTCTTCGGTCCACCGAGGACACACAGCAGCTACTCGCTGATCGCGGCGTCCGCGCGGCAGGGACAGGGCGTCGGCCTCGCGCTCAAGCACGCGCAGCGCGCGTGGGCGCTGCGCCACGGCGCGACGTCGATGGCGTGGACGTTCGACCCGCTCGTCACCCGCAACGCCCGGTTCAACCTGGTCAAGCTCGGGGCGGTCGCGCGGGAGTACGTGGCCGACTTCTACGGCCCGCTCGCCGACGGCACCAACGACAACGACGAGACCGACCGGCTGACCGTCGTCTGGGCGCTGGGCGGCCCGCGCACCACCGACGCGACCCAGGGCAGGTACCGGCGGGTCGATGGTCCCGACCCCGGCGCCGCGGCGCGAGCGCCGAAGGACGCTCCCGACGGCGGGCCGCTCACCGTGCTGGACGCGGGCGGGCTCTGGTGCCGGTTTCCCACCGACATCGTCGCCCTGCGCCGCACCGATCCCGGCCAGGCCGCCCGGTGGCGCACCGCCGTCCGCGAGGCGCTGGCGCCGGCGTTCGCGGAGGACTTCGTCGCCGTCGGCATGTCCCGCGACGGCTGGTGCAGGCTGACCAGGAAGGAGATCACGTGAAGATCGAACGGATCGAGCTGGTCCACATCAGACTCCCGCTGGTCGGCGCCTTCCGGACGTCGTTCGGCTCGATGCGGCACAAGGACACCTTCCTGCTCCGGGTCGTCGGCGACGGCGGCGAGGGCTGGGCGGAGTTCAGCGGCGACCCGGAACCGCTGTACTGCGACGAGTTCGTCGCGGGCGCCGAGCTGGTGCTGCGCGACCACCTGATCCCCAGGGTGACCGCGCTCGGCGACGTGACGGCGGCGCGCATCGGTCCCGCCGTCGAGCCGGTCAAGCGGCACCCGCTCGCCAAGGCGGTGCTGGAGACCGCCGTCCTCGACGCCGAGCTGCGCTCGTACGGCATGTCGTTCGCGACCTACCTCGGCGCGGTGCGCGACCGAGTGCCGTCGGGAGTGTCGGTCGGCATCATGGACTCCATCCCCGAGTTGCTCGACGCCGTCGCGGGCTACCTCGAGCAGGGCTACGTCAGGATCAAGCTCAAGATCGAGCCGGGCTGGGACGTGGCCCCGGTGCGTGCGGTGCGCCGGGAGTTCGGCGACGACCTGCTGTTGCAGGTGGACGCCAACACCGCGTACTCGCTGACCGACGCCGGGCACCTCCGGCGGCTCGACGAGTTCGGCCTGCTGATGATCGAGCAGCCGCTCGCCGAGGACGACATGCTCGGCCACGCCGAGCTCGCGAAGGCGCTGCACACCCCGGTGTGTCTCGACGAGTCGATCACCTCGGCGCGCGATGCCGCGGCGGCCATCGCGCTCGGCGCGTGCCGGATCGTCAACGTCAAGCCGGCGCGGGTCGGCGGCTATCTCGAGGCGCGCCGCATCCACGACGTGGCGTCGGCGAGCGGGGTGCCGGTGTGGTGCGGCGGGATGCTGGAGACCGGCATCGGCCGCGCCGCCAACCTCGCCCTCGCCGCGCTGCCCGGCTTCGTGCTGCCGGGCGACACCTCGGCGTCGGATCGCTTCTACGCCGAGGACATCACCGAACCGTTCACGCTCGACGACGGTCACCTGCCGGTGCCGACCGGACCCGGCACCGGCGTCGCGGTGCTGCCGGACGCGCTGCGCCGCGTCACCGTCGCCCGCCGCGACCTCTACTCCCCATCGGAAAGGACGGCATCATGACTGGTACCTGGGTTTCGATACTGCCGCCGCTGCTGGCGATCGTGCTCGCGCTGCTGACCCGTCAGATCATCCCCGCGCTGCTCGCGGGCATCTGGCTCGGCGGCTGGCTGCTGGCAGGGCTGTCGTTCACCGGCCTCGGCACCTCGCTGCTCGACACGATCGGTGTGCACATCATCAACTCGCTCACCGACCCGGATCACATGAAGATCATCGTGTTCACCCTGATGATCGGCGGCGTGGTCGGCATCATCCGCCGCAACGGCGGCACCGACGGCATCGTCGGCGCGGTGACACGATGGGCGTCGACGCGCAGGCGTGGCCAGCTCGCCAGCGGCGGGCTCGGCGTCGCGGTGTTCTTCGACGACTACGCCAACACGCTCGTCGTCGGCAACACGATGCGGCCGATCACCGACCGGCTGCGCATCTCCCGCGAGAAGCTGGCCTACATCGTGGACTCGACCGCCGCGCCGGTCGCCGCGATCGGGTTGTTCACCACGTGGATCGGTTTCCAGGTCGGCCTCGTCGGCGACGCCGTGAACAAGATCGGGGTGGCGCAGTCGGGCTTCGCGGTGTTCCTGGAGTCGCTGAAGTACGCGTTCTACCCGGTGCTGGCGATCGTGCTGGTGTTCGCGATCGCCGCGACCGGCAGGGACTTCGGCCCGATGGCCAAGGCGGAGCGGCGCGCCAGGAACAGCGGCGAGGTGCTGCGTCCCGGCTCGGATCTCGGTGGCGGCGACGCGCTCGCCGAGGAGCTACAGCCCAAGGACGATGTGCCGCGGCGGCTGGTGAACGCCGTCGTGCCGCTGGTGGTGCTGGTCGCGACGACCCTCGCCGGGCTGCTGGTCACCGGCAGTGGCAGCAACCTCATCGAGGTGATGGGCGCGGGCGACCCGTTCGGCTCGCTGCTGTGGGGATCGCTGCTCGCGGTGATCGTCGCCGCGGTGATGAGCGTCGGCCAGCGGATCCTGACCGCCAACGAGACCATCGAGGCGTGGTTCAGCGGGGTCAAGTCGGTGCTGTACGTGGTGATCATCCTGGCGCTGGCGTGGGCGCTGTCGACCCTGGCCGAAAAGCTCGGCACCGCCGAGTTCCTCGCGGGCGCGCTGGGTGAGACGATCCCCGCCGCGCTGCTGCCCGCGATCGTGTTCGTGATCGCGGCCGCCGTCGCCTTCGCGACCGGCACGAGCTGGGGCACCATGGGCATCCTCACCCCGCTGGCCGTCCCGGTCGCCTGGGCGGTGCTCGACGCGCAGGGCGAGGCGACCGCCGCCGGCCACCCGGTGCTGTTCGCGTGCGTGTCGGCCGTGCTCGCGGGTGCGGTCTGGGGCGATCACTGCTCGCCGATCTCGGACACCACCGTGATCTCCTCGCTCGCCTCGCAGTGCGACGTGATCGACCACGTCCGCACCCAGCTGCCGTACGCGCTCTACGCCGGTGGAGTGGCGCTGCTCGCCGGGCTGCTGCCGATCGGCTTCGGCCTGCCGTGGTGGCTGGCCTACGCCCTGGCGCTCGCGGCGCTCATCGCCGGTCTGCGGCTGATCGGCAGGCGCACCGACGACGACGTCGAGGTCGCCGAGCGGGAACGAGAGGCTGTCACCGAGCCGGCGGCGTCACGCGGCTGAGCGAGTCACGCCCTGCCCGGTGCGTTCCCGCGCCGGGCAGGGCGTGACGTCGCCGGTTCAATCCTCGGCGCGGACCGCGATCCTGGCCGGTCCGGTGGAACCAGCCGACCCCCGCACGGCGACCTCGAGCACCCCCTCGTGGAAGCTGGCCTCGATGTCCTCCTCATCGACACCCTCCGGCAGCGTGATGTCCCGCCGGAACTGCCCGTACGTCCTTTCCTGGACGAGGTAGTCCTCGCTCTCCTCGTCGGCGTCACGCGAGCCAGCGATGGTGAGCGTCCCCCGGGAC